>CAKZMC010000190.1 GCA_937128055.1 uncultured Actinomycetes bacterium | reverse complement strand
CTATGCTCTCCACCGGCGTGGGGTCCACCCCGTTGAGAAGGGCGAGGTAGACGCTGACAAAGTCGCCCAGGCACATGGCCCCGAAGAGTTTCTCGGTGCGCGTACGGCCGCCGACACGGATCACGGTGACCCCGCCCACCCTGTCGCGCAGGAGCTCCGCCGTGGCCTCCACCCGTTTCGCGACCCGTGAATCGTCGTCCTCCTCGAGGAGAAAGATGGTCTCCACGCGGCGCGTGAGATCATCGAGCCCGTGCCAGCCCACTATCTCGTTGTGGTTCATCTCGGGCAGGACGTGGCAGAAGGAGGGCGTCTTGGCGTTCTCGTTGAACTGGCACTTCCAGCGATAGGCGGCCACCCCCAGGAGGCTCTCCGTCCCGTAGACCACGGGGATCTTCCCCGCCAGGCGGTGAGCGAGCTGCTTGGCGAAATTCTTGCTGGTCGCGGAGAGTCGCCCCCATTCCTCTACCTTATCCTCCAGGTGGGCTACGGTATCGCTGGCCACCTTGACGAATCCCTGCAGCAGCCCCATGCGCTCCATGACCACCGCCGCCGCCAGGGAGAGATAGCCGAGCGCCGCTCGCGGCTGCAGGCCTGGGGGGACGGTCACGTAAGGCAACCCGGAAACCCGAGCCCGCTTCAGGAGCTCCCCGTCCGAGGAAACGACGAGGACGCGGCATCCCAGGTAGACGGCGTCCTCGAAGGCGGAGATGGTCTCCTCGGTATTGCCGGAATAGCTGGCCACCACCGCAAGGGTGTCCGCCCCCAGCGTGACCGGCAAGCGGTAGGAGCGGTGCACGCTCATGGTAAGTCCCGTAGCCTCCTCGAGCAGGATGCGCAGCACGTCTCCCCCGATGGCGGAACCGCCCATCCCCAGGTAGGCCACCCTCCCCAGACCATCCGCGGGGGGGAGCGAGGGCAGTTCCCTGCCCAGCCGCAGGGCTTCCTTGCACTGCCTGGGAAACGCCTCCACCGCCGGTAGCATGCCCCCCGGGTCTCTCTCCTCGAGGACCAGCACGTCGTCCAAGTTCACCGCATCGGCCACGGAAACCCCCCTTCCTCTGTCGCCCGAGCGGCGGTCCCTGCGTGGGAGATACCTCGCAAGCCGCGGGCCCGCGCCGGCATAGGGCAATTCACCGGCTCACAAACCCTGCCTTCTCGCAACCTCCGCCCGCGCGGATCCCGGCGCACGCCTGCGGTCCGCCCGGGGAAACCATGCTAAAATTTTAGCATGTCTCGAAGGAGGTGATGGGATGAGGGACGTGGATCCCGGTATCTTCAAGGCCTACGACATCAGGGGGATCTATCCCCGGCAGATAGACGAGGAGGTGGCTCACCGCATTGGGAGGGCTTTCGTCACCTTCCTGGAAGAGAAGAAGATCCTGGTGGGACGGGACGTTCGCATCTCTTCCCCGCCCCTATCGCATGCTTTCATCCAGGGCGCCGTGGAACAGGGCGCGGACGTGATCGATATAGGCCTGTGCTCCACCGACATGCTCTACTTCGCCTCCGGGGACCTCGACCTCCCGGGAGCGATGTTCACCGCATCACACAATCCCGCTGAATACAACGGGCTGAAGCTCTGCCGCCGCCGCGCGGGTCCCATCAGCGAGGACACCGGCATTGCACAGATAAGGGACCTGGTGCTGGCGGGAGATTTCCCTCCCTCCCAGCGCCGCGGCGAGGTGGCGGAGAGGGACATGCTCTCCCGCTACATCGAGCATGTCCTCAGCTTCATCGACCCCTCGGCCATCCGGCCCCTGCGGGTGGTCGCGGACGCCGGCAACGGCATGGCGGGGCTGATCCTCCCCGCATTTTTCCAACATCTTCCATGCGAACTTGTCTCCCATTGCTTTGAGCTTGACGGCTCCTTCCCCCATCACCAGCCAAGCCCCATCGAGCCGGAAAACATAGAGCTCCTGCAGCACTGGGTGCAGGAAGCGGGTGGGGACCTGGGCATGGCCTTCGACGGAGACGCCGACCGCGTCTTCCTGGTGGACAACCGGGGAGAGCCGGTGAGCGGCTCCCTGACCACCGCCCTGGTGGCGCGGCGCATCCTCCAGACCAACCCCGGCGAGAAGATCATCTATAACTGCATAAACAGCTGGGTGGTCCCGGAAACCATCCTCGCATACGGCGGTATCCCTATAAGGGAACGCGTGGGCCATTCCTTCATCAAGCAGACCATGGCGGAAACGGGTGCCATCTTCGCCGGCGAGCACTCCGGGCACTACTACTTTCGCGATAACTACCGCGCCGACTCCGGGATCATCGCCGCGGCCATCGTGCTGGAGATCGTCAGCCTGGAAGACAGGCCGCTCTCCGAGATCCTGCGCCCCTTCAAGAAATACCACGCTTCCGGCGAGATCAACAGCAAGGTGGAGGATATCCCGTCCAAGTTGGAGGAGATCGCGCGGCTCCATGCCGGCGCGCGCATAGACCGCCTGGACGGCATCACCGTGGAGTACGAAGACTGGTGGTTCAACGTCCGGCCCTCCAACACGGAGCCGCTGCTGCGCCTCAACCTGGAGGCCAAGACGCGCGAGCTCATGGAAAGGAAGCGCGACGAAATCCTGGCGGTGATCCGGTCCTCATGAGCGCCCCGCGTCGCATCTTGCTGTTCGCACTCCTCTTCACGCTTCCCCTCATAGCGACGGGCTGCGGCCGGCAGCCAAGCGGGGCGGAAGACCGTGACCGGGAGGTGGTGGAAGCATCCCTGCGCGCTCTAGGCATGAGCCCCGCCTACCGTTTTCGCCTGGAGGTGGAGACCTGGATAGGGGTTTCCGGGTACACCGTCTACGGGAACGAGAAGGGCGAGGGCTTCGTGGAAGGCGGGGAATTCTCCATCTCCGTATTGCGCTCCTCTCCAACCGGCGAGGAAACAATTACTATATTATCCCAGGACGGCCTGGTCTACAGCAAGGAAGGCAGCGGGGTCAAGGTGATCGACGCCGGGGATATGCCCAACCGCCTGTACGATCCCCGCAACTTCCCGGAGGTGCTCTCCGGATACGGAACGCCAGTGAGCGAGGGGGAAGAGGAAAGCGGGGGCGCGACCTTCCATGTCTACCTGCTGGCTTTGTCCGGAGACCGCGCGCAGGATATCCTTTCCAGCGCGGCCTGGGAGTACTTCCGCAACCTGCGCTACGAGAGCAAGTGCCGGGTCTGGGTGAGGGAGGCGTCTTCTCCTCCCGCCAAGCTGGTCCTGGAACTCGCGGGTTATGACCCGCAGGAAGGCCTGCAGCGCCTCCGTTCCCAAATCACGCTGACGCCCAATCCCTCCACCTGAAAAGGCCGGCTTATCTCCTCCACCGCCCCACACGGTATCCTGGCGCGCGAGCATCAGGGCCCTGCGGGATAAAAGACCTCTTCGAGGAAGAGCCCGCGCGGGGGCAGCGCCGGCCCGGAGAGCGAGTTGTCCCGTGCCGCCAGTACCTCGCGGAACCGCTGCGGGGACCACCTGCCTTTGCCCACCTCGAGCAGGCTCCCGCAGAGCATGCGCATCATCATCCAAGCGAAGGCGTTCGCCTTCACCCGCACGCGTAGAAGATCACCCCGCCTCGAGACCTCCACCTCGTAGACCTCGCGCGTTGCGGACCTTCCCTCCTCCCGGCGGCAGAAGGAGGTGAAGTCGTGCACGCCGAGGGCGGCGCGCAGGGCCTCCTCCATCCCTTTCTCATCGAGCTGCCCGTCAACGTGCAGCGTGTAGCGACGGCGGAAAGGGCAAGGAGAGTCACCCGTATGGAAATAATAGGAATATGCGCGGGCGGCCGCATCCCTGCGCGCATGGAAACCCTCATCCACCTCGCGGCAGGAGATAACGGCGATGTCATCCGGAAGGAGCGCGTTCAAGGCGCGGGTCAGCCTAGCGGCCTCCACCCGCAGGGATGCATGGAAGCTCACCACCTGTCCCTTGGCATGCACCCCCGCATCCGTCCTTCCCGCCGCATAAAGCGGTGAGGAAAGCCTCGCCACACGACCGAGCGCCTCCTCGAGCGCGCCCTGCACGGTGGGAAGCCCCGGTTGCACCTGGAAACCCTTGTATTCGGTTCCGTCGTACGCCAGCGTCATCATGTAGTTTGCCATACACCGATTTTACCCCCCTCCCGCTCGCCCAAACCTTTACCCCAAGGCTCCGAGCCTGAAGAAGAAAAGGGTAAGGTCAAGGAAGGGGGCAGAAACCCTCTACCTTGGTTAACCTTCAGACATGAACGAGAACTAGCCCCAGAATATATCTGTTAAAGGGTCTTAAGGACAGGCCCCGTCCATGTTTCTCAAGGACATGTCCGGGCCCTGTCCCCGCAACTCCATATGAATCATATAAATCACGCCAGGCCGGGACCGGGGGTCGGGCGAGCGACATCGCAAGCGGCCTCATACCCAGTAAGGGCGTAGGGGCAAATATTGCAATATAGCATGCCTTGCGGAAAAAGAGTGGCCTGCGCAAGGCCGCGCGTCGCGGAGTGAGCCCTATCCCCCGGCCCGACCGGAAGAAGGAAGGAAAAGGCAACGAATGGGCCCTTTCCCCAAGTGTTGCTATACGAACTCGATGACGGCCATGGGCGCGGCGTCGCCCTGGCGGGGCCCTATCTTCACCACCCGGCAGTAGCCTCCCTCGCGGTCCTCGTAGCGCGGCCCGATCTCCGCGAACAGCTTGTGCACCGCGTCACGGTCGGTGATGATAGCCAGCGCCTGCCGGCGGGCGTGCAGGTCCCCCTGCTTGGCTAGGCCCACCAGCTTGTCAACCAGGGGCTGCACCTCCTTCGCCTTGGCCTGGGTGGTCCTTATCCTCTCATGCTCGATCAATTCCCTGGCCAGGTTGGCCAGCATGGAACGCTGATGGGAGGCGCTGCCCCCCAGTCTCCTGCCTTTCTTCGGCTGCGGCATGGCTCAACCCCTCGTTATCGTCGCTACGGTTTCCGGATCGCGGAGATCACTTGGCTCGCAGGCCGAGGCCTCTCTTCTCCAGCTTTTCCTTCACGTCCTCGATGGACCTCGCCCCGAAGCTGCGCAGGGCGAGCAGGTCCTCCTCCGTCCTCTCGATCAACTGCCCCACCGTGTTTATCCCGCCGCGGTGCAGGCAGTTCAGCACCCGCACCGGCAGGTCGAGATCCTCGATGGGCATCTGCATCTCCTTGCCTCCCGCGCGCTGAGGCTCCGCCGAGAAGATGCTCGCCAGCTCGCCCTCCTCGCCCTCGGCGAGCCCCATGAAGATGCCTATGTGCCCGGCGAGTATCTGCGCCGCCCTCACCAGGGCATCCTTGGGATCTATGCTCCCGTTGGTGTTTACCTCCAGGATCAGCTTGTCATAGTCCGTACGCTGCCCCACGCGCGTCGTTTCCACCTGGTAGGAGACGCGCACCACCGGGGAGAACATGGCATCCAGCGGGATGGTCCCCGCCACCTCGCGTATCCCTCCCAGGTGCTCCGCGGAGACGTACCCCCTTCCCTTCTGGGCGGTCATTTCCATCTTCAGCTTGCCCTTGCCGTTCATGGTGCATATCTTCAGGTCGGGGTTGACGATCTCCACCTCCGCGGGGGCCTGTATGTCACCGGCCGTCACCGTCCTGGGGCCGGTGACGTCGATAAAGAGAGAGTGCTGGCCCTCGTCGTGGATGCGCAGGATGACCCCCTTCAGGTTGAGGATGATGTCCATGGTGTCCTCTTTGACCCCCTCGATGGTGGTGAACTCGTGCACCACTCCCTCGATGCGCAAGGAGGTGATCGCCGCGCCCGGGATGGAGGAAAGCAGGATGCGGCGTATGGAGTTGCCCAGGGTGTGTCCAAGCCCTCGCTCCAGGGGCTCCACGATAAACCTTCCGTAGGAGTCCTCGAGCTTCTCCACCTCGACATGCGGTTTCTGCATTTCCAGAACCAAGGTATATTCCCTCCTATCCGTACCCTACTTGGAATAGAGCTCCACGATAAGATGTTCCTTCACCGGAACGTCGATGTCCTCGCGCCTGGGGCGTGACAGGACCTCCACGCGACGCTTCTCGAGGTCCACCTTCAACCAGGGCGCCACCGGCCTCCCTTCTGCCGCCCTCACCGCCTGTATCACCCTTACCAGATCCCGGCTCTTCTCCTTCAGCTCCACCACGTCTCCCACCCTCAGCTCGTAGGAGGGGATGTTGACCTTGCGGCCGTTCACCATGACATGCCCGTGGCGCACCAGCTGGCGGGCGTCCTGGCGCGAGGAGGCCAGCCCTCCCCGGTAAACCACGTTGTCCAGCCTCGTCTCCAGCAGGTAAAGAAGGTTCTCGCCGGTGATCCCCTGCTGGCGGGAGGCCTTGCCGTAATAGCGCCGGAACTGCCTCTCGAGCACCCCGTAGATGCGCTTCGCCTTCTGCTTTTCCCGCAGCTGCAGCAGGTACTCCGTCTCCTTGATCCTTCCTCGCCCGTGTTCGCCGGGCGGGTAAGACCTCCTCTCCATGGCGCACTTGTCGGTTTCGCAGCGGCTGCCCTTGAGGAAGAGCTTCTCCCCCTCACGACGGCACTGTTTGCAGGAAGGTTCCAGGTTGCGGGCCATATCGCCTCACTCCTACACTCTTCTTCTCTTCTTGGGACGGCACCCGTTATGCGGCTGGGGAGTGACGTCGGTGATGCTCACCACCTCCAGGCCGTTCGCCTGGAGGGTGCGGATGGCCGTCTCGCGCCCCGAGCCCGGTCCCTTCACGAAAACATCCACCTTTTTCATCCCGAACTCCTGCGCCTTCCTGGCCACGTTCTCCGCGGCCAGCTGGGCGGCGAAGGGAGTGCTCTTGCGCGAGCCCTTAAAACCCACCGTTCCCGAGCTGCTCCAGGTCAGGGTGTCCCCGTTCTTGTCGGTTATGGTGATGATGGTGTTGTTGAAGGTGGACTTTATATGCGCCTCACCGTGCAACACCGTCTTCTTTTCCCTTTTCTTTCCCCTGCCTCTTCCTCTCGTCGGCTTGGCCAACTGGCAACCTCCCGTGGTCTTCCGCTACCTATTCCCTGAAACCGCTTCTCCTATTTCTTCTTGCGCTTCACGCCCACCGTCTTGCGCGGTCCCTTGCGCGTGCGGGCGTTGGTGTGGGTGCGCTGGCCGCGCACGGGCAGCCCGACGCGGTGGCGCAGTCCCTGGTAGCAGCCTATCTCCATCTTCCTCTTGATGTTCTGAGCCACCTCGCGCCGCAGGTCGCCCTCGACCTTGAGGTTCTGGTCTATATAGCTGCGCAGCCGCACCACCTCCTCGTCGGTGAGGTTGCGCACCTTGGTGTTGGGATCGACCTGGCAGTCGCGAAGCACCTTCTGGGAGGTGGAAACACCGATGCCGTAGATGTAGGTGAGGGCCACCTCCACCCGCTTGTCCCTGGGAAGATCCACGCCCGCTATACGCGCCAAGATGACTTACCTCCTCGACCTAACCCTGCCTCTGCTTGTGGCGGGGGTTCTGGCAGATGACAAGGACCTTGCCGTGACGGCGTATTACCTTGCACTTGTCGCACATCTTCTTCACCGAAGGCCTGACCTTCATTTACAGTTTCTTCCTTTCCGGTTCCGCGCTACTTGTAGCGATAGACTATCCTGCCCCGGGTAAGGTCATAGGGAGAGATTTCGACCACCACCCGGTCACCGGGCAAAATCCTTATATAGTGCATCCTCATCTTCCCGGAGATGTGCGCCAGCAACTTATGGCCGTTGTCCAGCTCCACCCGGAACATGGCGTTCGGCAGCGGTTCCAGGACGGTTCCCTCGACCTCTACGGAGCCTTCCTTCTTCGCCACTCCTCACTCTCCCAACGCCACCCCTTTCAGGGCGCGTCAATTCTTTTCGCACCAGAATTTATATACTAACAAACTCGCTACCGTTCGTCCAGAAATTGCCCCCCGGGGCCTCTGCCTTCGGGGCAGGCTCCCCGCGACGTCCACGTGCAAGGGAGCGCCCCTTCATCCTCATTAACCCGGAGGCGCCTTCACCGGCCCCGCGACCAGGCCGTTTCCGCTTCCCGTCCCGGCCCGCTTCCGGCCACCCTACCTGTCACCGCCATCCCCGTTCTCAAGCGAGGGTCAGTATCATGGGTTCCCCCTCGGTGACGGCTACCGTGTGTTCAAAGTGGGCGGAGAGCTTGCGGTCCACGGTGCGCACCGTCCAGCCGTCATCCTCTACCCTCACCTCGTAGGTGCCCTCGTTGACCATGGGCTCCAGCGCGAAGGTCATCCCCGGCTGCAGGACGGGGCCCCTTCCCGGAGGCCCGAAGTTAGGGATCTGCGGTTCCTCGTGCATATCCCTGCCTATCCCGTGGCCCACGAACTGCACCACCACCGAGAAACCCCCTTCCTCCACCACGCGCTGGATGCTGTGGGAAACGTCTCCCAGGCGGTTCCCGGCGCGGCAGGCGGCGATCCCCGCCTGCAGCGACCTCCTGGTCACCTCCATGAGCCTTGCCGCCACCTCGCTGATCTCCCCCACCGCGTAGGTGCGCGCAGCGTCCGCCTGGTAGCCGTCGAGTATGACTCCCACGTCTATGCCGATGATGTCCCCCTCCTTCATCCTCGTCTTCCCGGGGATGCCGTGCACCACCACATCATTGATGGACGTGCAGATGGAGGCCGGAAATCCCCGGTATCCCAGGAAGGAGGGCACTCCGTTTCTCTCCCTTATATATTCGTCCGCCAGGCGGTTCAGCGTCTCGGTGGCGACCCCGGGCCTGATGTGCTCCACGAGCATGTCCAGCACCCCGGCCACTATGCGCCCGGCCTCGCGCATCTTGCCTATTTCCTCCCTCGATTTCCTGATGATCATGCGATCGTTACCCGCAACGCCGGTCGCCCGGAACTCCCTGCCCCGGTGCGCAACTTGCATTTGCCGCTGCCGGCTCCCGCGAGAGGGATCAACCCAGCACCTTCCTTATATTCGCCAGGACCGCTTCCATATCCGCATCGCCCTCGATATCCCGCAGCAGTCCCTCGCCGCGGTAGTAAGCGATGAGAGGCTGCGTCTTGGCCTCGTACTCCTCCAGGCGCGCGCGCACCGTCTCCTCGCGGTCGTCATCACGCACGTACAGCTCCCCCCCGCAGGAATCGCATCTCCCCTCCTCCTTCGGGGGGTTGAACACCAGGTGGTAGATGGCTCCGCAGGCGCGGCAGGTGCGGCGCGCCGTCAGCCTCTCCACCACAACCTCGTCTGGAACCCGGATATTCAGCACATGGTCTATGCCGCGTCCCGTGCCGGCCAGCATCTCCTTGAGGGCGTCGGCCTGGGCCACCGTCCTGGGAAAACCATCCAGCACGAACCCTCTCTCGCAGTCCGGCTCCGCCAGGCGGTCATGCACGATGCCTATGACCACCTCGTCGGGGACCAGCTCTCCCCGGTCCATGTATTCCTTGGCGCGCAGGCCGAGCTCGCTTCCCTTCTTGAGGTTCTCCCGGAAGATGTCTCCGGTGGAGATATGCGGTATGCCATAGATCTCGCTTATCCTGTCCGCCTGGGTGCCCTTACCGGCCCCCGGCGGACCCAGAAGAATCAGGTTGATCTTGTGCACCTTTCTCCTCAAGCCCGTTTCATCGCAGGAAGCCCTCGTAGTGGCGCATCTGCAGCTGTGCCTCGATCTGCTTCATGGTTTCCAGGGCCACGCCGACGATGATCATGATGGCAGCGCCGCCGAAAGGAATCTCCTGGGTCCCGAAGAAATAGAACATCACCGCCGGCAAGAGCGCGATGGCCGCCAGCGCTATGGAGCCAGGAAGGGTGATGCGGTTGATTACCTTGCCGAAATAGGTGGCGGTGGGCGTGCCCGGCCTGATACCGGGTACGAAGGCACCGTATTTCTTCAGGTGCTCGGCCTGGGTGAAGGGATCGAAGACTATGTAGGTGTAGAAATAGGCGAAGAAGATGATGAGGAAGCTATATACGGCGAAATAGAGCCACCCCTGCGTGAGATGGGTGGCGACTCCCTCCAGGGCCGGGATGAACTGGGCGAGCATGGTGGGGAAGAAGATGATCGAGGAGGCGAAGATAATGGGGATGACACCCGAGGTGTTGATCTTCAGGGGCAGGTAAGTGGACCCGCCCATGGTCATGCGCCTCCCCCTTATCTGCTTGGCGTACTGCACCGGGATACGCCTCTCCCCCTGGTCCAGGTAGATCACGGCGACGATCACCGCCAGGGACATCACAGCCGAGATGACGTAGCCGTACGCCACGTTGCCGTAACGCAGCTCCGTCTGGGTGATCATGGTCTTGAACTCGAAGGGTACGCGGGCGATGATGGACGTGAAGATGAGGATGGACATGCCGTTCCCTATCCCCCTCTCGGTGGTCGGCGTCCCATTAAAAAAAAACAAGGCCATCCCGGCCGTGAGGGCAAGCACGATGACGATGCCCTTCATCCAGGTGAACTCGATGATACGTACCGTCTCATTGCCGATGTCCCGGGGCCGGGAGAACTGCCACACCAGGCCGATGGACTGCATGAGGGCAAGGACCAGGGTCAGGTAGCGCGTGACCTGGGTGATCTTGCGGCGGCCGGATTCGCCCTCCTCCTGCCACTCCTTGAGCTTGGGGATCACCGCCACCAGCATCTCCATGATGATGGCGGAGGTGATGTAGGGCATGATCCCCAGCCCGAATACCGCCAGGTGCGAGAGCGCCCCGCCGGAGAAGAAGTTCAGGAAACCCAGGATCCCCCCCTCCTCCACCAACTTCGTCAGGGCTTGGGTGTTCACCCCCGGGGACGGGATGGACGAACCCAAGCGGTAGAGTAGGATGATGAGGAAGGTGAAGAGGATCTTGCGGCGCAGGTCTACGACCTTGTAGATGTTGCGAAAGGTCCGCAGCAAGTCAGACCACCTCTGCGCTTCCCCCGGCGGCCTCTATCTTGGCCACCGCCCCACGGGTAAAGGCGTGCGCCCTCACCGTGAGCCTGCGCTCCAGCGTCCCCCTTCCCAGGACCTTCACCTCTCTCTGGAGTTTCCGCAGGATGCCCTTTTCCACCAGCGCCTGCGGGGTAACCAGGTCCCCGTCGGAGAAGAGGTTGAGCTTCTCCACGTTCACCAGGTGGTATTCCTTCTTTTCCCGGGGCTTGAACCCGCGCAGCTTGGGTACCCTGCGCTGCAGGGGCATCTGCCCGCCCTCGAAGCCGACGCGGGTCTTGCCGCGCGCCTTCTGGCCTTTCATTCCCCGGCCGCTCGTCTTCCCGTGGCCGGAGGAACGGCCCCGCCCCACTCTCTTGGGGGCGCGGGTGGACCCCGGCGCCGGCTTAAGGTCGTGTATCTTCATGGCCATCGTTCACTCCTCCAGGGGCTCCACGCGCAACAGGTGGCTGACCTTTCGTATCATCCCGTTGATCTCCGGGGAATCCTCTTGCACCACGGTATGGTTCACCCGCTTCAATCCCAGGGCTCGCACCGTGCGCCTCTGCGCCCGCGGGCGCCCGATGAGGCTGCGTACGAGGGTGATGCGCAGCTTCCTCTCCCCCCCGCTCATGCGCGCACCGCCCCCTCCGTCTTGCGCAGCTCCACCCTGCGCATCTCGGCCACCTCACGCGACCTGTTGATGGTCTTCAGCCCGTGCACGGTGGCCTTGACCACGTTCACCGGGTTGCGCGACCCGTAGGTCTTGGTCAGCACATCCTGGATACCGGAGAGCTCCATCACCGCCCGCACCGGTCCCCCAGCTATCACGCCGGTCCCCTCCCTTGCCGGCTTGAGGAGCACGCGCGAGGACTCGAACTTCCCCACCACCTGGTGGGGAATGGTGGTGCCCCGCGTGGGAACCTTGAAGAGGCTGCGCTTCGCCTTCTCCACGCCTTTCTGGATGGCTAGCGGGACCTCGCGGGCCTTCCCGTAACCGTATCCGACCAGCCCCGCCTTGTCTCCCACCACCACCAGGGCGGTGAAGCTGAAACGGCGGCCTCCCTTCACCACCTTGGCCACGCGGTTGATGTGTATCACGCGCTCCTCGAGCTCGAGGACGGTCGGGTCTATCTTGGGCATCGGCTACCTCCAGTATTTCGCGCTTGCCATCAGAATTCCAGCCCCTCTTCCCGGGCTCCCTCCGCCAGCGCCTTTACCCTGCCGTGGTAGAGGTTCCCCCCCCGGTCGAAGACCACCCTGTTCACCCCCTTCTCGCGCGCCCTCCGCGCGAGAAGGCGTCCCACCTCCATGGCCGCCTCCGCCTTCCTCTTACCGGTCGTTTCCACGCCCTTCTCCATGGTGGAGGCGCTGACCAGGGTGCGGCCCGAGGTATCATCGATGACCTGGGCGTAAATATGACGGTTGCT
>CAKZMC010000189.1 GCA_937128055.1 uncultured Actinomycetes bacterium | reverse complement strand
GCTTGGACTCCTTTTTCGTATCACCTCCCTCCGCCGATTTCTTCCTGCTCTTGCCGGTGTTGCGCTGCTCCAGCCTGTAGGATGGCAGGTTGAGCTCGAGTATGACGGAGTGATGAACCAGGCGATCGATGGCGGCGGCGGCGGTCATGGCATCGCCGAAGATATGCTCCCAGCGTGAGAAGGGAAGGTTGGAGGAGAGCATGATGCTCTTCCTCTCGTAGCGGTCGGAGATGAGAGCGAACAGCACCTCCATCTCCTCTCGCTCGTGGGTCACGTACCCCAGGTCGTCGATGATGACGACATCGAAGGCCCGGAGCTTCTTCAGCTTCTTCTCGAGCTCCAGCCGGCGCTTGGCGGCGATGAGCTCCTGCATGAGCAGGGGGCAGCTGTAGGAGATGACCCGGGCGCCGGAATATACAAGCTCCTGTCCGATGGCGGAAAGCAGGTGCGTCTTGCCCGCTCCCACGCCCCCGAAGGCGAGCACGTTCTCCGCCCGGGAGAGGAAATCACCCTCCAGGATCACCCTCACCTGGCTTCTGACACCCGGGGGAAGGCGCCTCTGGTCAAAGGAGGCGAGATTTTTATCCCGCGGCAACCTGGATTCGCGCAGCCTTCTCTCCACGCGGTGGGCCCGCCTCGACTCCATCTCCAGGCGTACGATCTCGCCCAGGTATTCCTCAAAGGACAGCTCCTCTGCCCGTGCCCGCTCCGCCTCCTCCCGGAAGCACTCCCTCATGGCGGGGAGGCGCAGCTCGCGCAGGCGCGAGGAGATGAGCTCGATATCGCTGTCTTTGGCGTTCACGGCATCCCCGCCCCCTCAAGCAGCAGGTCATAGGCCCCGAGGTCGGCGCTGGGTACGAACACCTCGGCCAGGGAGGCTTCGTCCATCTCCCAGGAGAGGATCTCCTGGACCATATCCGCCGATATCTCCTCGGAGGTGTCCAGGAGCAACCTGATGGCACTCTCCACCCTGGCCTCGCCCTCGTTTGCCGCGAGCTTTAAAAGAGACAGGTATTCACGGTCGGCGCGGTGGGGGGAGTTATTGATGAGGACGTCGTAGGCGACCCGGAAACGGCTGGAGGGGAAGAGATCGGCACGGTAGCGGTAGTTTGCGAAGGCGCCGGGCTTTCTCTGAAGCCAGTCGATGATATGGCGGTACTGCACCAGATGGCCGCCCTTTCCCCGCAGGCGGGGGATGACCTCCAGGAGCCTTTGTGCGTAGAAGACCTCCAGGCGGTCCGCATGCACGCGCACGTCCACCTCCTCGCCGATGAGGCGCGAGGGGACCGAGTAGGTGTTTGACTTCACCCGGATGGTGGAGGACTTGCCCACCCCCACCTTGAGGCGCGTGAAGTCCTCGGTGCGCCTCTGCGGCAGGCGCCCGAGCAGGGGGAGTTCCTCGGATAGCCTCTCCGTCCTCCCGGCGTTACGCCGGCGGAAGAGGTCCTGCAGGAAAGCGTCGTATTCGGCCCGCGAGGAGAAATCTCGGCTGCCCCTGAGCATGAGCGCCTGATTCACCGCTCGCTTCATGCGGTAATGGGACTGCTCGATATCGCCGTTCTCATTGGCCTTGCCGACCCGTGACTTTGTCCCCTTCATGCCGTAATGGGATAGGAGAGCTTCGTATCTGCGGGTGAACTCCTCGGGCGACTCCGGCTTGGCCACCGCGGCGGTCAGGCGGTCGGTGCGGTGACAGGCGGGGGTCCCTCCCAGCTCCCACAGGGCGTCCTGCAGCCCCTTGGAGAGGGCCTCGAAGCTCTCCGAGAAGCACACCTGCCCCGTCTCCCAGTTGGAGTAGGTCAGGGTGAAGTGATAGAGGAGGTGGGCAAACGGCTCTCCCGCGATGGTGATACCCAGCGACGTCATGTGGGTGAAGTCGGACTGCGACAGCCTGCCGGGAGTATGTACCTGGGGGAAGAAGACTTCCTTGGGCGGCCCCTCCGTGGCCCTCCATGCCTTGACCTTCCTCTGCAGTGTCCTGAGCTGTCCATCCTGGAAGGTCCCCGGGTATCTTCTCTGCAGATAATCGAAGAGGGTTTTGGCCTCGAGCCCCGGGCTCTCCTCCAGGAATCCCCTTACCTCTTCCCAGACATCAGCGAAAGGATCAGGCCGCGTTCGGTAGGTCCTGGGCTGCTTGCATTGACTGGGGAGCTTATCGGAATCCCGCCACTTCCTGGCCGTCTTTTCGTCCATCCCGGCTTCGGCGGCGGCTTGCACCAACGTCTTCTTCTGCATCAGCGACAATAGCCTCCTTACCTGTTGATCGGTAACCATCTAAGCCTCCTTCCTGTGGGTCTTAGATAGTTGTACCGTCCCGCGAACGGGAATTCTAATTGTCGTTGGCCGGGAATTCTAATTGTCGCTGATCA
>CAKZMC010000188.1 GCA_937128055.1 uncultured Actinomycetes bacterium | reverse complement strand
AGAGGGGGCAGGCGTGGAAGAGGAAGTGCGGGCGTACCTCAAGCCCCTGCTGAGGCGCCAGGTGGACACGATAGTGCTGGGCTGCACCCACTACCCCCTGCTGCGCGGCGTCATCGCCAGGGTTGCGGGGGAGAGGATAAGGCTCATCAGCTCCGACCAGGAGGTGGCAAGGGAGGTGGAGGAGAACCTGGTGCGCAGGGGCTTCATGCGCGAACGCGGAGAGCCGCCCGTCCACCGCTTCCTGTTCACAGGGGACGCGGAAAAGGCCAGGGACCTGGCCCGCCTTTTTCTGGGACCGGAGGTGGCGGAAGTGGAGAAGGTGAGGTTACCGCTGCGGGAGGTGGCGGGATGAGGCTCACCGTGCTCGGCGCTTCGGGCACCTACCCGCGCCCGGGAGGCGCCACCAACGGCTTTCTGGTACGTGAGGGAGGGACCTCCCTGGTACTGGAGCTCGGCAACGGGTGCCTCTCGAACCTCTTGCGGGAGGCGCGCCTGACGGAGATCGACGCGGTGGTGATCACCCACATGCACATCGACCATTTCGGCGACCTCTACCCCCTCTTCTACGCCCTGCGTTTCCACCCCGACAGGCCGTGGGGACAGCGCCTCTTGCTTCCCGGGGACGGCCTGGGGATCATGGGCAGGATACTGGGGGAGGATTCCCGTGAGTACCTGGAGAGGGTCTTCGCGCCCGAGGTCCTGGAGGCGGGGAGGGATTACGGCGTGGGGGACATCACGCTGCGCGCTTTTCCCACCCGTCACCCGGTGGAAGGCTATGCCCTGCGCCTCGAGGGCCCCGGGTGGCGTGTCGCCTATTCCTCGGACTCGTCGCCCTGCCCGGGGGTGGAGGAGGCCGCGCGGGGAACGGACCTGTTCATATGCGAGGCCACCCTGCCGGCCGCGTATGAGGAGGAAGCGTCCCACGGGCACATGACCTCCAGACAGGCGGGAGCGACGGCGGCGACGGCGGGCGCGAGGAAGCTAATGCTCACCCACATCTGGCCCACCTTCGACGTGCTTGATATCGTGCGCGAGGCGGGGGAGACTTATAGGGGAGAGATCGTGCCCGCGCGCGAGGGCATGACGGTGAGCCTGGAAGGAGGATGGCATGTCCAGGCGTGACGGCCGGAAGGCGCACGAGTTGCGGCGCATGACCATCATCAGGAATTACATAGCCCACGCCGAGGGATCGGCGTGGGTGGAGATGGGCGGCACGCGGCTGGTGTGCACCGCGACCCTCGAGTTCAAGGTCCCGCAGTTCCTCCGGGGATCGGGGCGTGG
>CAKZMC010000187.1 GCA_937128055.1 uncultured Actinomycetes bacterium | reverse complement strand
CTTCAGGTAACCGCGGGACGAGCAACGCGGGTAGGGGTCGGCGGGGACGAAGCGGCCGAGAGGGGGAAAGACAACCGCTCTGATGAGGCGGGGGGCACTTCCCTAGGCGGCGATGGAGAAGCGGGGCTTCTCCTGCAAGGGCTGGAGCGCAGGAGGCCGCGCTTTCCTTAAGGGGGAAAAGACGGCTTGAGGGTTCACCAGGTGGTCCCGCGTCTCGACGCGGGCGACGCCATCGGCAACATCGCCATGACCGTCCACCGGGCGCTGGTCCGCCTGGGATGCGAGGCGCGCATCTTCGCCTACGACATGGACGAGTACGGGCGGCGTTTTGCCTCCTTCGACGCCGCGTACCGGGAGTTCATCGCGGAGGAGGGAGACCTGCTCCTCTACCATTACGGGCTCTACTGCGACAACTACCGCCTCTTCCTGGAGAGCCGCAACCGCAAGGCGCTCATCTACCACAACATCACCCCGCCTGGGTTTTACGATGCCTTCCTGCCCGAGGCGGTGCGCCTGTGCACCCTGGGGAGGGAGGTGCTGGCCGGGCTCACGGCGTGCGACCTCGCCCTGGGCGTATCCGACTTCAACCGGCGGGAGCTGGTGGAGGCGGGGTTTCCGGAGGAGAGGACGGGGGTGCTCCCCATGCACCCGCCGGTCGAGAAGCTGGAGACCGCCGAGGAGGACCCCCGCCTGGCGCGCTGGCTCTCGGACGGCAAGACGAACCTCCTGCACGTGGGAAGGGCGGTGCCCAACAAGAGGTGCGAGGACGTGATAAAGCTATTCTTCTGCTACCACCGCGGGGTCAACGCGCGCTCCCGCCTCATCTTCGCCGGCCCCCTCCCCATCAACACCTACTACTCCGCCCTCCTCTCCCTGGCGCGCCGCATGGGGGTGGCGGACCGCGTGTTCTTCCTGGGCAAGGTGAGCGACGGGGCCCTCAAGGCCTGCTACCGCCGCTCCCACTACTACATCTCCATGAGCGAGCACGAGGGCTTCTGCGTGCCCCTCCTGGAGGCCTTCCACTTCGGGCTGCCGGTGATAGCCTACGCCGCGGGGGCGGTGCCGGAGACCATGGGCGGGGCGGGCATACTGGCGCGCGAGAAAGACTACCCCCTGCTGGCTGAGCTCCTGGACCGCCTGGGGAGGGACGAGGTGATGCGCGGCCGGGTGCTGGCGGCCGTGGCCGAGGCCGCCACCGCCACGCCCTTCGCCAGCCCGCCGAGCAGCGGCGTGCGGTCCTTGGCCAGGCCGATCTCCTTGCCCGCGTCGAGCGCGCCGATGCGCCGCGCGAAGCGGATCACGAGCGGGGTCAGCACGGCCGCCACGGCGAAGGCGACGAGTGCGGCGAGGACGGCCTT
>CAKZMC010000186.1 GCA_937128055.1 uncultured Actinomycetes bacterium | reverse complement strand
CTCTCAGACATGAACGCGGTTTGACCCCAAAGTATGTCTGGGGAGGGGCGGAGCGTCCCCCTTGGTCCTATAAAAGGCAACGAATGGGGGCCGACCCCCGGGGTGTTGGCACCGGCCTGCCGGTAATCATTGGCTTATCTGCTGATAGACGAGGAGCAACCCGTAAAGGGTGAGGAGGGGATCGTGGTGCTGCACCGAGCGGCACTCGGATACCACCACCTCGGCCAGCCCTCCGGTGGCTATGACCTTGCTCGTCCCGCCCAGTTCCTCCCGCATCATCTCCACGATGCGGTCCACCTGCCCGGCGAACCCGAAGACGATGCCCGACTGTATGCTCCAGGACGTGTTCTTGCCGATAACGGAGGCGGGGCGTTGCAGCTCCACCTTGGTCAGCCGGGCGGCGGCGGAGAAGAGGGCCTTGGAGGAGATCTCGATACCGGGGGCGATGGCTCCCCCCAAGTATTGCCCCTTGGCGGAGATGGCGTCGAAGGTGGTCGCGGTGCCGAAGTCCACCACTATGCTCGGTCCCCCGTAACGGCGGTAGGCGGCCACGGCGTTTACCAGGCGGTCCGGCCCCACCTCGCGCGGGTTTTCCACCAGCACCTCGATGCCGACATCCACGTTGTGCCCCAGGATGAAGGGGTCGAACTCCCAGTACTCCTTGGTCATATGCTCCAGGGCGGTGGTGGCGGCGGGGACCACCGAGGAGATGATCACGGCGTCGAAGCTGGCGAAAGTCAGCCCCTTCAACCCCAAGAAACCCTGGTAGTAGAGGGCGAGCTCGTCCCCCGTCTTGTTGGCGTCGGTGGAGATCCGCCAGTTACCCACCAGCTCCTCTCCCCGATAGGCGCCTATGACCGTCTGCGTATTGCCCACGTCGATGGCCAGCAGCATGATCTACCTCCCGCTTCTCCGGCTCCCGCCGTTCCTCACAATTCCATCTCCAGGGCGATGTCCAGGGCCCGCACGCTGTGCGTCAGCGCCCCCACCGAGATGTAATCGACGCCGGTCGCGGCGTACATGGCCACGTTCTCCAGGTTTATCCCTCCCGAGACCTCCAGCTTTACCCTGCCCCGCGCAGCGCGTACCGCCTCCTCGACCTCCTCCACGGAGAGGTTGTCCAGCATGACCACGTCCGCTCCCGAACGGATGGCCTCCTCGAGATCCTCCAGCCTCTGCACCTCAACCTCGATGCTCGTCTCGCGGTCCAGGTTCTCCCGTGCCCTCCTCACGGCTTCCGCCGCGCCGCCCACGGCCACGATGTGGTTGTCCTTTATGATCACGCCGTCGTAGAGGCCGAAGCGGTGGTTCCTTCCCCCGCCGGCACGCACGGCGTACTTCTCCAGCACGCGCAGCCCCGGCGTGGTCTTGCGCGTATCCATCACGACCGCCCCGTGCGGCGCGGCGGCAGCCACGAAGGCGGCCGTTATGGTGGCGATGCCGGAAAGCCTCTGGAGGAAGTTGAGTGCCGTCCTCTCCCCTTCGAGGATGGTGGATGCGTTACCCTCCACCACCGCCAGCTCGCTGCCGGCCGGCACGCGGTCGCCGTCGCTCACCAGGGCTTGGAATCTCACCTTGGAATCCAGCAGCCGGAAGGTCATGGAGGCCAGGGGCATGCCGGCGACCACGCCCTCCTCCCGCAGCACGATGACCCCCTTGGCGCGCCGCCCTGGCGGGACCAGGACGCGGGTGGTGACGTCCCCCGTGCTCTGCAGGTCCTCGTCCAGTGCCCTCCGCACGACGTCCAGGCACGCGCGCTTGAAATCCTCGTCCACCCTAGACCTCTTCCTCCCACCGGTAACCCGAACCGGTCAGGCTCCCCACCGGCCTCAACTCCCAGGATAAACCATCTTCCGTCCACCTGAAAACGATATGGCGCCGCCAGAACTCCGCCATGCCCGGGAAGTCCACGCGGAAATGGCATCCGCGGCTCTCCTCGCGCATGCCGGCAGCCCTCACCATGAGGGACGCGAGCATGATCATGTTCTGGAGCTCGTAGCCCTGCGGGTTGAGGTATTCCACCCCGAGCACCTCGCCGTTCTTCTTCAGGAAATCCTCCGCCTCCCCCAGGCTCTCCTGGCTGCGGCGGAAGCCCACGCAGTCCTGCATGACCTGCTGGAGGGTGCGTCGCAGCAGGGTGATGTCCACCGGCACGTGCCA
>CAKZMC010000185.1 GCA_937128055.1 uncultured Actinomycetes bacterium | reverse complement strand
ATCACCAGTTCGTGGTCGCCGCGACTGCCTCGCCCTCCCCATTCTGCCCGTGGTGCGGGACTTGCCGCCTCGCGGCCCGCAGCGCGTCGCGGAATGGGGTGCGCCCGAGCGCCTTCTTGCGGGTTGCGGCCAGGATTCAAATCCCTATGAGGAAGGGATTGGTGCGTTTCTCCCAGCCTACCACCGTGGCGTCCATGTGTCCTGGGAGGATGCGGGTGTCTCCCGGGAGGGTGAACACCTTTTCCTTCACGGAACGCAGCAGCGTCTGCATGGAGCCCCCGGGGAAGTCCGTGCGGCCGATGGAGCCGCGGAACACGAGGTCTCCCGCGAAGAGAACGCCGTCGGAGAGAAAACACACGCTTCCCTCGGAGTGCCCGGGCGTGTGCAGCACCTTGAACCGCATGCCGCCCAGCTCCAGCTCCTGCCCGTCGTGCAGGGGCAGGAAATCCTCGGGGAGCGCCAGCTCGTCCAGCCCCATCATGGACAGGAAAAGCGATGGTATGGCCCGCGCCATGGCCGCGTCGGAGGGATGCATGTAGGCGGGCGCGCCGGCGGCGTCGATAACTTCCTTGAGGCCCAGGAGGTGATCGGGATGGCCGTGGGTAAGCAGTACCGCGACCAGCTGCAACCCGTGCTCCTCGAGGTAGCTGAGGATCTGGGAAGCGGATACCCCGGCGTCGATGAGCACCGCCTGGGAGGTCTCCTCGTTTACCGCCAGGTAGGTATTGCTACCGAAGGAATAATCGGCAAAGGTTATGACCTGCAACGGCTACACCTCTTTTCGTGTCTCGCTTTCCCGCGGACGGCCGCCGTGCCCGCGGCGAGCCGCCTCGTGCGGTAACCTCAGAACCCGGCATATCCCGCTTGCACGAGTCAGGCCCATGGGAATTATAATGCAATCTCTTGCGGCGGAAAATGAGCGGGGCCACCTTTCCGGCCATGATATCCCTAATGGTCACGGGATTAATTTCCGATTTATATATGTACGGATGAGAGGAGAGGTATGGGTAAGCCGGTAATCCTCTATATAGACGACAGCGGAGTGGAGCGCAGGATCGTCCGTCAGCTCCTGGAGTCCGAGGGATTCGAGGTCCTCACGGCGGGGAAACCCGCGGAGGGCATCGCGCTGGCGCGCAAGAAAACACCCCACCTTGTCCTGCTGGACCTGCACTTCCCGGGCACGGACGGCTGCGCGATCGCCGATAACCTGCGTGAGATAGCGGCCATGGAGAAGGTGCCCATCGTTGCCCTGAGCGCTTCCCTCAAGGAGGAGGAAAGGGAGGAGGTAATAAGGAAATTCGACGGGTACATCCAGAAGCCCGTTGACGTGGACACCTTCGCCAGCGCGGTGCGCGAGTTCATGAAGCAGGGGAAGGAAGGGGCGGAGGAGCCCGGCGATGGGGGGGCGGTGAAGGAGGGGCCTGCGGGGCCGCCGGGCCCGGATGCGCTCGAGGCCCTGCAAACCCTGGAGAAGGTTCGTTCGACACTGTCCCATGACCTGCGCACCCCCCTCACGGTGATGATCTCCTACGCCAGCACGGTGGGAAGGGAGAAGGTGGGGGAGCTGAACGAGCGCCAGCGGGACATGCTGGATCAGGTGGTCAAGCACGGCTTCCAGATGGACGCCATGATAAGCGAGATGGTGAGTCTGGCCCGTGAAGCCCTACGGCGTTACGGGTACCCTCCCCCCAGGAATGACGGTACTTGACGCACTCCATCCCCAGGAACAACCCCTCTCAGACATGAACGCGGTTTGACCCCAAAGTATGTCTGGGGAGGGGCGGAGCCTCTCCCTTGGTCTTATAAAAGGCGACGAATAAAAGGCGACGAATGGGGCCTGGCCCCGAGGTGTTGGCCGTGTGGTGGCGCGGTCAGACCTGCAGGCCGGCCTCGTACCCTTCCTGGATGGCCTCGATAGCCTTGCGCGCCTCCCGCGCGTCGCCCACCACGTAGACCTCCAGCCCGCTGTCCTTGAGCTCGCGGTAGAGCTCGTCGGCCGGGCAGGAGCCGACGGCGATGATCACCGTGTCCGCGGGAATGGCCTCCTCCCTGCCCTCCACCTCCACGATGACCCGGTCCTTCTCGATGCGCTTCGCCACCGCGTTGCTCCGTATGTCGATGCCAAGGTTGCGCATGTCCTGCAGTATGGCCCAGCGCGTGGAAAGCCCCACGTCGCGGCACACCTTATCCAGCATCTCCACCACCGTCACCCGCTTGATCCCCCGCCCGCACAGTTCGCGCAGGGTTTCCACGTCCTCCCCGTTGTTCATGAAGAGAAAGAGGAGGGTATCGCCGGAGATGGTGCCGATGCTGGCCACGTACATGGCCGTCTCGGACCCCACCGCGCCGCCGCCGATGATCACGACGTCCCTCCCCTCGGGGTCGACCTTCCCTTCCAGGATATCCCAGGCCATCACCACGTGGGGCGCGTCCATGCCGGGGATGGAGGGGACGGCCTGCCGCGCGCCGGTGGCCACCACCACCGCGTCGAACCCCTCCTCGCGCAGGGTCGCGGCGTCGGCCTCGCTTTCCAGGCGCAGCTCCACGCCGGCGTTGTCCAGCTGCGCCTCCAGGTCCTCCACCGCGGTCCAGAACTCTTCCCTCCCCGGGGGGACCGCGGCCAGGTTCATCTGGCCCCCTAGGATATCGGCCTTCTCGAAGAGGGTGACCAGGTGGCCGCGCTCGGCGGCCGTGAGGGCCGCCTTCATGCCCGCGGGACCCCCTCCCACCACGGCGACCCTCTTGGGCTTGCGCACTCTCTCCACGCGGTACTCGAGCTCGCGGCCGGCGCGAGGGTTGAGCATGCAGGTTACGGGCTGCAGGTAGAAGACGTGGTCGAAGCAGCCCTGGTTGCAGCCGATGCAGTGGGTGATCTCCTCGTACCTCTCCTCCCAGGCCTTGCGGGGTAGGAAGGGGTCGGCGATGAGGGCGCGGGCCATGCCAACGAGGTCGGCCGCCCCCATGCGCAGGATCTCGTCGGCCAGGAAGACGTCGTTGATGCGGTTGCAGGCGATCACGGGAACGCCGACCTTCTCCTTTACGCGCGCCGCCAGGTAAGCCAGCGCCCCGCGGGGCACGGACATGGGAAGCTGGGGCACCCTGGTCTCGTGCCAGCCCCCGGTTACGTTGATGAGATCCACCCCGTGCCTCTCCAGCTCGGCGGCGAAGAGGGCCCACTCGCGGTTGGTGTTCCCGCCCTCCATGTAATCGTGCCCCGCGATGCGGAAGCAGACGGGGTAAGCGGGGCCAACCGCCTCGCGCACCGCGTCCGCCACCTCCAGCCCGAAGCGCATGCGGTTTTCCCATGACCCCCCGTACTCGTCGCCGCGCAGGTTGGTCACCGGGGAAAGGAACTGGCAGATGAGATAGCCGGTGCAGGCAAGCACCTCCACCATGTCGTAGCCCGCCTCCTTTACGCGCCGTGCCGCGTCCGCGTAAGCCCGCACGGTACGCTGGATATCATCCAGGGTCATCTCCCGCGGCTCCTCCCTGGTGAAGCGCGAAGCCACCGCGCTGGGAGCCAGCGCCTGCTTGCCTTCTATGGAGACCGAATGGGCGTAGCGGCCGGCGTGGTAGAGCTGGCAGGCGGCCGCTGCCCCGTGCTTCCTGATGGCGTCCGCCAGGACGGCATGCCCCTCGACGCAGGAATCGTCACGCAGGTCCAGCATCCAGTACGCTCCGGAGTAGTCGTCGATGATGCATCCTCCGACGATGATAAGGCCCGCGCCGCCCCTGGCCCGTTCCTCGTAGAAGGCCGCGATGCGGTCGTTCACCCTGCCGTCGGGGGTGAAGTTGAGGTGCATGGCGGTCATCACGATGCGGTTGCGCATCTCGAGCCCCTTGATGTTGAGTGGATTGAAAAGCTTTTTCAACAACGATCTCACTCCTTCGTCCTCTCCGCTCCTCTCCCTTGCGCGCGATGGCTTTCTTCGCGCGGCATTTCCTCTCCCTTGCGCGTCGTCGCCGCCCGGCGCGGGGAGTCCGCAAGGGCGGCCGGGTGTCGCCGCGCAACCCGCATGTCCACCGGCTTTTTTCGCGTGATGGTCCTGCCGGCGGGCTTTAACCGGCTCGGGGTGTGTTATAGTATAGCAGAAATCGCATCCCACCCGACAAAAAAAACCGAGGTGACCATCGATGTTCGGTGTCTTCGCGCGCAGGGTCGAGGAGAAGGTGGAGCTGGCGGAGAGCGAACCTTCCACGAGCAAGGTGATGGACCTGCGGGATGCCGTGGCCGCTTTCGTCCGGCCGGGCATGCACCTGCACATCGGGCATGCCTATATGCGCCCCAACGCCGTAGTTTACGAGATATGCAGGCGTTTCTGGGAGAAGGACCCACGGTTCACCCTCTCTTCCCTGGGCTTCATAGCCAACATGGTCCTCTTCGTGCAGGGCGGGCTGGCGCGCAGGCTCATCACCACCTTCTGCGGGGACTCCTATCCCTTCCCCGGGCCCAACCGCGTCTACCAGGAAGCCTACCGGGAGGGCAGGCTGGAGATAGAGAACTGGACGGTGCTCACCCTTCCCCAGCGGCTGCTGGCGGGTGCGCTGGGGGTGGAATGGATTACCACCCACTCGCTGGTGGGCAGCTCCATGCAGGAGGAGAACGCGGATGACTTCCATTTAATGGAAATGCCTGACGGGAGCCGGGTAGGCTTGCTGCGGGCCCTGCGCCCGGACCTCACGCTGCTCCACGCCCTGGCGGCGGACAGGGCGGGGAACGTGCTCCTCACCCCGCCTTACGCCGAGAACGCGTACGCCGCCTTCGCGGCGCGGGAAGGGGTGCTGGTGACGGTGGAGAGGGTGGTGCCCACCTCCTTCCTGCGGCGCCATTCCCATTTCGTGAAGGTGCCCGGATACCTCGTGCGCGCGGTCTGCCCCGCCCCCATGGGAGTGCACCCCTCGGGGGCGTCCAACCAGGGCATGGGGGAGTTCGACGCCTACGCGGAGGACGAGGAGTTCATGCTCGATCTGCGGGAGGCTTGCAGGGATGACGCCTCACTGCGCGCCTGGGTGGAGGAATGGCTGCTGGGCGTCGAGGACCACGACGCTTATCTGGAAAAACTTGGTTACGAGAGGATATGGTTCCTCAAGGGAAGGGCGGCATCCGACTCCTGGCGCTCGGAGCTGGCCACGCGGGCACCCTCCATCCCTGCCGGTTCGGAGTCCAGCCCGGTGGAGGTGATGGTCGTCGAGGCCGCCAGGTTATTGCGGGAGCGCGTCCGCGAGAGTGGCTACCACACCATCCTGGCCGGCATCGGCGCCTCGAACCTGGCCGCCTGGAAGGCCTGGTATGACCTGCGCAGGGAGGGCCGGCCGGTGGAGCTCATGGCGGAGGTGGGCTTCTACGGTTATACCCCTCGGCCGGGAGACCCCTTCATATTCAATTTCCGCAACATCCCCACCTGCACCATGCTTACCGACGTCCTCACCGTGCTGGGGTCCATGATGGGGGCCGCGAGCAGCCGGGCTATCGGGGCGCTGGGAGCGGGGCAGGTGGATCGCCACGGCAACGTGAACTCCACCAAGATCCCCGAGCTCAAGCTCTTCCTCGTGGGCTCAGGGGGCGCCTGCGACGTGGCGCTGGGCGCGGAGGAGGTGCTGGTCACGGTGGTGCAGGACAGGCTGCGCACCCCGGAAAGGGTGTCCTATGTGACCGCTCCCGGGCAGAGAGTGCGCACCGTGGTCACCACCATGGGGGTTTTCGAAAAGCCGGCGGGGGAGGAAGAACTGGTGCTCACCGCCTATTTCCCCCATGCGGGCGCCGACGGGAGGGAGGCCGTGCAGCGCATCCAGGCCGGCTGCGGGTGGGGGTTGCGCGCGGCGCCAACACTGCGCCGCGTGGAGCCGCCGTCCCCGGAGGAGCTCCACGACGTGCGCATCTTCGACCCCAGGCGCTATTTCCTGGAAACGGATTCATGACGGGAAAGCCGCGCCGCCGCCCGCGCAAGTGCGCAAGCTTCGCTGCCCACAAGACGCTTGCGCCCCGGCACGTGCCGTTACGCGGGTACGGCACCTCGCGCCCGGACGTTTCCCTGCGCTTTCGCGCGTAAAGACCTGAAGCCTCCCCGGAAGGCCTCGCAGGCTTCCCGGGGAGGCGGGACATAGACCGGAGAAAGATACCCCGATCACGCGCCGCATCAACCGCCGCCGACGGGGGTGAGGTTCAAGTTGATGTTTTCCAGCAGCTCCGCCACGGACAGCTTAGCGGGGTCGATATCGTTGGTCTTGAGGTAGCGGTTCAACAGGTAGATCAGGAATTCCAGTTCCGGGTTCTCCATCTCTCTTCCCCTTTCACTCTCACCGAACATCCCTTAAGAACACCCTTAATATCCATTATCTCCTTCCGCAGGCCTTTTAAACACCCATGGGGACGGCGTGATGCCGGGAAAGCGTGGTGCCGGGAAAGCGTGGTGCCGGGAAAGCGTGATGCCTACGCGTTTTCGCGCCTTTTCTCCCATGCTGGCCCGTGGGGCGGTCTTGGGCTGGGAGGCATGGAAAGCGGGGTGGTGGGCGGGGTGCGGGAACCCGTATCCTTGTACGCGGGCTTACTGCCGGGAGGCCGCCAGGGCGTGGATCCTCTCCGCCAGCGCCAATATTTCCCCTGCCGCCTCCACGCCCTCCCTCCACCTGGCGGGTATTCCCTCCAACCCGTTGAAAGCACCGCTGATCGCTCCCGCCACCGCCCCTGTGGTGTCCGTGTCCAGCCCCCCCTCGACGGCGCGGGAGACGGTTTCCTCGAAATCGCGGGGGGTGCGCAGGAAGCAGAAGAAAGCGCTGGCCACCGTCTCCACCACGTAACCGCCGGTCCCCAGGCGCGCCAGCGCCTCCGCCGGCTCCATTTTCCCGGCGAGGAACCTGCCGGCCAGAAGGAGGCGCCCGGCCAGCTCACAGGGCCCGACGAAGGCCACGGTCTCATCCACGAGGGTTGCGGGGTCGAGGTCCCCGCGGGCCGCCCGGGCCACGGCGAAAGCCACTGCGCGGCCTCCCGCCACCGCCTCCGGGTTGTCGTGTGTGATGACGGCCACCGCGCGCGCGTCCTCGTGGAGCGCCGCGAGGTCAAGGCAGTCGATCAGCCCCACGGGCGCGATGCGCATGGCCACCCCGTTTCCCGCCGCCATCTCCCCCTTGGCCCCGCTTTCCTCGGGCGGGACGCCGGCGAGCAGGCGCTGCATGGCTTCGTAGGTGGAACCCCCGATGCCCCGCCAGTCCCCGGACTTGAACCATGCGAGGAACTCGCGCGCCGTGTCGTGCACGTCCACCCTGCCCCTGCCCGCTATGCTGCGGGCATGGCAGAGCATCATCTTGGTGTCGTCCGTCCACTGCCCGGCACGCAGCATCCTCCAGGGCGCATCCAGGAAATCGCGCACCCGCCCCACGCGGTTCCTGATGGAGGTGGCGCGCATCCCTTCCAGGGGCATGCCCAGGGCGTCGCCTACTGCCAGGCCCAGCAGGCATCCCGCGAATCTGGACGCCTTCAGATCGAAAGGCATCGAGGCTTTAACCTCCCTCGCGCATACTCGTGACGGCGACCTCGTCCACGGCCGCCGCTCCACCAGTATTCTACCGCCTCGCGTCGGGAAACCGAATGGCCGTGGACATTTTGCACGTGAATTAATATTATTCTTGGTGCTGAGGATGTCGCGGCTGCTGCGAGGTGAGCATGCTCGATCCGCTGGAGCTGGGTACCACGTACGGCGAAGGGGCCACGCTTGGGCAGAGGCAGGTCCGGCTTTTCGACCTCCAGGGCAATCATTACGAGATGGGCTACCAGCAGGGAATTCAGGTGAGGGAAGCCATCCGCCATTATTTTACAAATCTTTCTATGTCAGTATTTTTCTTCCACCAGAAGCCCGCACTCCTCCCTTTCCGCCTCTATCTCGCCGTGGCGGCGCGCAGGGCCGCGCGGGAGATGGCGGGGAACATCGCGGGGTACTGCCCGAGGCAGAAAGCGCGCATGGAGGGCATAAGCAAGGGATCGGGGGTGGATGAGAGCATGCTCTACCTCCCCCTGGCCGGGGAGACGGTCATGGCCGGCATCGACTACCGCATAGGCGCGTGCACGGCTGCAGGGGTGGGGGAGGAGAGGAGCGCCCTGGGCGAGGTGCTGGTGATCAAGAATTACGATTACCCGCCGTTCTTTCAGCCCTATTTCATAACCCGTCTCTGCCGGTCGGCGGAGGCCTATTCCACCATAGACGTCACCATGGCGCCCCTGGCGGGGTGCCACGACGGCATGAACGAGCACGGCTTGTGCATTTCCTATAATTACGGGTACGGGACGGATATCCCCACCGTGAACGTCCCCGTGTCGGTGCTGGTCCAGGAGGCGTTGGAAACATGTACCAGCACAGATGAGGCGGTGGGGCTGCTCTGCTCGCGGAGGAGGTCGGGAGGGGCCGTGATCCTGGTAGCCGACGCCGCGGGTAAGATGGTGACGGTGGAGCTGTCGCCGAACTTCTGCGGGGTGCGGGAGCCGGAGGAAGGCCTCCTCGTCAACACCAACCATTACCGTTGCCGGGAGATGATATCCTACGACGTGCCGCGCAACGCCTATTACACCAACCGCAACGTGCACGCCCTGCGGGGGGTGCGCGTGCACGAATCGAGCGAGTTGCGCTGCGCGCGGGTAGAGCAGCTCCTCTCCGACGCGCCGACCCTGACCATCAAGGACCTGTGGAGCGTGTTCAGCGACCACGGGGAGAGCGGGCGCGGCGACGACAACACCATCTGCCGGCACGGCCCCTATTTCTCCACCGCCTGCTCCGTCATCATGCTGCCCCGCAGCCGCAGGCTCCTGGTCACCTTCGGCCACCCCTGCGAGTCGACGTTCTCGGATTTCCCCAACCCCTTTAGTGCCCGCGAGGAAGGCGGGGGGGAAGGGGTAGGAGGGGAAGCGGAGCGGTGACCGCCCCCTCCCAGGCGGAGCTTCCGTGGACGCCCAGCTGACGCCCGCCCCTCTTGGGGCTCGCTCCGGGGTCAGGCAGTTCATTGGGAATGCCGCGCGACCACCTGTCATGCCCGGTCCATTGCCAGCCATGGGAACAGTATTTGATATCGGAACGCCGTACCGGGTCCGGGTGTGGCGTGAAGATTTGCGGAGGTCAGCCCCCGGGTTTCGCGAAGGCGCATGCTTTGCCGCGCCGCGCAAGGTAAGGTCAACGGGTCGCCGACGTCAAGAGTGATTGCCCGGCACGGCCATCTCGCCGGCCTGGGTGCCCTTCCTCCCGCTTTGCGGAAGCCGGAAGGGCGAGGGTTACAGTTACATTAGGATATGGAGCGGGGTGGAGGAGGGGAGGGCTCGCGCATATTGCACGGCAACGGCAAGAGGGAGGGAGGCGCCGGAGAAGGCGAGGGGGCGGGCCAGGGGATCGTTGCGGGGGAGCGTGGAGGGTCGGGAGGAGCGGTTGTTCGCCGCGGTCTTCCTCTTCACCTTGGGGAACTCGAACGACGCCTTCCTCCTCCTGCGCGCCCGCCAAGCAGGCGCTTTCCCGCTGGCCCTGCTGCCGGCGTTGTGGGGGCCCTGCACGTGGTCAAGGCCACCGTGTCGATACCCGGCGGGAGACTCTCCGACCGCCTGGGCGGAAAGGCGGTGGTCATGGGCGGCTGGACCATCTACGTCCTGGCTTACTGCGGGTTCGCTTTCCTGGCAGGGGCGGGCTGGACCTGGTTCCTCTTCGTGGTCTACGGTCGCTACTACCTTACGGAGGGCGTACTCAAGGCCTACGTTGCCGACGTGGTCCTGCCCCGCCAGAGGGGTGGCGCGTACGGGATCTTCAACTTCGTGATCAGCGTGACCGTTCTCCCGGCCTCGCTGCTCATGGGCCTGATGTGGGATACGGTTGGCGTCCGTGCCGCCTTCCTCATCGGTGCCGGGCTCGCGCTCGCCGCCGTGCTCACCCTCTCCGTGGCGCCGCGCGGGGACGCAGTGCCGGGCCGGTGACCCGAACGCAGCCGCTCGCCCCCTTCGTGCTTCCCCGGCGATGCCGCGATGTTACGCCGCGAAGCGCTTGCGAGGACGGCCTCCTGCCGCAGGCGCCGCGCCGACTTTAGGCGCCCGGTATCGCGGCTCGCCTCCTGTAAATGGAGCGTGAAGGGATACCGATATACC
>CAKZMC010000184.1 GCA_937128055.1 uncultured Actinomycetes bacterium | reverse complement strand
TTGAGCTGTGCCCGCAGGAACTCCCTTCGTGTTTCCAAGGCCTCCCGCGCCTCCGCGATGTCGAGGCGCCCTATGAACGCGGCGCCGACCGCGTAGTCCATGCGCAGGGGCTCCCTGGACGAGCAGAGATCGTACACCATATCTTTCAGCCTGCGCTCTCCCTCCGCGGTGATGCCGTAGACTATCCTGTCCGGCAGGTTGCCGCTCTTTTCCCTCCAGGACACCAGATACCCCTGCTCTTCGAGTCGAGAGAGGTTCTTGTAGACGGAGACCCTGCTGGCGCGGGTCCAGCGCAGCAACCCTCTCTCCTCCATCTCCCGCAGCAGCTCATAGCCATGCCTCTCCCCTTCGGCCAGTAGGCCGAGGATTATGGCCGCTATCCTGGACGTCGCCATCCGGGTCTCCTTAATATACTTTAAACTAGTTTATTCTAAATTAGACGGTGTCCGGGAAAAAGGCAAGTATGCGGCTCCGCGCCCTCCAGCGAGGGCTCGCCATGTGATAGAAACCGTCCCGGAGCGCGATGTCCGCTTTTCGCGGCGCGCGGGGGTCGTGCCCTTCATCCCCCCTCTGCCGCGGGAGGCAGCTCAAGCCTCCCGTCGGCCACGGCGATGATGCGGCTGCTCACCTCGCCGCAGAGCATCCGCAACTCGAAGGCGTTCAGGTAATCGGCGGCGGAGGAATCGAAGAGGATGCGCAGGTTGGGAGGAAACTCCTCGTCCCCCCTCCAGGCAATGAAGAGGAGGGGGAGGCGCGGGAAGGTGTTCACGACCATGCCGAGATCCCCCTGGTCGACCCTCCTGCCCCCCAGCGCTTCACAGGCAGCGCCCATGCCCTCCAGTTCCTCGCCGAACCTGCGGCACAGCTTTTCCTCCACCGTTTCCGAAAAGCTCTTGGCGTAGAAGAGGCCGTCTTTCAGCTCCCGGTAGGGCACCCACCTGTTGGCCAGCGGGCCCGCCTTCGCCCTGGCCAGGTACAGGAACGCCAGCAGCTTTACGACGTAAGTGTCGAGGAACTTCGGGGCCCTGAACGAGATCTCGGGGTGAGTCACGAAAAGCTCCCAACGCATGAAGGAGAGCCTGAACTCCCCTCCCTGAAAGGGCACCCCCGCGCGTTCCGCGATATCCGCCGGGTCGCTTTCCCTCAGTACGGCGCTTGGGTCCGCAAAGGGGTCGCGCTCCGGCGGCCCGCCGCTTTCCTTCATCAAGTCAATCCCTCCACAGCCTGCCTAGATAGACGCCGCCGCCGCGATAACCGGGAGAACAGGCCCGTTGCAGGAACGCAGCCAGCGGTGGGTATAGCCTTATCTCCGGAAGCTCGCCAAGATCTACGAACATGCACGCCTCCACCCTGGTATCCGAAGAAGGCCTGATCTCACCCCCTTTTTCCAGGCCCCTGAACACCAGGTTCACTATGTGCCTGGACCCGTCCGGGTAAAGTGTTTCGCTCACACACAGAAGACGGCCCGCCTGCACCTCCAGGCGGAATGGGAGGTATGGGCGGCATGGGTGGAATGGGTGGAATGGAGATGTAAAAACATCTCTGCCACTCAACTTTTTTTCTTTAATTCTACTTCAATCACTTCTTTTATCCAGCTTCCTGTTTCCTGCATCTTTAGCAGCTTGTTCAAAAAGTCGTCCCATGATATCCTGCCATAGGCTTCCACCCATGCCTTGTAGTGGTCCGTCATGCTCTGGAGCGCCTGCGCGTGGTGGATGCAGTACCTGTTGTTGGCAAGAGTGTTTCGGTGGCAGGCGGCGCATTGAGTCATGGAAGGTTTATTTATAGTT
>CAKZMC010000183.1 GCA_937128055.1 uncultured Actinomycetes bacterium | reverse complement strand
ATCACCCTCCTGCTTATACCGTAGCGGGAGGGTATGACAATATATTGTGGCTTCCTGAGAAGATGTCATAATCGTTTTATAAAAAAAGGGGCGGCTGCCGTGCCGCCCTCCTCACCCCCGTACCCGCTTACATCTTGCGCAGCTGGTTTACCTTCAACTCGTACGACTCGTCGCCGCATACCAGGATCAAAGTCTGCTCGTCCTTGATCTCCTGTACCTTGAATACCTCCGCGAACTCGCTGCCTGCCTTCAGCTTCTGGTACTTGTTGTCGTTAACCTTTATGTCCGCGTATCTGATGCCCCTTATCTCGTAGATATCCGCCACCATGACCACCCGCTGGCTAACGTCCGTGGTCACCGGCACTGCGGAAGGTGCCGAGGTAACCGGCGCCCCGGTTGTTCCCCCTTCCTCCTCTGCCTCGTAGTTGGGGAATCCCAGCATCTGCCATTCCTTGCCAGCGAGGTTGCCGGTATCCACGCGCAGGGTCACCACGTCCCCAATCAGGGGATAGAAGGGGTCGTTCAACACCCAGACCTCCACGTAAGGGATCTCCCCCATCTGCTGATCCATCTCCTCCATGTGGACCTGGAACTTCTGTTCCACCACGCGCGATGCAAGCTCGCCCGAATCCAGGTTTATCCCGGAGCGTCCCGACAGCATGGCTTGGGAAAGCGTCGCTTTCTCGGCGCGCGTGGATCCGGGATCCGCGGCCATCACCAGTACGACCACAGTGACCAGCGCCAGCGCCAAGCCCAGCAGCAGGCGGGAAAGGGATCTTCCACCCACGCGGCCAACGGGCAAGGCCTTTCGCAAGTCTTCCATCTTACGTCCCGCTTCAGCCATCATCTTCGATAACCTCTTCCCTCATGCTCTCAGGTGCCTCCGGTTTCGGTTGGCGCTGCTCCAGCCCCCGGTGTCTGTATCAGCTTCTCCAACCCCTGGTTGGTGGTGAAGAAGACCCGGAAGGTGACATCTGCCTGTATATAGGGAAGCCCCGCGTCCGCCGCCACGATCGCCAGCTTCACCACCTTAACGGACCTGGGTAACCTCTCGATGTGGTTGAAAAACTCCACCAGGTTGAAGTATCTGCCATTGAACACCGTCTCACAAGTCATTACGTAATAGCTCCCCGCCGCCACCGGGATCCCAGGCGAAAAGGAGAAGAAATCCAGACCCGCCTCCTCGGCGGCGTGGTCTATCTGCTCGATAACGTCCGCGAGCTCGACGTTCTCGGGTATGCGTTCCTTGAGTACCTCTATCTGCCGGGTGAACTGCTCGGGATCCTTCTCGTACTGCCTCAACTGGTTCAGGCGGTTCTGCTCTGTCTGGATGTTCATCTCTACGTTTGCCGTCTCCGCCTCCACCTCGCTGACCTTGTTGCGCTGGGGAAAGACGATGAGGAAAAGGCCCAGCACCAGCACGATCACACAGATGATCGCTCCCACCAAAAGCTTCAATCCCGCGCCAACCCTGATGCGCATCCCTTAACCCCCCGTGCCCTTGAGGGTTTCCTCGGAAACCCCGGCCCAGATGGCCTTCTCCGGGTTCCACTGCCCGGTGATGGTGAACTGTATGGCCCAGTCGGAGAACGTCTCCTCTTGCTGCTCGAACACGCCCGGCTGTGTCTCCACGGTGACCACCCTGGTCTCCGAGATGTTGGTCTGCGTGGAGCTGGTGATCCACAAGTTTGACCATTCCTCCATGTTCTGCAGCCGCACGAAGAACTCCGCCACCTTGGGGTGGCCCCGGAAGTAGTAATAGTAGGGGTATGCGTCGAGGAATCCCTTGGCCTTGAAATCGCTGGCCCTGGGGAGCCAGGTCTGTATGCAGAGCCAAGCCGGCGTGGCGTAACCCTGTATCTCTATGGGCGTTCCGCCGCCCGCCGCTCCGGCCGCGGCGGCACCACCTGCCATGGCCTCCAGCTGCTGGGCGTCTATGGTCAGCGAGGTCAACCATATGGTCGGCGCCCGGGGGTTAGAGGCCGTGGCCAGCCCCTCGGGAACGTACATGGCCAGGTCGTTGAGCATCTGTGCCCACGCCACCCTGCCCGCGTTGGCCTGCAGGTAGAGCTCCTGCAGGGATTTCAGGTCCCGCTGCTGGGCCTCGAACTTCTCGATGGGCTTGGTCTGTTTCTGGATCTCCTCCAGCTCCGCGCGCCTTTCCTTCAGCGTGTCCTCCTTGCCCGCCTTCTGCGCGCTGAAGAGGAAGAAGAGGCCGGCGATGATAGCCACCGTCGCCAGGCCCATGAGGATGAACCAAGGGACCAGGTGCGGCTGCTCGACCTTCTCCCTTATTTCCGGCGGCAGGAGGTTTATCCTGGTCATTCAACCACCTCCCGTAGAGCCAGCCCCACGCATACCGCCACCGAGGGCTCTATCTCCGCCAGCTCCTCCGGGGTATAGGGCAACCTGCCCATCTGCACGTTCTGGAAAGGCCTGCCGATCTCAACCGGCAGGCGCAACCCCCTGTTCATCTCCTGCGCCAGGTTCACGGTGAGGGAGCCGCTTCCAGAGAGGATGACCTTGTTGAAAACCCTCTCCTGCGTCTGGGCGACATAATAATCTATGGAGCGGCGTATCTCCCCCACGAAGTTAACGATCTCCTGCTCCAGGACGTTCACGGCCTCCGGGTTGACTATCATGCCCCTGCGCACCGACTCCGCTTCCTCCCACTGCATGTCCAGCCTGTTGACGATGGCCCGCACGAAATCATCGCCTCCGCACAGGAGAAAGCGCGCGAAGCGCGGGGCGTTTTCCTTTAGGATGGTCACGTTGGTGATCCCCGCCCCCACGTTGATCAGGCAGAGCGCCTCGCCTTCCTCGTAGCCGCCCTGCAGCGTGGCCAGAGGGATCAAGGACCGCGGCAGCGCAAAGGCCTTGAGGTCGATGGCCGCGATGGAGAGCCCCGCGGCGCGCAGCACCTCGATGAAGCTCTGTACCATATCCTTGTGGGCGGCCACCAGGAGGACGGTGAGCATGCGCTCTTCCTCGGCGGTCATGAACTCCTCGATGATATCGAAGTCCAGTATGGCGTCGTCGACGGGTATGGGGATGAACTCCTGCACCTGGAAGCGGAGGGCGCTTTCCAGCTCCTCTTTCTCCATGTAGGGCAGCTCGATGGGGCGCACGATGACCTTCTGGTTGGCGATCCCCAGCGTCACCGCCTTTCCCTTCATCCCCGTGAGCGACCACAGCTCCTTGAGCGCTTCCGCCAGGGTGACCCCGTCCTCCACCTCGCCGTCCCTTACCACCCCCTCCGGGATGTGGACGATCCCCAGGTTGGTGAGAACGGCTTCTCCCTTGCCGATGGTTATCTCGGCCACCTTCACGGAGTTGGAGCTGATGTCCAGTCCGATGGCCACGCTGCCTTTCTTTGGGCTCATCTATCCCCCCGAAGTCAGCCTCTCTCCACCCTCTCCGTCCCCTTGGACAGGTAAGTGTTTACGTCGCTCTCCTTGATGCGGTAATTCTTGCCAACCCTGATCGCTGGTATCTGCCCGCTCTTTACCAGCCTGTAAACGGTCATATTGGACACCCTCAGGATATTAGCCACTTCGTTGACCGTCAATAACTTATTGCTGAAACTCTCCCCCAACACCTATCCTCCAAGCGACTAATTACTTCGTTGCTTGCGGCTTCCTCTCCTCCCATACCTTTCTCGCGCACATCTTAGCCTAAAGCCAATATTATTCATCGTAAACATTATCAACAAACTTTAGCTGTTTTTAATATTTCCAACATGCTTCTAAAATAATAGATTTCTTTAATTGTAATTGTCAATATTAGACATGATTAACAAGATTTGCGCCCTTCTCGCCGCCTGTGCGTGCCCCCGCAACCCCGGCTTTCATTCCACCCGTATCCCCCAGCTCCAAGGCGTGCGGAATATGAAGCTTACGCCGCGTTCTCCGGCACCTCGGCGCCTAAGCCTGCCTCGTGAACTGGGATATGAGGGAGAAAATGGGCATGTACAGGGCGATGACGATGGTTCCCACCACCACGCCCAGGAATACCATGAGCACCGGCTCCAGCAGGGAGGTCAAGGCCTCCACGGTCGCGGCGACCTCGGAGTCGTAGAAGTCCGAGACCTTGTTCAACATGGTATCAAGGGATCCCGTCTCCTCGCCGATGGCCAGCATCTGGGTGACCATGGGAGGGAAAAGCGGGCTCTGTCCCAGCGGCCTGGCGATGGAATCTCCTTCCTTGACCCCGGCGCGCACGTTGTCCACCGCCTCCGCCACCAGCACGTTGCCCACCGTGTTGGAGGTGATCTCCAGCGCCTGCAGGATGGGCACGCCGCTGGCGACCAGGGTCCCCAGCGTGCGCGAGAAGCGGGAGAGGGACATCTTGTGGAAAAGGTTCCCGAAGACCGGGAGCTTCAGCTTGAGGGCATCGAGCCTGCGGCGCCCCGCCGGCGTCTTTAACCACCTGCGCAGGAAGATGACGCCCACGATGACCGCGACGAGTAGCAGCAAGCCCTTCCAGCTGGCCAGGAAATGGCTTATTGCCACGATGACGCGGGTGAGGATGGGAAGGGTGGCGCCCATGTCCCGGAACATCTTCTCGAAGATGGGGACGACGAATATCAACATGACGAAGAGGAGCAGGATGGAGATGGCGAACATGGCTGCCGGGTAGGTCATGGCCGACTTGATGCGCCTCCTGATCTCATCCTCGTTCTCCAAGGTCGCGGCGATGCGCAGGAGCACGTCGTCCAGCACGCCTCCTATCTCACCGGCCCTTACCATGCTGGTGTACAGGTCCTTGAATATGTTGGGGTGCTTTGCCAGGGCCTCCGATAGGGACCTGCCCATCTCCACCTCGTGCTGCACGTCGGAGATAACCTCCGTGAGCACGGGGCTCTCCGTCTGCTCGGAGAGGATGCTGAGGCATTTGACCAGGGGGAGTCCGGCGTTGATCATGGTCGCGAACTGGCGGGTGAAGACGGTCACGTCCTTGGACTTTACCTTGGGCTGGAGTACGCGTATCTCCCTCTTGGTGATGGGGATTTTCTCCTCCTCCACCCCGATGATCAGGTACCCCATGTCGCGGAGCTTCTGGGATACGGCGGTCTCGCTGTCCGCCTCCAGCTTGCCGGTGATTACCTTCCCCTGCCGGTCCCTCACCCGGTATGTATACGTTTGCGCCACGACACCCTCTCCTTCTCTCCGAACCCCCTCACGGCATAGTCATCTATTTTACTAACACATATAACATTATCAACAATATTGTCAACGCTTATCCGGTTTTGACAGATCTTCACAGCTCCCACGCTTACCGCTATATAACTTTATCGTATTTTTACGGCTAACCTTTAACGACGCCCACTCATCCCCCGCGCCGTCGTCACCGCTCTCCTGCATATCCATCGGGGAGCACGAAGTCGCAATCCCCGTTGATCATCTTCACCAGGACGGAGACGTCCTCCGCTTCCAGCTCCTGCGTGCTCAAACGTATCCTGTTGTAGTTCACGGCCTCAAGGAAGAGTTGGCGCGCCTTCTCCTCCTCGCCCAGCACGCCGTAGGTCGCCGCCAGGAACTTGAGCAGCGTGTATTTACTTAACAGTTTCGCGCCAAGTTCGACCGCCTTTTCGTAGGCATCTTTGGCTTCCTGGTAGCGCTTTTCGACAACATAGAACTCGGCGATGCTGGCATAAAGATCGGCAGCATCGGGGTTGGACGCGATCCCCCGCAGGTTCAGCTCCAAGGCCTCCCGGTATTTACCAGCCTCGTTTATGAGGCCACAGGCCACGTAATATGCGTCCACGTAATGGGGGTCCAGGTAGGTAACCAGGATATAATACGCGATCAGCTCCTGGTTGTTGCCGTACGTGTGGTACAGCTTGTCCGCCTTGATGAAGTAGACGTAAGCCAGGTACTGCCTTATTCCCCCCAGGAAACGCGTGAGGCTCACCGCGGAAGGGAAGCCACCGCCTCCCTTCGTGCCGGCCGGCGTGCGGTCAAGCGCTACCTGGAAGGATGTGGCAACCAGCAGCAGCGCCGCCACCAGGGTCAACGTCTTTCTTCTCAAATCACTTTCCTTCTGATCACACCCGGCGCCTCACAGGTCCCTGCGCTCGAAAAGATAGGCGCCCAGCGCGATAAATACGGTGGTGAAGGTAACCGCCAGTGCGAGGATAAGGGCAAGCTCAACGGCTCCCACCCTGAAAACCCTCTCGCCGTGGGCCACGGTCTCGTTGATGTTCATCCTTTCCAGGTTGGGCAGCAGGTAATAGAAGATCCCGGCCAGGCCCCGCAGCGCCGGCGGCTTGTCCGCATTGGTCAAGGTGTTGTAGAGGAAATCCCCCTTGACGTGCCCGATGACGTAGAAAAGGCCCGTCAAGAGCACGCACGGAACGGGGCTGAGATAGACGGACGCGAGCATGGCCACCGAGGCCAGCAAGGTTCCCTCCAGGAAGATGGCGAAGAAGGCCTTGGCCAGTCCGGGGCTGAAGCTGCGGTACCTGGCTCCCACGAAGGCCAGGACCACCAGGTAGGTGAAGGCCAGGCTCATGGCCAGGACCACGACTATGCCCAGGAACTTCCCCAGGTAGTACTGCCTCCGCCGCAGAGGACGGGAGAGGGCGTTGTAGATGGAGCGCCTTCCCATCTCCCCCGGTAAGGTACTCGCCCCCAGGACTACGGCCATGACGAAGGCCATGATGCTGGCCAGACCCAGGGACGCCTCCCGCGCGAGGTCCACCTGCACCCCCACCTCCGCCGTGGGAAGCATGGGCACGAGCAGGATGAGGATGGCGGTGAACGCGAGCACGGCGTAAAAGACCTTGCGGTGCAGGGCATCCCGTACCGCGCTCCAGGCCACCGCCGCGGTCTTGCTCATCTACGCCCCCCCTTCCCCCACCCCGGAGACGCGCGAGACGAAGAACTCCTCCAGGGTCATGCGGCGCGGCCTCACCTCCGCCACCTCCAGTCCTTCCGCGAGGAGGCCACGCAGGGCGTCGTCTACGTCGCTCCGGTGCACGAGGACGCGGTCACGCTCCCCGCGCCACGCCGCAGACGGCGGCAGCGCGGGAGCGGTCTCCCCTGCGGGGCGCCGCAGCTTTATCTCGTATTCCTCGCCGGAGCGCAGCAATTCGTCCAGGCCTCCCGAGGCCACGTTCTCGCCCGCGGCGATCACCGCGACGCGGTCGCAGATCTCCTCTATCTCAGAAAGTTGGTGAGAGCTGATAAGAATGGTGGTACCGCCGTCGTGGAGGCCGGCCAGCATTTCCCTCACCTGCACCTTGCCCAGCGGATCCAGCCCCGTGGAGGGCTCGTCGAGGATCAAGAACTCCGGTTCCGCCAGCAGGGACTGGGCGAGGCCCATCCGCTGCAGCATCCCCTTGGAAAACTTTTCCAGGGGAAGGTCGGCCGCCTCCGCCAGCCCCACCATGTTCAGGAGATAACTGCTGCGGGACTTTATCCTCGCGGCGTCCATCCCCGCGAGGCGCCCGTAATAGGCGAGCAGGCGGCGGGGGGTGAGGTAGAGCTCGAAGTAGGGCTGTTCCGGAAGGAAGCCGATGCGCGCCCTCGCCAGCGGGCTCGTCCCCTCCTCGCCCAGGACGAGGACGTTCCCTGCATCCGGCTTCACCAGGCCCATGACGATCTTCAGGGTGGTGGTCTTGCCGGCGCCGTTGGGGCCCAGAAGCCCGAAGATGCTTCCCCGCGGAACCTCCAGGTCAAGCCCCCTCAGGGCTTGGCGCCGCGCCTTGCGCCACCTGACGCGATAGCTCTTGCGCAGCCCCCTGACGGACAGGACATGCTCCATGGCCTCTCAGCCTATCAGCCTCTCCATCTCGTCGCGGTTGTTGCAACGGGAGAGGGCGACCTCGTAGGAAACGATGCCTCTCTTGTAGAGCGAAGCTATGGACATGTCCATGGTCTGCATCTTGTACTGGCCTCCCGCCTGCATGGCGGAATAGATCTGGTGCGCTTTCGCCTCGCGGATGAGGTTGCGGATGGCTGACGTCGCCACCATGACCTCCACGGCGGGGATGCGCGACTGCCCGTCCTTGGTGGGTAGTAGCTGCTGGGTCACTATGGCCTGTATGGTGGCCGCCAGCTGCATGCGCACCTGCTGCTGCTGGTAGGTGGGGAAGACGTCGATGATGCGGTCCACCGTCTGCGGGGCATCCTGGGTATGCAGGGTCGCGAACACCAAGTGCCCCGTCTCGGCCGCGGTGAGCGCCGTGGAAATGGTTTCCAGGTCGCGCATCTCCCCCACCAGGATCACGTCCGGGTCCTGGCGCAGCACGTACTTCAGGGCGTTGGAGAAGGAATGTGTGTCGCCCCCCACCTCCCGCTGGTTGACGATGCATTTCTTGTGCACGTGGAGGAACTCGATGGGGTCCTCCACCGTGATGATGTGCAGGTTCCGGTTCTCGTTGATGATGTTGATCATGGAAGCCAGGGTCGTCGACTTGCCCTGCCCCGTGGGGCCGGTCACCAGTATGAACCCCCGGGGGAGCATGCAGAAGTCGTAGAGCACGGTGGGCAGGCTGAGCTCCTCGACGGTCTTTATGCGGTAGGGGATGATGCGGAAAGCGGCCCCTATGCTGTTGCGCTGGAAGTACACGTTCACCCGGAAGCGCGCGCTCCCCGGGACGGAATAGGAGAGGTCGTACTCCAGGTTGCTCTCCAGCTGTTCCCTCTGCCTGGCGGTGAGGATGCTGTAGACCATGTCGCGGGTATCGTTGGCGGTGAGGCGTGGATACTCCTCCAGGCGCACCAGCACGCCGTTGATGCGCATGACGGGCGGCGCGCCCACCGTGATGTGCAGGTCGGAAGCCCCCCTTACCAGCACTTCCTCCAGCAGCTCGTTGATGTCCGTCTTAGCCAAGCTTCTCTCCTCCTCTCGCATTACCCTCCGGTCAGCCCCATATCCCTTACTTATCGCCTCATAAAAATGCAGCGTCCACCGGTTTTCATTTTAACAACCGTTTCCTTTCCCGAACATTCTCTCCCCAACAGGGTCCTCGCCGAAGCGACCGTGCGTTTCCCATCCCCGCGACCCCGGTCGCAGGCGCCCCCTCACCATCCTTGCCCACCTCACCAACCGCAAGTCCGCGGGGCCTTCCCTCCGCCTCCACCCGCGGCGGTGAAAAGGGTCACATGATGACCCGCAACACCTCCTCCAGCGAGGTTATCCCCTCCCTTACCTTGATGAAACCCTCCTCGCGCATGGTCCTCATCCCCTCCGACCGGGCCATCTCCGCTATCTCCACGTGGGGGGCGTTCCTGGCCACCAGGTGCTCGATGTTCTCGGTAACCTCCAGGACCTCGTAGATCCCTATCCTCCCCTTGAACCCGGTGTTGTTGCAGGCGGGACAACCGCGCGCCTTGAAGAGCGCGCGTTCGTCCCCGTCTCCCCACTTGAAGCCGATCTTCTCCAGGTACTCCTCGTCCGGCTCGTAGGGCTCCTTGCAGCGTTCGCACAGCCTCCTCGCCAGGCGCTGCGAGCTCACGCAGTCGACCGCAGAGGCGATGAGGAACGGCTCGATGCCCATCTCGAGGAGGCGGGTGAGGGCGCTGGGCGCGTCGTTGGTGTGCAGGGTGGAGAGTACCAGGTGGCCGGTGAGGGCCGACTCGATGGCTATCTGCGCCGATTCGGGGTCACGTATCTCGCCGATCATCACGATGTCCGGGTCGCAGCGCAGTATGGATCGCAGCGCGGACGCGAAGGTCAGGCCGGCCTTGTAATGGACCTGGACCTGGTTGATGAGGGGGAGGCGGTACTCCACCGGGTCCTCCACGGTGATGATGTTCTTCCTGATGGTGTTGAGCACGTTGAGGGTGGCGTAGAGGGTGGTGGTCTTGCCGCTCCCGGTGGGGCCGGTGACCATGATGGTGCCGTAAGGCTTGTGGAAACTGCGCGAATAGACCTCCAGGATGTCCTCGCTGAATCCCAGCTCCTCCAGGCCCATGAGGGATGCGCTCTTGTCCAGCACGCGCAGCACCACTTTCTCGCCGTAGATGGTGGGAAGGGAGGCCACGCGAAGGTCGATGGGCTTCCCCATGATCTCCACGGAAGCCCTACCGTCCTGGGGGAGCCTCTTCTCCGCGATGTTCATGTCCGCCATGACCTTGATGCGCGCCACCACGCCGGGATGTATCTGCTTGGGGTTTCTCCTCATCTCGTGCAGCACCCCGTCGATGCGGAAGCGGACGCGCACGTCCTCCTCCATGGGCTCTATGTGGACGTCGCTTGCGCGGTCGTTGACCGCCTCGGTGATAAGCAGGTTGACGTACTTTACTATGGGGGCGTCCTCCGTGTCCGCCTCGCCGCCTTCCTCCATCACCCTTTCCGCGAAATCGTCGGTGGAGAGGTCGATCTCCGTCTCCGTGCGGCAGTACCGGTTGATGGCCGCCACGATGTCCTCCTTGGTGGCCACCACCGGCTCTATCTGCATGCCGGTCATGATGCGCACGTCGTCTAGGGCGAAAACGTTGGTGGGGTCGGCCATGGCCACCACCAGCTTGTCGTTTTCAAACCCTATGGGGATGAGGGTGTAGCGGCGCGCCACCTCCGCATCCACCAGGGAGGACGCGGAGATGTCCACGTCGTAATTGGCGAGGTCCACGTATTTCAAACCTATCTGGCGGGCAAGTATGGAGGTGAGGGCGCCCTCGCTGACCATCTTCAACTCGATGAGTACCCTGCCCAGGGAATCCCCCGTCTCCTTCTGCTTCTCCAGGGCCCGCTGCAGTTGCTCCTCGGTGATGATCCTGTTCTTGATGAGGATCTGGCCCAGTTTCTCCTTCTTAGGCTTCTGCATCTTTCCCCGCCTTATCTTCCACGTTCCCCTCCAGGGCGCGCAGGTAAGCATCGCGCATCTCGGCAAGGGGCGGCTCCTCGCCCGTCCATACCCGGAAGGATGCCGCTGCCTGGTGGATGAGCATGCCGCTCCCGTCGGCTATCCTCGCCCCCCACCCGGCCGCTTGACGCAGCAAGGGCGATTCCCGGGGACCGTATTTGAGATCCACCGCCCATCCGCCTTCCCGCAAGCCATCCAGGGGATGGGGAAGCATCCCCTCGTCGAAGGCATCGACCGGGGTACAGTTGACCACCAGCCGGCTGCGGCGCAGTATCTCGCCCGCCTCGCGTCCCGGTCTCTCAACCCTTATCTCGGTAGAGGTTATCCCCCTCTTTAACAAGCCGGCTGCCTCGCGTGCCCTCTCCTCCGTGCGGTTGACGATGAAGATGTGCGAGGCCCCCTTCCTGGCAACCGCCAGGGCAACCGCACGCGCCGCCCCACCCGCCCCTACGATCAGTACCGGCTGCCCCTCCGCCTCTATGCCCTCCTCCTCCATGAAGGATTGAAACCCTTCGGCGTCCGTGTTGTACCCGAGCAGCCTTTCGCCCTCCACGAGCAGATTGTTCACCGCCCCCAAGAGAGAGGCGTCCCCCCTCAACTCGTCGGCGAGCCGGGCTGCCTCCAGCTTGTGGGGGACGGTCACGTTCGCTCCCCTGAAACCCATGGCCCGCAGGCCTTTGACGGCGTCCGTCAACTCGCCGGGCGGCACCCGCAAGGGCACGTAAATCCAGTTCATCCCCCGCGCGCGAAATGCGGCGTTATGCATGGCAGGGGAGAGGGTGTAATCGATGCCGTAGCCGATCAATCCGACCAGCTGCGTCCTTCCATCCACCCAACGACCCGCGTCATCCTTTTCTCTCATGGCCCTCTGCGCTCCCGGTCACTATGGCCGCCCCGGCGTCTGCGCTCCGCCGCCCCCAAGAAGGTAAGCGGCCCGCCGGCCGCCTTACTCTCCCAGCGGGTTCCCCTCTTCACGCGGCCTATACCATTAATATCCATTATGGCGGCATGTCGTTCAAGCATATGGCAGCACCTCTCTAGCCGACGGGGGGATTGCGTCCTCCTGGAACGTCTTGCACGGTGGAGCAAGTCACTTATCGAGGGTCTTGAGTATGTCGTAAAGGAGGCCCAGGAGCACCTTCTTGACGTCCTCCTTCTCCAGCGCGTTGCACGGTATTATCTGGATATCGCCGTCTATGTTCAGCTCTTCCCTGATCTTTTCGATGACCTGCGAGTGGTCGCCTTCCGGAACCCTGGTGGCCCCGACCACGTAGGGAGCATCCGACAAGGTGCCGAAGAACTCCAGTATGCGCCTGCCCTCCGCGAAGGTCTCCGGCCGGCTGGCGTCCAGCATCAGTATGTAGCCGAGCATGCCCTCGGAGAGTATCTGCCACATGAAATCGAACCTCTCCTGGCCTGGCGTCCCGAAGAGGTAGAGCACGATGTCCTTGGAGATGGTGATGCGACCGAAGTCCATGGCCACGGTGGTCTCCGCCTTCACCCTGCGGGTGGAATCCGAGATGGCCCTCTCGGTGGAGACGATGGCTATCTCGCTGATGCTCTTGATGAAGGTGGTCTTGCCCGCGCTGAAGGGGCCCGTCACCACGATCTTGAAAGAACGCACCTCTTACTGCACCCCTTACAATCTCTTAATCCCGTCGATGATGCGCATGATGATGCTCTTGGTCACCGCCTTGTCCCTCTTCACCTTGGGAACCGGCTTCCCCCTATCTAATTCCTCCACCTTGCCCTCTTCTCCTTTCGGCCTCACCGGTATCTTTATTTTCTTGGTGGGCTGCGGCGCTGCGGCTCCCGTCAGCTCGGCCAGCTCCCGTTCCAGTGAATATCCTTCCAGCCCGTAGCCCTCGTATTCCTCCTCCGCCTCCGCCGCTTCGGGAACGGGTACCGTGGGGGCCGCGGGCTCCTCCCTTGCGGCTTCGGGTAACGCCGTCTCCCCTACCCTTTCAAGCAACGGTCCCGGCGCCTCCACGGCGGGCGGGGCCTCCGCCGCTTCCGGTCCCGGCGCCTCCACGGCGGGAGGGGCCTCCTCCACCCGGGCGACCTCCGCGGCCGGAGCAGTGACTTCCCGGGCCTCGGGAACGAGGGGCGGCTTTTCCAACGGGGGGGCGGCCTCGACTTCCCTCTCGAGGGCGGGCGGCGCCTCCACCAGCTTTTCCAGCATGTCCAGCGGCTCCGGCGCCTCCACGGCGGGCGGGGCCTCCGCCGCTTCCGCCACCGGCGCCTCCACGGCGGGAGGGGCCTCCTCCACCCGGGCGACCTCCGCGGCCGGAGCAGTGACTTCCCGGGCCTCGGGAACGAGGGGCGGCTTTTCCAACGGGGGGGCGGCCTCGACTTCCCTCTCGAGGGCGGGCGGCGCCTCCACCAGCTTTTCCAGCATGTCCAGCGGCTCCGGCGCCTCCACGGCGGGAGGGGCCTCCTCCACCCGGGGGACCTCCGCGGCCGGAGCAGTGACCTCCCGGGCCTCGGGAACGAGGGGCGGCCTCTCCAGCGGGGGGGCGGCCTCTACCGCCTCCTCGGCGGCTGGGAGGATCCCCTTTTCCTCCTCGAGCAGCTCTTTCTCGATGGCCGCCAACTCGTCCTCTATTCCCACGAGGTCGGCTGCGGGCTTCACCTGTTGCGCCTCGAGGATCTCCCTTTCCAGCTCCTCTATCTCCTCGAGCAACATGCCTTCCAGCGCGCTCTCCTGGACAACGCCCGCCCTTTCCTCCAGGCCCTCTCCCACGTCGAAGAAGGTCTCGGAGCCTTCGGGAACCGGCTCCGTGACCAGGGAGATCATCTCCTCTATCTCCGCCTGCCCTTCCAGGATGGCGAGCCTCTCCTCCACGGTGACGTCCTCGAGCATCACCCTTTCCAGGATCTCCGCCTCGGCGCTTGCCTGCTCCGGCATGCGCGGAGGCATTCCCGCCTTTTCCTCCAGTTCCTCCAGCTCCGCGAGGGGGCTGGCTGCCGCTTCCTCCCTTTCCTCCGCGGTGATGTCCTCGAGCATCACCCTTTCCAGGATCTCCGCCTCGGCGCTTGCCTGCTCCGGCATGCGCGGGGGCGTTCCCACCTTTTCCTCCAGTTCCTCCGCTTGCAACCTGGCAGTCGCCGTTCCTCCCGCCGCTGCACCCTCCTCCTCGAGGCCACGCAGGATCTCCTCCATGGCCTCTTTCTTCGCCTCCTCGAGGGCCCTCGCCTCATCCGCGCCCGTGACCTGCCCCGCGGCGGCGGCCGCGGCTTCCTCTTCCCTGGCAACTTCTTCCAGGCCTGCGGCGGTATCCCCCGCACGCAGGCGGCTCTCGAGTATCCGGGAAGGTTCGATGGTGGGCCTCTGCCCTTCTCCTGCCGGGGCAAGCTCTTCTCCCTCCCCCGGCCACGCGATCTTCTGCAGGTGGCTCTTCCATTCCTCGGGGATCTGCTCCGGCTCGAGCTCGGGTATCTCCTCGTCCTTAGCCAGCCTGGCGATCTTCCCGTATTTCTTCTCCAGGTATGCCCGCTTCGCCGCCCTCGCCTCCGCGCTCTCCCTGGTCATTTTCTCCCCCTCGTAAGGGGCCAAGGGGAGCGCGGGCGGCTCCGGCGCCGCCTTCTCGGGCTCCGGCTCCCCCAATCCCATTCCCTCCGGGAGGAGGGAACTTATCTTGCGCTTAAGCTCCTCGAGCTCGGCTTCCTTGCTGTCAATCTCCAGGACCTGCTCGGCTTCCATGGTCTCCTCCAGGGTAACCTGCTTCATCTCCTGGACGACCCGCTCCTCTTCCCTCTTCGTCTCCTCGAGGACCTGCAGCGAGCCCTGCAAGGCGGCCTCCTCGGCGAGGAGAGGCTCTTCCTCCACCTCCTCGGCGACCTCTTCCACCACCTCTTCCGCGGCTTCCTCCTCTACCGCTTCCTCCTCCTCGACCTCCTCGACCATCGTGGCGGCTATCTCCTCTATGAGGATCTCGCTCTCCAGCTCTTCCCCTATCTCTATCTCCACCGCTTCCTCTACGCCGGCGGGCACCGCCACCTCCTCCGCGCGTTCCTCCGGGACGGCCACCGCCCTCACGCCGCTTTCCGCAGCCATACCGCGAACGGCCGCTGCCTCCGCCTCCTCTTCCTCCGCCGCCTTCTCTAAGGCTGCAGCTTCCGCTTCCCCGGTAACTCCCGGCAGAACCCCCTCCCCCGCGCCCCTCTCCGCAACGGGGAAAGCTTCCACTTCCAACCTGTCCATCACTGACCCTATGGCCTCGCTTACCTCGGGTTCCGCTTCGCGGGGCTCCGCGAGGAGCTCCCCCTCGAGGAGAGAGGCGCCTGCCTCCACGGGCACCCTGACCGCCGCCGCCTCTTCCCCAGCCCCGAAAGCGGGCGCCTCCTCGAGCTGGGGGATCTCGATGACCTTCTCCGCGCCCTCCGACTTCTCCAACTCCTCCGCCAACTGCTCCAGCCTCATATCGGCCTCCCTCTCCTCCAGTTCTGGAGTGATGTTCTCCAGCAGCCCGGAGCTGATGAGGCCGTAAAGTATCTTGCAGGTGTGGAGGGTGCTCATCCCCGTCTGCTCCACTATCTGGCGCACCGTTTTCTCCCCGTCCACGTGGGTGAGAACCATCCATTCCTCGGGGGTCAGGCTTATCTGCGCGGCCTCCCTCCCCTGCATGGAGGTCATGCGGAAGATCACGTCGAGGTGGGGGATCTTCTTCTCGATGCGATTCCACTCGTCCAGGCGCCGGGAGCCCTCCATGATGAGCTCCTCCGTGCTTATGGAGAGCCCGATATCCTCCTCGGGGAAGACCATGCCCGGTTGAAAGTCGAATTCGCCGTCCGTCCAGCGTAACATCTCGAAGACGGCGTCCTGTATCTGCTCCTCCACGAAGACCTCGAGCTGCTCCTTGGTAATATAATCCATGCGTATGAGCAGTTGCCCCAGACGCTGCCCGCGCGCTTCCCTCTTCTGCAGCTCAAGGGCTTCGTCAAGCTGCGCCTTGCTGATGATGCCCGCGCCGAGCAGCTTCATGCCCAGGGACTGCCTCTTCCAGTTGGTGGTGGCGAAGAAGACCTCCCCGTTGCGGAAACATATGTATCCCCTCGCCTGCCCCCGGGTAAGGTTGAGCGTCCCGTTCTTCTTGCTGAAATTTAGCAGCTGGAACAGGTCCGGAAGGCTGAAATCCTTTAAGCTACCCTTAAGTGCCATTCCCGATATCTCTCCTTGCGGCGCGCAGCAATCTCCTCGCGCCGCTATCCTCATTAGATATTAATCGAAAAAAAATCCGCTTTTGATTACTCCCCTTCTTCCGGGAACCACCGGAAAACTTGATCTGGCCGCTGCCCGCTCGCCTCTCGTCCTCGTGGGAGTCATTCATCCCGCAAACAAACCCCTGGCTCTTTCTCATCCCTCATTCGTATTCGATACGGAATTCCGCCTTGATTATCTCGGCTATCTTCTTGGCCGCGCCCTTAACGTCGTAGAGCACCAGCCCCAGCTTGCTTCCCTTGCGAACAAGGGCGGTCAGCACGGCGTCCTCCCCTGCCGCCATGAGAAAGACGTATCCCGCGTTTCCCTCCACGAAAACCTGCGCCAGCTCACCGCGCCCCAGCTCCTCGGAGGTCCTTTCGCCGAGGCTTAACAAGGCGGCGGACATGGCTCCCAGCCTGTCCTCTTCGAGCGTATTGGGGAGTACCGACGCCATCACCAGCCCGTCCATGCTCACCACCGCCGCCGCGTCCACCTCCGCGGACTTGGCGACCAGCTCGCTGAGTGCGTTGCGCAGTCTCTCCTCCCTCGATTCCGCCAAGTACTTTACCTCCTGCAGGTAGAGCCCTTTCCCGTTGCCTCATCGGCTCATTGAAACAATTCCTCCAGTTCCTCGGCCGTCCTCTTCGCCTCCATGAAGACCACTCCCAGCTTCGCCCCCGGCTTCACCAGGAGCGAGAGCAGCGCATCCGGCCCGCAGTGGACCAGCAGAAGATAGCCCTGATCCCCCTTCACGTAAACCTGCTCGAGGGCACCGCGTTTCAGGTCGCGGGCCGCTCTCTCCCCCATGCCGAGGACGGAAGCCGAGAGGGCTCCGATCATCTCCTCATCCGATTCGTCGGAGATATCCGAGGCCAGCGCCATGGCGTCGGAGCTTATGAGCACCGCCGCCTCTATCTCCGGCATGCCGGATCTCAATTCCCTCAGGATGGCGTTCATTTTATCGATGCGTTCCGAAGCCAAGTCAACCTCCAGATATGTTGATTTACCTCCCCGCCACGACCGTTCACGCCACTATCGACCTAAAGCGAGCTCTCAATGGCGGGGAGAAACTTCCGGATGTCGTACCTGGCCTTGCCCAGGTTGGCTCCCGCCGGCAGGATGGAAACCAGGATGGCGTCGCTCCCGACCGCGCTCATGAGTATGGCTCCCTTTTCGAACTCGAACATGGCCTGGGCCATCGGCCCCTGGGCCAGTTCAAGCCCGATCACCTCCGCAGCCCCCAACGAGCTGGGTGCTATGGCGCCCACTGCCTCCAGGTGAGTTGCGTCCTCACCGGCGGTCTCGATGATAAATCCATCCCTTCCCACCACCAGCGCGGCCCTTACCGTTCCGGTGGCCACGAGTTCCTCGAGTATCTTCCTCAGATCGGGCAATCCACACCACCTCCTGCCCCCGGGAGAAAACGACTTTCTCCTGCTTTTCACCCAATTAAAGGACTTCTGCCCCTCCGCGCTCAAAGCCAGCCGCCGCGGGACATCAAATCCGTTAATATTGTTGCTCAATTATAATAAAGTTAACTAGATACTCCAATGGTTAAATATCGACATTTCCCGCCTTTTCTTGAAGATTTGCCGCTGCATGATCCCCATCCCGCCTTCATGCCGCGCCGGCTCGCGCCCGGACCGTCGCGCCTTTCTCCCTCGATGAGGAGAAAACGGCGCATCGCGAGCCTGTGCACGACCGCTTGCCTCTGCCTTTCCTTTACCTCCTCACCATATGATTGTGTTTTAACCGCAAGGCGGTTGCAACCCTCCGCCGCGTCCTCCACGGCTTCCTCCTCGGGCGCCCGCTTTCCCCTCCTCACTCTCACCTCTCCCTCATATCCCCGTTAATCTTCCGGACATCCGGCCGTGTGGTCAGAAAATGGCCCGGCACTTAGCCCAGGCTCTCTTGTCAGGCCACGGGCTCTTCCCGCTTCCGCCGGAAACCGTCAGCGCTTCCGCGCGGCAGATCGCCTGGCAGGTCAGGCAGGCGATGCAGCTGTCCTCGTTGATCACCTCGGGTTTACCCTCGCCCCTGGCGAAGACCGGGTACTCGGTGTTCCTCATCTGTGGACAGGCATCCAGGCATTCCCAGCAACCGATGCACCTTGCCGCATCGATCTCCAGCCTGACGGCCCCGCTCTCTTCTTCCAATTTTTACCTCCACACGCACTCAATGCAGCCCGCATGGTATGCAGGGAGCATAGGCGCGGATCGCCATCTGCAGCATGTCCATGATCTTCGGCTCTCCCTCGATCCCCACCTCTTCCGCGATCTTCGCGAGGGACGTCTCCAGCACGCGCTGGTTGAACTGCAGGGGGGTGACGAGGTTCAAATCCTTCACCAGGCCCTCTCCCGTAAGCTCCACCTCATAGATCAGCATTCCTTCCGGAGCTTCCAGCACCGCCGCCCCCTTCCCCGCCGCCGGCTTCACTTCCAGGGAGATCTCGCCCTCGTCGGGCTCCTTCAGCAGCTCGTGCATCTTCTCCCACGCGTGCACCATCTCCAGGATGCGCAACACGTGACCCACCAGGCAGGCATGGATGGGGAACCCCCATTGCGACTTGACCTCCTCGAGCTCCCCGTCCGCCAGAGAGGTCCCGTAGTGGCCGTTTATATTGATCCTGGAAAGGGGGCCCACCCTCGTCTCCCCGTATCCCTCGACGCTCACGTTTCTCACGTGGCTGTACGCGGAGTTGCTCTCGCGCAGGCGGCCCAGCAAATCATGGGGCGAGAGGTCCTGCTCCCCATCCCCCTGCGGGCCAACGACCGCCGCCCTCTCGCCCGTCATGGTGACCTGGCCGGGGCCCCGCAGCGCCAGGGAGGGAGCGGGCACGTTTCCTATCCTACTCGCCATCTCCTCGTTCCTCCTGAGAAGCAGCTTGATAAGGCGGGAGGTCTCCACCAGCAGCGGCCTCGCCTCCTCCAGCTTGGAGCGCAACGCATCCCTTTTCTCCCCCGGGACATCACGGGCCGCGCCGCCGGTCCGGAAGTTCACCGGGTGCACGGAGTTCCCTCCCACCTCCTGGAGGACCATGGAACCCAGGGACTTGAGGCCCAGCAGCCTGCGGACCACCTCTTCGTCCACGCTGTATATGCTAACCAGGTTGCGCAGGCTCGGATCCGAGGAGGGGAAAAGCAGGTCCGGGAGGCTATGCACGGAAAGGGAAACGGCGTGCCGCTCGAACAGCTGCGCGTGCAGGGCCAACTCCCGCAGCAGGCGTAAGCGCGAAGGGGCCTCCACCCCCAATGCCTTCTCTACCGCCATGGCCGCGCAGAGCTGGTGAAAGAGGGAATCGAGTCCGCAGATGCGCGAGACGACGGGAAGGAGGTTATCCAGGTGCGCTCCCAAGGCGATCTGCTCGAAGCCGCGATACCCGAAGGCCGATAGGCACGCCTCGGGCGGCGTGGCCTCTTCCGCGACGATACGCAGCGCCGCGATGCCGCCTATCCTGGTGATGGGATCTATTACCAGTTCAGCCAAGCGATATCACCGCCAGTGACCTTCCTCCCCTCGGATGTCCTCCGACAGATGCCCTACCTTTCCCCCAGCCTCTGCACGAAGGGGGAACTCCCTTCCGGGCGCCGCCGCCGCAACGCGGGCTCCGCAAGACAGAACATGTAAAAGGCATGCACGGGGTCGTTGACCGCGCTCTCCACCTCGCCCGCCTTGCTGTCCGTGGCCCTGGCCAGGCGCCTCACGGTCTCCTCCCTCATGTCCACATGGGGATCGAGAAGCGCCCGGTCGCTGGGGCCACGGCAACCCCGGCACGGTAATCCCATGAGGGTCGGGCAGAGCGCGCCGCATCCGTCGCGGGTAAGGGGCCCCATGCATGCGTACCCCGCTTCCATGAGGCACTTACCGCGCTCTGGCGGCGCCTCCGTCGTGCGGCGGGGCCCCGGTTGCGGAATGCCGGGGGAAACCACACGGCACTCCGCGCACACCGTGGTTTCCTCCCGTTGCGGCTGAGCGCCGGCCAAGGCCGCTTCCAAAAATTTCCGCAAGAGATCCTGCGTGGGCGGGCAGCCTGGCAGGAAATAGTCGACCTTGATGAAGGAATCCAGTGGTAGCAACCTCTTCACGCCCGCGGGAGCACCTTCCCATGCGGCATCTCCGAAGCGCCGCCTCAGCATGGTATCCTCAGCGAAACGGTCAGCGAGCCCCTGCACCCCGCCGAAGCAGGCGCAGGTCCCCAGGGCCACCACGCGCTCCGCCTTCTCCCTGACCTCGCGGGCCCTCATGAAGTGTCCGGCATGCCGCACCGTCCCCTCCACCAGGGCCAAATCCACCGGCGCGACCTCCCGGTTGTCCATGATGAAGGGGGCGAAGGATATCCTGTTTTCCCCTATGATGGCGTAAAGATATTCCTCCATGCCGAGGAAAACCGCCTGGCAACCCAGGCAGGAGCTCAAGGAAACCAGGGCGATCTGCATGTTTCACTCCAGGGTCGTCTTCAACATGACCAGGCAGGCTCCCGGCCCCGCGTGTTCGGTGTGCAGATCAACCTTGCGCCCGAAGATGCTCTGCAGCATGCCCGCCGCGTAGCCGTGTATCGCCTGGCAGGCCACCCCGCCCAACTTGACGCCCGCGGCCAGGCACGCCTCCCTGACCGGGCACTTCTCAAAGAGAAGGCGTACGAACATCTCCTCCACCTCGTAGACCCAGAAATCCTCATCTTCCTTATTCTTCCACAAGGTGACCTTCCAGGCTCCGTTCTGGGGCGGGAAGATCCAGCCCAGGGCGCGCTCCAGGTCATCCGTCCGGTCGTGCGCCCTCGCTTCCCTCGTTCCCAAATCCTTGCCGGCGAAATACATCAGCTGCGGCGTGGAGCGGCCGGTGACCTCCTCCCCCGCCAGGTTAAGAATCGCCAGCGCCTCGTAAAGCGCCCGCAAGCGCTCGTCCAGGATTTCCGCCTCCTCAGCCACTGCCCGACCTCTCATCGTGATAGCGGACGGCTACCTTCCTTTCCTATTAAACATGAAACGAATGGCGTATGCCAGCTAATCACGGCGGGAGGCGATAAGGGGAGCGAGGTCGCCGCATGCCGCGCAGCGGGAGCTGCGGCACCCCGCGAAATCATCGCTTTCCCCGGCGGGATCTCCGCTCCCGCCACTCAGCGACCCTGTACCTCTTCCTTGACCCTCAGGAACTCCTGGTAATCGGAGGTGAAGAAATGGCCTCCGTCGCCCGTCGCCACGTAATACAGGTAATCGACGTCCGCGGGCTCCAGCGCCGCCTTCAGGCTTGCCAGTCCCGGGCTGCAGATAGGCGCTGGAGGGAGTCCCTTGTGCAGGTAGGTGTTGTATGGCGACGGGGTCTTGAGGTCCTCGTAGGTGAGCACCGCCTTCCACTCGGGCAGGGCATACTGCACGCTCGCGTCTATCTGCAGGAGCATGTCCACGCGCAAGCGGTTGTATATCACCGCGGAAACGAGCGGCCTCTCATCCTCGCGCACGGCCTCCCTCTCTATGAGGGAAGCGACGATGACCGCCTGGTAGGGCGTGACCGCGAGACCCTGCGTGCGCGACCAGTCCAGGCCCGCCGCCTCCGCCTCGAACTGCCGCAGGAGGAGCTCGATGACCCCGTAGGCATCGACTTCCGGCGAAAGCTCGTAGGTCTTGGGAAAGAGGAACCCCTCGAGGTTCCCGCGCATCTCCGCCGGGATGAACGGCGTCTCGAAAGCGCCGCTCCCGGCCGCCTGCAGGAATTCCTGCTGCGGTATCCCCGTCGCCTTCTCGACCAGCGCGGCCGTCTGGGCCACCGTCAGCCCCTCGGGCAAAGTCAGGCGGAGGAGGTAGTTGGGCCCCGCCTCCAGGGCCGCGAACACCTCGCCGTAGCGCATGCCCGTGTAGAAGAGGTAATGGCCTGCTTTGAATTTTCCCTGCTTTCCCTGCAGCCAGGACAGCAGGCGGAAGATGTTGGCGGAGGTGACGACGCCGCTCTCGTGCAGCTTCTTGGCTATCTGCGAGGCGGTCTCCCCTTCCTCTATGTTCACGTGAACCGGTTCATCCCCCCGCGTGGGGCAGAAATAATGCACGTATAAGAGTATGGCAGTTATTGCCAGTATTCCCAGGACGAGCAAGCCCACCGCCAGCCGCCTCCTGCGGCGTGCGGCCGCCCTCTGCAACGCCCTGGACGCCCTGGTACCCCCACTTTCCCCCTCCTCACGCAAGAAATGCTTGCGGGAGGGGAGGTGACTCTCTCCTCGCTCGCCCGCAACCGGTTCTGCCCTCAGCTCTTCTGCGGACTCGGGAACGGCCTCTTTGCCGCCGCTTTCCTCGGCCTCTCTCCCGCCATTCCCCTTCAATGCGGCCCCACCTTCCTCTTCCCGTCCAGGTAGGATTGCAGGACCAGGGAGGCGGCTTCCGCGTCGACCTTCCCGCGCCGGCGCGCGTTTCCCGCTTCCCGCAGCCTCCTCTTCGCTTCCACCGTGGAGAGCCTCTCGTCCCAGAGGACGACCGCGACCGCCGGCAGCCCTCGCAGCGCTTCGGCGTACCTCCTCGCGAGAGCGGCCTGTTCGCCTTCCTTGCCGCGCATGGTCAGGGGCAGCCCCACAACCACCTCCTGCACGCCCTCCGCCGCCTTCTCGGCCACGTAGGCGCGCAAGCCCTCCGGGTCCACGTCCCGCAGCGTCTCCAAGGGGTAGGCGTGTATGCCCAGCGGGTCGGACAAGGCGACCCCCACGCGCCGCCCCCCGATGTCCAGGCCCATGCTGCGCATGACCTCTTACGCTCCCCTCCTTATGCCCTCCACCACTTCCTGCAGGGCATCCGCCACTTTTTCCGTGCGGGAGCCCCCGCCGACCGCCATGTCCGGCCTGCCGCCGCCCCCTCCGCCCAGGAGGCGGGCAGCCGCCTTTACCAGCTCCACGGCGTCCAGCCCCTTACCCACCAGCTCCCGGGAAAGGTGGACCACCACGTTCGCCTTATCTCCCTGCACGGTGGCTATGCCGACCGCCTTCGCGTTCCTGCGAGAGAGCGTCCTCTCGGCGAGCTCCCGCAGGGCCTGGGGATCGAGGTCCGGTACCTCGGCAGTGAGGACGAGCCCTCCCGCCGCCTCGCCCTCGCGCCAGGCGATGCCCCCGTCCACCAGCGAGGACATCTCCTCCCTCTCCCTCCTCCGCAGCTCGCTCTCCAGCTCCCTCACGCGCTGCTGCAGGCGGCTCAGCCTGTCCGGCAACCTCTCCACGTCGACCTTCAGGGAGGATGCCATTCCCTCCAGCATCTCACGCCGCTGCCGGAAATAGCGGTAGGCCTCGCTGCCGGTGAGGGCCTCGATGCGCCGCATGTTGGCTCCGATTCCCGCCTCGCTCGTCACCACCAAGAGGCCGATCTCCCCCGTCCTCGCCACGTGGGTCCCCCCGCAGAGCTCCCTGCTCAGCTCGTCCACCTCCACCACGCGCACGTAATCCTCGTACTTCTCGCCGAAGAGGGCGACGGCGTTGATGCTCACCGCGTACTCGTAGGTGGTGACGTAGGCCCGCACCGGGTAGTCCTCGATCACGGCCCGGTTGGCCATCTCCTCCACCCTCGCCAGCTCCTCCCCGGTCAAGGGGGCGTAATGGGTGAAATCGAAGCGCAGTCTCTGCGGCTCCACCAGCGAACCGGCCTGCCTGGCATGATCTCCCAGGACATGCCGCAGTGCGTAGTGCAGCAGGTGCGTGGCGGTGTGGTTGCGCCGGATGGCCATGCGTCGCTCCCGGTCCACGCGGGCTTCCACCTCATCCCCGGCCAGGAGCCTTCCCTTGGTGACGCGAGCGCGGTGGGCCGTCAAGCCGCTCGCGGGGTGCAGGGTATCCAGGACCTTCGCCTCTCCGGCCGGGGAGGTGATGGTGCCGGTGTCCCCCACCTGTCCTCCCTTCTCGCCGTAGAAGGGGGTGCGCTCCAGGAAAACCTCGACCTCCTCCCCCTCCACCGCCTCGGCGACCGCGCGGCCTTCCCTCACCAGGGCCAGCAGCTTTGCGCGATCGCTCAATGTCTCGTATCCCGTGAAATGGCTCTCGCCGAAATTGTCCAGTATCTCCGCGTATATCTCCTGCACCTGGGGAGAGTAGCCCTCCTCCATGCGCGCCGCGCGCGCCCTCTCCCTCTGTTCCTCCATGAGGGCGGCGAAACCTTCCTCGTCGAGCTCGAGGCCCTCTTCCCGCGCCAGTTCCCTGGTCAACTCGAGGGGAAAGCCCAGGGTGTCGTGGAGGTGGAAGACCGCCTCGCCGGGCACCGTGCCCCTTTCCTCCTCCCGCAGGCTGTCGATGGTCCTGGCAAGGTAAACCAGCCCGCTGCGCAGGGTCTGGGAGAACCTCTCCTCCTCGCTGCGCACGATGGAGGCGATGAAGGCGTGGTTCTGCTTCAGTTCCGGATACGCGCCGCCCATGATCTCCAGGACCGCGTACACCAGGCGGGGAAGGAAAATGTCCTCTATCCCCAGCAGCCTCCCGTGGCGCACGGCGCGCCTTATCAGCCTGCGCAGGATGTAGCCACGGTCCTCGTTGCTGGGGAGCACCCCGTCGCCCACCAGGAAGGTGAAGGCGCGCGCGTGGTCCGCCACTATCTTCACGGATATATCGCTCCCCTCGCCCTTCCCGTACGGGGCCCCGCTCAGCTCGCACACCGCCTGCAGGATGGGGGCCATGAGGTCCGATTCGAAATTGTTGCTCACCCCCTGCATCACGGAAGCCAGCCTCTCCAGTCCCAGGCCGGTGTCGATGTTCTTGGAGGGGAGGGGGTGCAGGCCTCCCTCCTCGTCGCGGTCGAACTGCATGAAGACCAGGTTCCACAACTCCAGGTAACGGTCGCAGTCGCAACCTACGCGGCAATGCGGCTCCCCGCACCCATATTCCTCTCCCTGGTCATAGATGATCTCCGAGCACGGCCCGCACGGGCCGGTGGTGCCCATGTCCCAGAAATTATCCTCCTTGCCCAGCCTTACGAGGCGCTCCTCCGGGACCCCCACCACGTCCCTCCATATGCCGTAAGCCTCGTCGTCATCGGCGTAAACGGAGCAATACAAGCGTCCGGGGTCCAGCTTCATCTCCCGGGTCAGGAACTCCCAGGCCCAGGGGATGGCGTCCTGCTTGTAGTAGTCCCCGAAGCTGAAGTTGCCCAGCATCTCGAAGAAGGTGAGGTGGCGTGCTGTGTGGCCTATCTTCTCGATGTCCGTGGTGCGCACGCACTTCTGGCAGGAGGTGGCCCGCGTGAACTCCGGCTTCTCGAGGCCGAGAAAATAGGGCTTGAACTGCACCATGCCCGCGTTGGTCAGGAGCAGGGTGGGGTCATCGGGGATGAGGGAAGAGCTCTTCACCACACGATGCCCTCTCTCCCGGAAGAATTCCAGGAACCTGCCTCTTATCTCCTCGCTGCGCAAGCCTTGTCCTCCCTCCAAGAAACCGTGCCGCCCCCCGGCGCCGCGCAGAGACGGGGCGGCGCCTCCGGCACCACGTTCGCTTATTCTACATTATGCACGGGCCGCCCATGAACCTGCAGCAGCCAAGAAAAAGAATACAACATGCGCGAGGACCACGCCTTGGCTCAAGGGTTGCCGGACGGGGAGCGGCCGCCGCACGCCGCTTCGGCCGCAATGTCGGCGAGGCCAGGCCGGGGTGGAGCCCGTCCCTCACCGCTCTTGCGCGAGCCCCCCGAAAACCCCTCGCGCTGCGGGCCGGGCTAATCCTTCTCGCCGCCGCGCCCGCCCTTTTCCCCGGAGGAAGCGGCGCCGAGAGCCCTCTGCGCCCCCACGCCGAGGCTCAGTATCCTCACCAGGGGAGAGGTGAGCACCCGCTCCGCCGCCTTGGTCACCGCGTTCGCGCGGCCCGCCAGCTGCTGCAGCGACTTGAGGACCCCGTCCACGTGCACCATCTCCTCGTTGACGTGGTCCATGGTTGTCTGCAGCTTGCTGAGCAGGGGAACAGCCTCTCGGCGTACGTCGTTGAGCATGCGGTTGGTGATGGAGAGCGTCCTGGCAAGCTTGAGCGTCACCGCCGCCAGTGCCAGCATGAGCAGGGCGAAGGCTATGGCGCATACCAGCGCTGCTACCCCGCCCAAGGTCAAACCCCCTCCGCCGTGTCCTGCCGCCTCCTGGAAAGGTAATCCTCTATGGCCGCCCGTATGCCGTCCGCCGCAAGGTTGGAGCAGTGCATCTTCTCCGGCGGCAGACCGTCAAGCGCCTCCGCCACCTGCTCGTCCGTTATCTTCATGGCTTCCTCCAGGGTCAAGCCCTTCACCATCTCCGTTCCCATGCTGCCGGAGGCGACGGCCGCGCCACACCCGAAGGTCTTGTACTTGACGTCAACCAGACGCCCGTCCTCCACCTTTATATAGACCTCCATCATGTCCCCGCACACCGGGCTGCCTACCTTGCCCACGCCGTCGTAGTCCGGGATCACTCCGACGTTACGGGGGTTCTGAAAGTGCTCGATGACCTTGTCGCTGTACACTTCTTTCTCCAGCTAATGAGCGGTTTTTTAACCTTTCGAGGATAACACCGGCCCGAAGCTAGTGTCAACAAACTGCGCTGGTTCACTACATGGTGGACACATTATCCCTATGCTTGTTCGAATCATACCAGCTATTAA
>CAKZMC010000182.1 GCA_937128055.1 uncultured Actinomycetes bacterium | reverse complement strand
CGGGCCGGAAGAAGGAGGGATTCCTCCCTTGCGGGGGATGGGTGCGGCGAAGGCCCGTCCAGAGGGCCGAGACGCACCCCATCCCCAGGAACAACCCCTCTCAGACATGAACGCGGTTTGACCCCAAAGTATGTCTGTAAAAGGCAACGAATCTTGGTCAGGTCTGGGGGTGGTAGTAGTAGTAATAGCCGTAGCTCCTGGCCTCCTCGACGTTGTTGAGCACCGCGCCCACCAGGTTGCTCTTCACCTGGAGGAGGAGGTCCCGGGCCTTGCGCGCGTCGTCGCGCTTCGCGTTCCCCAGGCCCACCACCATCAACACCCCGTCGGCACGGGGAGCCAGAACGGCGGTGTCGGATACCGCCAGGGTGGGCGGGGTGTCGATGAGCACCAGGTCGGCCAGGGCCTTCGACTTGGAAAGCACCTCGTTCATGCGCCGGGAGCCCACCAGCTCGGAAGGGTTGGGGGGGAGCGGCCCCGAGGTGAGGACGCGCAGGTTCCTCTTCCCCGAGTCCTGTATGCACTCCTCCAGCGGTTTGCTGCCCACCAGCACCGTGGAGAGCCCCTCCACGTTGCGGAGGTGGAAGAAATCCTGGACCGCGGGGCGCCGCATGTCGGAGCAGATGACCAGCACCCGGTGGCCGGCCTCGGCCAGGGAGACTGCCAGGTTGGCCACCACGAAGGTCTTTCCCTCCGAGGGTCCCGCGCTGGTTATCGCCAGGGTCTTCAGCTTCTGCTCGTAGTTCACGTACTGGATGTTGGTGCGCAGGGCGCGGAACGCTTCCGCGATGGGCGATTTCGGCTCCGTCACCATCACCAGGGACGAACGGCGCTGCTGGCTCTCCAGCTCCCGGTGGCGCGGGATCTCCCCCAGCACCGGGACCTCGTAGAGCCTGACCACCTCCTCGCGTGACTCGACGGTGTCGTCGAGGTAATCCACGAGGAAGGCAAGGCCCAGGCCCAGGATGGAGCCCAGGAAAAAGGCCAGCACCCCGTTGCGCACCGGCCGCGGGCTCACCGGCGACTCCGGCACGTCGTCGTCGGCGATGACCTCCAGGCCGCCGGACATGAGGTCCTCGGAGATGGAGAGCTCGCGGTAGATGCGCTGCAGGTCCACGTAGTAGTTGTAGGCGATCTGCTGCTCCACCTTCAGCTCCTCCGGGATGGCCTGGTTGCCGAAACGCTGCTCTATCTGGCGCGAGAGGTCGATGGCCTCGTCCTTGGTCGACTGCAGCACCGACCACACCTCGCTCCTGGCCTTGGATATCTCGCGGACGTTCTCCGAGCGCCTCCACTCCTGGTAGAGCTGAGCGTAGAGGTTGGCGATGTCGCGCGCCCTCTCGGGGTAGCGGTCGGTGGCCTTGATCTCGATGATGTTGGTGTTGCTCACCGGCTGCACGTCGATCCTGCCCATGAGGTCCTTCACGCCCGACCCCAGTTGCAGGGCCTCGATGACCTTCCTGGCCATCTCCTTGGTCTTCAGGAGCTCCACGTGGGTCTGGAGGGACCTTTCCGGCTGGGAGCTCAACTCGCTGATGGTCTCCTCGAGCACGGAACTCTCGAGCGGCTTCTCCTTCACCACCACCCAGGAGGACGCCTGGTAAAGCCTCTCCTGGAGCAGGTAGGAATAGAGAAGTGCCGCCGCGGTCACCAGGACCACGGCCGCCACGATCCACCATCTCCTGCGCTTTATGACCTGGAGGTAGTCCCTAAGTTCCAAACGTCACGCCCCCGCCGTCCTTCTCTTTCCCGCCTTGATCCCGCCTCGCTGCCGGCCTGTTCCCTCCCGGGCTCCGCCTCGTTCCGCGCTCTTCGCGGCCTCACTGAGACCCTGCCCCGTTTCCCTGTCCCAGGTTCCTTAATTCCACTATTTTCCAAATACCGTCCCTCTTCTCGAGCACCAGGTAGACGTCGAGGGTGGTCCCGTCGGCCAGGTGCAGCAACCCGTAAACCTGACACCTGTCCTCCTGGAGGGAATATTCGCGGAACTCGAGGTTCAACCCCTTGCCCTCGCCCACCTGGGAGAGGATGGCCTGGGCCTCCTCGCCCTCCACGCCGTTCTGGCTCTCGAGGGAAGCGGCCTCGGCCGCCGCCTGTCCCGCCTGGTATCCCTTCCGGAACTCCTCCTCCATCCTGTCGTCCCGCAGCCAGCAGCCGGCAAAGGCGAGGCACGTGAATGCCAGCAGCAAGGCCACCAGCAGCGGCACCAGGAGCGAAGGCGGCGAGGGGTACCTCCCGCCGCGGCTCTTCCCCGCGGGTTCCTTTCCCGCATATTCCGGACCAGGCATGCGCCTCTCCCTCTCGCATGAATCCACCGGGCGAGGGCACCGCTGTAAACGCCAGCCTCGCCCGGTCCATGCCCCGCTCCCCCGCCGGCCTGCGCCTCTGTGGGAGCCGTTCCCGCCCCCCCTGGCAATCCGCGCCGATACCGCGAAATGCGGCTCTCGAAAAATCCGTGCGGTCAAGGGCGGCACAGGAGCACCGGGCTTAACGGCGGCACGCGCTCAACTCGGCGTGTTTCCCCTCTCCGCGGTCACTTTCTGCAGGTACCACATGTTGTCCAGCCGCACGAGGTCCACGTAACCGTCGATCACCGTCCCGTCCGCGAAGACCGCCTGGATGTTCACCTTCGCCGCGCTTCCCGTGGCGGTGATCTCCCCTATCTTGACCTCGGTTATCTCTCCATTGAGAAGCCTCTGCAGGGTTTCCTGGCTGGCCTCCTGTTCCTCGATCATGGTCCTCGCCAGCTGCAGCTTGGCGTCGCTCCACTTTGCCCGCTCCGCCTTCACCCCGTCCTCGTAGCCCTGCTGGTACCCTTCCTTGTCCCCTTCCTCGCCCCCGTTACCCCCCAGGCAACCGGATGGGACCACCAGCAGGCCGAGGCAGAGCACGCAGCAGACAAGCACGGCCGGAAATGAAACCGAGTGCCTGTGCCTCACCATTATATCCACCTCCCATAGAACGGTGCTCCGAGCGGCTTTTCCTCACCCACCAGGGCTCCGCCACGTCGCCAGACTGCAGAACCGTCCAGTTGATCTCCTTTCCAGTAAGTCCACTGCCTCACACAAAGTCCCTTCCGCTGCGCACCAGGGCTTCCCGTCCCCTCGGGGCGGCTCCTCCTGCGCCCCGGCTCCTTGCAAGCCGCGCCCTCCCCTGCGAAAATATGCCATCCTTACCATCTCTCGGGCAGCAAGCGCATTTACTTGACACCTGCGTACCGTTTCGTATCTGGCCCACGTCCATTAATTATATACAAGAGTTGCCAATTTCTGTATTTACGCGCGTCTCGCAGCCCCAGTCAACGAGTCCGTAACGCGCTGGTGGGCCGCTACCGGCTGGCGGCGGCAAACGGCTTGCTCAAGAGGGAGAGCCCACGAGCGACGCCCGCAGGCCGCGCGGGGACCATCTCACAGCGCCTTCTGCTCGGAGAGCTCCATCATGCGCCGCATCTCCTTCTCGAGCAGGGGAGGCAGGCCCTCGATCTTCACGTTGAGGAACCCGCGCACGATGGTCGAGGTGGCCTCGTCCTCGCTCAAGCCGCGGGACATGAGGTATTCCACCTCCTCCTGGGCGATCTTGCCCACGGCCGCCTCGTGGGACATGTCCACGTCCGCCGCCAGCCCCTCCAGTTCGGGTATGGCGTGTATCACGCCGCCCTCATCGAGAATGAGCCCCCGGCATTCAAGGTGGGCCTTCACCCCACCCACCTCACCCCGGATGTGGCCGCGCGCCGCGATGTAGCCGCCCCTGGTGATGGCGCGCGAGATTATCTCGGCGTTGCAGCGGGGCGCGGAAAGGATGACCCGCGAGCCCACGTCCAGCTCGCTTCCCGGCTGGGCCACCAGGATGGAGTTGAAGCGCGCCACCGCCCCCTCGCCCACCAGCCTGGCGGTGGGATAGAGCTGCAGCGAGCGCACCGGCTCCATGACCACGTAATTGGACATGAAAAGCCCGTTTTCCTCGACCCGCACGCCGCTGCGCGGCCTCACATCCATCCCCTCCGCCCAGTTGTGCACCATGGTGAAGGTCACTCGCGCGTTCTTCTTCACGAAGAATTCGGAGACGCCGAGGTGAAGCCCCATCTCGATCTCATGCTTGCTGGCGCAGCCGGTGATGATGTGAAGCTCCGACCCTTCCTCCGCGATGATGATGTTGTGCACCCTCTGCACGAAGCGAGGCTCGCGGATGTACAGGCACGCCTGCAGGGGATAGATGGTGCGGGACCCGGGCAGCGCGCGCATGAAGTAACCCTCGAAGGGGGCGAGCTCCACCGCCGCGGTGTACTTGTCGGCGTCCACCGCCACCGTCTGCCAGTAGTAATCCCACAGCCAGTCATATTTTTCCAGGGCCTCCCGCGTCCCCAGGATCTCCAGCCCCTTCTCCATGGCTTTGCGGTGCACCACCGTCCCGTCGATCTGCACGAAGGAGCCCGACCTCTCGCGCCCGCTCTTCTCAACCCCCGCGCGGGCAAGCTCCTCGCCGCTCAGTTCCTCCAGCTCCTCCAGGGATTCCACGTAGCCGCGCTCGGGCGCCTCGTCCGCGTAATGGCGTAGGTCGAGGTCGCTCCCGTAGGCGGCGGGCTTGTCCGCGGCCGCCCTGGCCCTTTCCTTGAGTTCATTCAGCGCGTGCATCTGGCACACTCCTCGAATCCGTACTTCCGTATCCCCTCCAGCTGCTCCCTGGGGTTACCCGAGCAGACGACGGTCCCCTCGCAGAGGACGTGCCCCACGTCCGCCTCCACGTAATCCAGGATGTAGCCGGTATGCGTGATGATGAGGCCGCACTTGGTCCTGCGGCGGCGCAGGTCCTTCTGGAGCAGCTTGCGGATGGCTTTCCCCACCAGCTGCAGGTTTTCCATGTCCACCCCCGACTCCGGCTCGTCCAGGAGCACGATGCGCGGGTTCTGTGCCAGGAGTTGCAGGAGCTCCGAGCGCTTGATCTCGCCTCCCGAGAAGCCGTGGTTCACGTCCCGGGAGAGGAACTCCTCCAGGTTCATGTCGCCGGCCAGGGCTTCCACGTCCACGCCGTCGTCCGCGCAGAGGGCGGCCATCTGCTCTAGGGTTACCCCCCTGACCGTCGGCGGTCGCTGGAACATTATGCCGAAGCCGCGCCTGGCCCTCTCATACGGCGGAAGGCCTGTGATGTCCTCCTCCTCGAAAAGGATGCGGCCCGAGGTGACCCGGTAGCGCGGAAACCCCATGAGGGCCATGAGCAGCGTGGTCTTACCCGACCCGTTGGGGCCGAAGAGGACATGGGTCTCGCCGCACTTGATGCCCAGGCTGACGCCGCGCAGGACTTCCTTGCCCTCCACCTCCACGCTGAGATTCTCCACCCGCAGGGTGATGTCGCGGTCATCGTCGCTCTCGTACAAGCCGCCACCTCCTTTTTCCACCGCCGCACGCCGTTCCCAGCGCACGCCATTCCTAGATTTGATTTTACCCCCTGGGCCGCCGGACTACCCTCATTCTTCCCCTGCAGCCCGGAAGGGGTCCCCCGCCCAACAACGCACGGCGCGGAAGGCAAACCTCGGAGCTGAGGCCGGGCGCGAGAGGCCGCGGAGGGTGGCCGCGCCGTCTTATCGCCAAGGAATACCGAGAATCCCCGGTAAGGGAAACAAGACCGGCCCTGCACCGGGGCTTTGCGGCGGCGAGCGGCTGCCCGCGGCTAACCTTTGCCGGTGGACTCCGCCCCCTGCCTTTTACGGAGTTCCTGCCAGTGCTCTGCGCACTGCTGTACGAGGCAGAACTGCGGATGCTTGTCACAGGTGATGAAAGGGCACTCGCTGCATTTCTCTCGCGGCAGGATGTTACACATGCCCGGGCTCTCCCTCCCCTCAGTCTAACCTCACGTACCTTTCTTCCACGGCCGCGCCGGATCTCCTTTTCCGCCGCGGCGCCAGGCATGGCCTCGCGCGCAGACCGCGGGGGTTGCGGTGAGGGAAAAGGGGGAAAGCGGTACCGGCGCGGGCAGCGGCGAGATCATGCCCCGGGCTGCGCGCCCGGGGCATGGAGAAGGGATTCTTTCACGGAAGCCCGCGCCTAATCCTGGATCCCCGCCAGAAACTTGGCGATGTTCTTCTTCTCCTCTATGTCGTAGGTGCCCAGGATGGCAATATCTTCCATGATGGGAGAACCGCCGCCGTGCACCCCCGCGTACTGCATGACGCCCGCCATCGAGGAACAGGAAAGGTCGCTGATCCAGGCGAAGCACTTGTACATGTTCTCCGGACTGACCCCGTCCTTGCGCGCCAGATACTTCTTCACCAGCTCCCCCACCTCGGGGCTGTCGAACTCCTCGCTGTAGGGCAGGGTGGCCGGAAGCCCACCCGCCACCTCCGCCAGGATGTCGTACTCGTGGTAGAGGTTCACGCCGGCGTGCTTGCGGGCCACGTTGCAGAAGACGACGTCGGGGATCTGGGTGCCCGACGGTGCTCTGCTCGACTTCACCGCCGCGGCGATGCCGCACCCGTACACCAGCTCGGCCACGCATATCAGCTCCGCCAGGGCGTGCCTTATGTGGCCCTCCCTCTCGATGCCGTTGTACTCCGCCACCAAAGCCGTGGACCCCATGATCACGTCGGACATGGCCGGCTTGCAGCCGGTGTAGGAATGGCGGTGGTAGAGGGAGAAGAGCAGGGCGAGCTGGCCGCCGAACTCCGTCTCCCCGCAGAGGAAGACCCTCTCCCAGGGCACGAAGACGTCGTCGAAGATGGTGAGGGACTCGATCTCCCCCTTGCCGGAAAGGGGCGAGGCCACGGAGGGGACGCGGTCCCGGTAGCGGGCGCCGCGGCATACCAGCTTCACCCCGGGATGGTCGCCGGGGACGGCGATGGCCACCGCCCAGGGCCCCTCCTCCGGGGTGAGGAAACGGGTGGGGATGGCGATGATCTCGTGCGCCAGGGGCGCGAAGGAATTGTGGGCCTTGGCCCCCCGCACCACGATGCCGTCCTTCCTCTTCTCCACCACCCGCAGGTAGAGGTCGGGGTCGGCCTGCTCGTGAGGGCGGCGCTTGCGGTGGCCCTTGACGTCGGACTGCGCGCAGCAGCCCACGATGTCGTTTTGCTGCCAGTACTTGAGATACTCCAGCCACCTCTGGTGATATTCCGTGCCGTGGTCCTGGTCGCACTGGTAGGTGATTACCGAGAGGGCGTTCATGGCGTCGATGCCCATGCAGCGCGCTATGCAGCCGCCTACCATGCGCGCCGCCACCCGGGTCATCTCCTGCTTGATGAGCAGGTCCTCCGCGCTCTGGTGGATGTGGCAGAACCTGTTGATGGTCTCGCCGCTGAGGTGGGACCTGGCGGTGGTCAGGCGCTGCAGGTCCGTGTTGTGAGCGAGTTCGCAGGTAAGCTGGAGGATTTCCATCCCCGGGATGTTGTCCCGCCCCAGGAGCTCCCCACCCATGTAGATGTTGGGCTTCATCTCCTTGAGGCTTTCGTGGTACTCGGTGCCGTTGCGTATCATCTCCATCCCCTCCCAAATACTTGGTTTAAATATTGCTTAATAAATATAGTATTGTTATAATATTTATGTCAAATATTAAATATATTTTGAAATTGAGGCCCATCAATGGGGAATGACTTCAAATCAAGGGATAAATTCACAAGCATTATCGACTCAGCCCTTAGGGTCTTCGGCGAGAAGGGCTACTACAACGCCACCATCTCGGAGATCGCCCGCACCGCCGGCGTCTCCGAGGCCACCATCTACGAGTACTTCGGGAGCAAGGAGGACCTGCTCTTCGCCATCCCCGGGGAGATAACCAGCCAGGCGGTGGAGTTCCTCGAGGGCATGGCCCCCTACATCAAGGGGGCGGAGAACAAGATCAGGGCCATCGTCTACGGTTACTATAACCTCTACAAGGACAACCCCGATTATTCCTCGCTGGTGCTGTTGAACCTGAAGCACAACCGCAAGTTCATGGAGGCGGAGGGGTACCAGGCGGTGCAGAGGGCGGCCGGCTTCCTGCTGCGGGCCATAGAGGAGGGAGTGAAGTCGGGCGAATTCCGCGACGACGTCGATCCCTACCTCATCCGCTCCGTTATCCTGGGCACCATCGAGCATATCTTCTTCCGCTGGCACCTCAAGGGGCGCAAGGAGGAGCTGGCGGACTTCGTCGACGCGCTCATGGACATACTCACCAGGGGGATAAAGAAGGACGGCGAGCCGCGCGCCTACCAGATCAACATCACCCTTCCGGAATCACCGGCGGGCTCTCCCCCTTGAGTGCCCCGCAACGGGGAAGGAGACATCGAGCACTCGCCCGGTCCTGACCTGGCTCTTTCCTCGCCACCCGTAAGACCGTGAACCGGGTGAACGGCATGCGGGCCCCGCTCCACATCCTGCCCTTGACTCCTTTTCGCGCAGCGGGGCTTTGCGGGCATGCGTCCTCCGCGAGGCTTCCGCCACCTGCACATCACCCCGACAGCAGCACCGCTACCCGTTATAGCGGACCACTATCGATTCGAGCTGGACCCTCTGCGTGCCGTCGCTTACCAGGAAAGCCTTGATATAGAGCGTTCCCGGCCCCATCTTTCCGGCGTAACCGCCGATGGAGGCGTTTATCTCCGCGGCGGTGTTGGCCTCTCGGTCCGTCGTGGCCTTTCCCCATTGCGAGCCATCGTGATAGTACCAGTTTTCTCCATCCGGAGAGAGCTGGTAGGTCACGATTCCCTGATTCTCCGGACCCAGCGTCTCTCCGAAGCCTGCCAGGCCCGTATAGCGTATCCCTTCCTTGAAGACGGCGGAAGGGCGGGTGTCGGAATACCTGCCCGGCGGGTACTTCACGATGAAGGTGGTGTAGTCGGCGTGGCTGCCGTCATCGACCTCCCAGTACCCCACGGTATAGATGTTGCCGTGATCATCCACGCTGCAGGAGCGGGTCACCTCGTAATATCCGGGGTGCTGCATCACCTTGGGGAAGCCGCCGGCCATTGCCGCCTTGTCCGTGTATTTCACCGTGCTTACATTGGTATCCGACTGGCAAGTAGCCGCGGCGGCGATGTTTCCCATCCTGTCCACGCCGCCTCCCCAGGCATCGGGCGGGCTGGCATCGCGCAAGCCGCCGTGTTCATAGACCTGGGGCCAGCCCTGGTCGGTGAGCTGCTCGCCCTCTACGCTGTACCGCGTTATGAGAAGTCTGCCGTAGTCCTCGCCAGCGCCGGTTATCCCCACCACGCAATAGTCCCCGTTGGGGGCCTGCGAGACCTTGAAATACTCGTCATAACCCCCGGAGCCCGAGCTCCAGGTCTTCGGCCACCCGGGAAGGACATTACCCTCGGCGTCCAACTTGTAGAGCAGCGCCGACCGCGCGCCCGCCCTTTGGGAATAACCGCAAACCACCAGGTTCCCGTCGGCGTCCTGCAGGAGATCGTACGCGAAGTTCTCCTCGCTGCCCTCAACCCCGTAGCTCTTAGGCCAACCCTGCACCACGCTCCCGTCTTTCCTGTATTTCTTCATAACGAACTTCTCGCTCCCCTCCCAAGCCATGGTCCCGCAAGCTATGATGTCGCCCGCGGCGTCCTCGATCACGGCTGTGCTTATGGAGCTGTCTCCCATGAAATACTGGGGCCAGCCGGGGAGTACGTTTCCCTCCGCATCGAGCCTCCAAAGTACGGCATATCCCGTGACGGTAATATTTCCCGCATCATCCACCGTGACGTCCTGCCCTTCGTTCCAGGACCGCTGCGGCCCCTTGTAAAATTTCGGCCAGCCGGGGAGCGGCAAGCCGTTGCCGTCATACTTCCCCACTATCACCTCGGATGACCAGTCGGAGAAGTTTGCGCAATCGCCCACCACCACGATATTCCCATCGGGGCAGAAATCGAGCACATGGTACTCCGGGCCGGAGAGGTAGCGGGGATCCTTATAGGTGGCCGTCCAGTACGCATCGGGCAGCTCCGCGAGCTCCAGGAGGGCGTCGCCGTTCGCGTTTACGCTCACCAGGCCGGCGTCATAGGTAAGGGCAGATGGCTCGCCGCAGTGCATGGTCTGTGCCAGAACCGCCTTCCCTCCACCGCAACCCGCCGTCGCCAAAACGGCCATCAATGCGGCCGCAGCGACCATGCGCAGCGCCACTTGCACGTTTTTCCCCGCCATTTTTACCCTCCTCCTCGATGCCGTTCATGCTTTACCCGCGGTCACGCGGCGACATCATCATTCCGAGCCGATGGATGCGAGTCTTAAGAACGCAGCCGGTTAACGGAAAGGCGTCGACAGCATCGCATATATGTTGCGCACAAACCTGCCCCTCGCGCAAGCCTCGGAAAGACCCCCGCCCTGGCATGTCATGGCCATCGCGATGAACGGTGCGTGCTTGCGTTATCCGTCGCCGGCAATCGTGATCCGGCAAGAAGTTAACCTACGGTAACCAGCGATGCGAAAAACCGTTCTCTGTCCCCTTCCCGCCGTTCACCGTCCCAGGTTTCCGCTGGCGGACCAGCCTGCAAACTTTCGCGCAGATTGTCGATATAGATACTGGTATCAGACGGGATTGCGCGGCAGGTGACGCCACCGGGAAACCAGAATACTTCAAGAGAGTACGGCACTGAACAGGATGGGGTCCCTTATCCTGGTACGAGCCGTGCGACAAACGGAAAACGGATGTGCGCGATAGGAGCAGGCGGAGGGAAGAGGGGCGAGGGACCGGCGCGAGGGAGCCCGGTGCCCCTGGCAACTTCGGGGCATCGCCGGCGTTCCGGGGAGAGACTTGCGACGGTCCCGCAGGCGAAGGAGTGAATCGTTGAGAGCGAGAGGTTGGCCCGGGAGACCCCGAGAAGGGGATGTGGGGAACCGGTTGTTCCTCTCCCTCGCCGCCTGCTTCTGCATTGCCGCGATGCTGCTGCTTGCTTCCCCGGCCCGGAGCGAAGCGGTCATTTCCGTGACCCCTACCCGTATCCCACTCACCCTCGCCGCCGGAGAAATGACCTCGACGTGGCTCACCCTCACCAACCGGGGAGACGAGGAGCTGCGCATCCTGCCGCAGGTCCTGGCGGTCGCGGAGGACGAAGAGGGGAAGATCAACTTCGGGAAGGGAGAGGATTGTGGTTGGGTGTCCTTCGAGCAAAGCGAGCTCCTGTTAGAGCCCTTGATGGACATGCAAGTCGAGGTTACCGTCGCGCCGCCCCGGGACGCTGCTCCCGGCCTGCGACGCCTCGCGCTCACCTTCATCCAGGCCCCGGAAGGAGAGGGAGAGATCGGCGTGGCAGGTGGCCTAGCGGTGTTGGTGGAGCTGGACGTCCAGGCGGCGGAAGACGCCGGGGCGTCCTCCTTTCCCATCTGGCTGCCCTTGCTGTCGGCTACGGTGTTCCTCGTGGCGATTGGCGCGCTCCTGGCGCTGCAGCGGCACAGGAAGCGGGGCGAGGCCGGCGCGGCCCTCACGGATAACACGGGAGGGCGCGAGAAATGAAGGCGAGACGCCTGCTGCAGGCTTCCTTTCGCATCACCCTCGGGCTCTTGATCCTCGCCGGCGGGTGGGTCTACCACGGCGCACAGAACGAGGGCGCCGCCGACTCGGCCTACAAGGTGCTCACCGCCAATCCCGCCATCACCATCGGCCAGATCCAGGCGGGCTCCTATCTGAACACCCAGACCTCGGACAACGGGTACCTGCAGATGCGGGAGATGTGGGACGGTTCCCTGAACGCGCGCCTGGACATCCAGTTCAACAACTGGGAGTCCCTCACCGAGGCCGCAAGGGAGAAGCTGTTGCGGATCGAGGTGGAGTTCGAGGGCTACCAGAACGACGCCACCGAGTCATGGTACGTACAGTTCTACGACTACAACGCCGGGAGCTGGTATTCCACCTGGTACAGCCTGGGAATCTTCCCCAGCAGCCCCGACGGGACCCTGCGGGTTACCATCAGCGATACCGCCCTGGTCAGGAGGTTCGTCAGCGCCGCCGGCGCCTTTCGCCTCAGGTTCGCGGACGCCGGCACCGCTACCGGGAGCTACGAATGGACGAGGACCCGCCTCTATTTCGACCTCATACGGGCACGCTTCGTCTACGACATCACACCGCCCACCAGCACCATCACCGCACCCGCGGACATGGAATACACAAACGCCCATGCTTACACGGTGAGGGGTACCTCCTCCGACCCGGGTCAGGACGCCACCGGCGTCTCCTCGGTGGCGGTGTCCACCGACGGGGGGAGCACATGGAATCCGGCCACACCCGTGGCGCCGGGGAACTACTCCACCTGGTCCTATAACTGGACTATCACCGCCGAGGGTACTTACACCATCCGCAGCCGGGCCACGGACGGGGTGAACAACGTGGAGACGCCGGGCTCGGGAGTGAGGCTAGTGGTCGATTGGACGCCACCCCAGGTGTTTTCGGTGTTCCCATCCCCGGGGAGCATCAACGTGGGCGTGGGGACCTTGGTCACCGCGAGGTTCAGCGACGCCAACGGCATGAATGCGGGAACCATTAATACCACCACCTTCACCCTGACGGACGAGGAGGGTACCCCCATCGCCAGCTCCGTCACCTACGACCCGGGCACCATGACCGCCACCCTCGATCCCACAAGCGACCTCTTCTACGGCTACACCTACACCGCCCGCCTGACCACGGGGATTACCGACCGGGCGGGAAACCCGCTGCCCGCCATCTATTCATGGTCCTTCCGCACCGCAGACATCCTCGCCATGAGCCTGGTGGATACCTACAACCGCGACGGCACACCGGGTGGCGGGTCGGTCGATTTCGGCTCCATGAACCCGGAGGGCTCCCCCTACGTGGTGGGAGGGGGAACCCCGCCCTACGCCGTGAACCTGCGGCTCCTGAGCTCGACCGGCTGGAATCTCTTCACCAACGCCAGCGGGGACCTGACTGACGCCTCGCAGTCTCCCGCCGCCGTCATCCCCATCTCGCAACTGCAGTGGAGGCAAAGCGGGGGCGGTGGCTGGACTCCCTTTACCCTGGCCGCGTCACAGGTCTTCCCTACCGCGCAGAACAGGACTCCTCAACCGGGCGGAAGCAAGTTGCCCTTCGACCTGATGCTGGAACTCACCTGGGATGATCTTCCAGGCAACTACTCGACCACCATCGTCTTCCTTGCCATGGTGCAGCCCTGAGGCCCCGATCTATGGATAAGGTCACGCTCGATCGCCGCCGCATCCCCGCCCGCCGGGATGCTTCCACGGGGGATAGGTTTCGCGCGCGAGGGAGCGGACGGCCAGCCACGGGCACTACCCATGGTAAGCCCGCTGCACGGCTCCGGGAGCGAGGGGGCGCCGTGAACCCATCCCAAAGAACAGAGCGCATTAATGAACCGGTGTATGGAAGGGGGTCAGGTGGGGATGGTGAAACGGAGGATGGAACCGCCTCCCTCGCGGGACTCGTGCCATATCCTCCCGCCGTGGTTTTCCACGATGCTCTTCCCGATGTACAACCCAAGGCCGAGGCCGGGACCCGCGTGGTGCAGCACGTCACCCACCTGGTAGAAACGCTCGAAGATGCGCTCGCGATCCGCGGCGGGGACACCTATGCCGCGGTCCAGCACGGAGAATAGGACTTCCTTCTCCCTCCTTTCCACCATGACCTCGATGGGCGACCCCGGCGGGGAATATCTCACCGCGTTGTCCAGGAGGATGATGAGCAGGCGCACCAGCTTGTCGGCATCCACGAGGGCAGCGCCGGGATCACCCGCGGTACGGAGTGAGATCTCGCTTTCCACGCCCTTTGCTCGCATCTCCGTCAGCGCTTTCTCCACCAGGGCCTTCAAGGCCTCCTCCTTCTTCTCCACCACCATGCGGCCGCGCTCGATGCGGGAGACCTCCAGGAGCTCCTCCACCACCCCCACCAGCCGGTCAGCTCCTCTCTGAACAGCTTGCAGGGCTTCCTGACGGTCCCCCTCTCCCATGATCGCACCGTGCTTCTCCAGTGTCATGGCGTACCCTTTGAGCAGCGTGGCCGGATGCCGCAGCTCGTGGGCGGCGATGTCCAGGAAATCGCGCATCTGTTCCGCCCGTTCCTCCAATTCCTCCTCGTAAACCTTCTTGTCGGAGATATCCAGGAGGGAGATGACGCTTTCGCCCATGCCGGGGAGCACGGACACGGTGATAATGGCCGGGATGGGGCGGCCGGATTTGTGCCGCGCCACGATCTCGTACTGGATGGGGCTCTCTATCTCGCCACGCAAGAGCTTGCGGGAGTATTCCTTGACCCTTCCCACCTCCTCGGGCATGAGCAGCTCCATGTACCGCATCCTCCCTACCATCTCCTCGCGGCTGTACCCGAAGATCCTCTCCACTTCAAGGTTTACGTCCGAAATGGTGGCATCCCGCAGCACATGGAACATGGCTGTGCCCGTGGCTTCGAAGGTTATACGGTAGCGCTCCGCGCTCTCCCGCAGGGCCTCCTCGACAAGCTTGCGCTCGGTGACGTCGCGGGCTATGTTGGATATTTCCACCAGCTGGCCGGTCTCGTCACGGATGGCGGCGCCGGTCATCTCGGTGACAATGACGGACCCGTCGCGGCGCACCAGCCTGATCTCATCGGTGTAGAAATCCTCGCCCGCGAAGAGGATCCCCGTACCGGACAAGGCCTTATCCAGGTCGTCGGGGTGTATGATGCCCAGCTCGAGCAAGTTCCTTCCCAACAGCTCTTCCCGCTGGTAACCGATGGTTTCGCAGGCCTTGCGGTTGATGCTCACCAACCTGAGATCGCGGTCGTACCCGAAGATGGCCTCGCCGGCGTAATCGTGGAGCAGGCGGTACCTGCTCTCCGATTCCCGCAGGGCGTCCATGAGCCTGCGATGGCGCACGGCCTGCCCGATCTGGTTGGAGGAGAGCTCGAGGAAGTCCCTCGCCCAGCCGGGAACCTCCCGCATGCGCCGGGAAGAGACCACCACGCAACCCGCCGTCTCTCCTAGGTAACGGATGGGGATGATCGCCACGCTTTTCGCATCGGCCGGCGCCGGCAACTCGCTGCTCCCCCCCATCTCCCGGAAGGACCCTTCCTCGAAGAAGAGCGGCTTTCCCTCGAGCATGGGCAGAAAAACGGGGCTCTCGGGCTTGAGGTATTGGGCCGTGAGCGCCGCTTCCTCGCCCACGCCTCGCTGGGCGAGCATCCGCAAACCCCCCGTCGTCTCCTCCTCGAGGTACACGGCGATGCTTTCCATGCCGGTGGTGTGAAGTATCCCGTCCGCGGCCTTCTCCAAGACCTCCTGGAGCGAATAACCGGCTGCCACTATCCAGGCCACGTCGCGTTGCGCCCGCGTCATCCTCTCCGCCATCACCCGCGCGGTGAAATCGATGACGAAACCCTCGATATGGAGGAGGGTCCCCTCCTCGTCGTAGACGCCACTTCCCTGCTCCCATACCCACCTGAGTTCCCCGGAAGAATGGTAGATGCGGTAGACAAGCCGGAAGGGCTCCCTCCTCCCCAAGGCCAGCTGCACTTCCCTCCATATCCTCTCCCGGTCCTCCGGATGAACCAGATCGATGTAGGAAATCACGGCGTTTTCCACCAGGTCGGAGGGTTCGTACCCCGTCAGCTCGCGGCATCCTTCGCTTACGAAAAGCGTGGTCCACTGGGGGTCGTTGCGGCACCGGTAGGCCATGCCCGGGAGGTTGTTCAACAAGGTAGCCAGCTCGCGGCGGCTCTCCTCCAGCTCCTCCTCCATCCTCCTCTGCGCGGTGACGTCGCGCGCGATGCCCTCCAGGGCCACCAGCTCCCCCGAGTCGTCGTAGACGGGGGTGTTCCTCTGCTCCGTCCAGATCACCGAGCCGTCCTTGCGGATCCAGCGCAGGGTTACTTCCTTCCTGGGCTCACCTCCCACACCGGAAGCTTCTTCCAGGATCTTCCTATCCTCCGGGTGCACGATCTTGTAGCCCAGCCAGGGGTCGGCGTAATGCTCCTCGGGGGTATATCCGGTGATGGCGGTAGCCGAGGGGCTCACGTACTCGAACCTCTGCTCCGGCTTCAGCCTTACCCGGTAGACGAGGTCGCTGGCATGCTCGGCCAGGAGACGGAACCTCTCCTCCGATTCCCTCAGGGCGGCAGTCGTCCTCGCCTGCACGATGGCCCTTGCAAGCTGCGAGGCCAGCACCTCCATGACCTCCCTGGCGAGGGCGGGCACGGTTGCTTCCCGGTGAGAGGCCGCGTTGAGGCACCCCAACAGACTCCCCTCGTGAAAAAGCGGGATCACCGCCAGGGACTTGAGGCCTTCCGCGTCCTTCGCCTCCGTCTTGGGAACCGGGAAGTCCCTGTATTCCACGTAAACGGGTTTTCCCTCGAGCACGATCCTGTAGTTTGCGGAGCTCTCGGCGTAGCGGCCCACCTCGGCCAGGAAACCCTCCGAGAGGCCCCGGCTACACGCCAGCACGAGGTCGCCGCTTTCCTCCTCCACCAGGTAGATCGCCCCCGCGTCCAGGTCAGCGGCATCGAGCACCGCGCTCAGGGCGAGGTCCAGGACTTCCTCGAACTCGCCCGCCTCCTCCACCTTCAGGGCGAAATCCCTCTGCGCCCTGATGAGCCTCGCCGCCATCTCGCGCTCCGTGACGTCCCGGGAGTTCACCACCAGCCCCTTAACCCCGGGGTGGTTTAAAAGGTTCAGGGAGGCGGCCTCGTGGCAACGCCAGGTGCCGTCCCTGTGCCTGATCCTTTGCAGTAAGTAATGGACGACTCCAGGATGATCGACGGCGACCGCGAAGTTTCGCCTGCTCCTCTCAAGATCATCGGGGTGGATGAACTCGAAGATGCCCCGCCCCATGAATTCCTCCGGCTCGTATCCCAGCAGGCGCCGTACCGAGGGGCTTATGTAGGATACCCGCCCCTCCCGGTCCAGGACGGTGATGAGGTCCAGGGCGTTCTCCACCAGCATGTGGAAAAATTCCTCCCTGCCCCCCATGCCTTCTTCTTTCTTTCCTTTCATGTCCGATCCCCTATGTGACCTTGGTTCGCCCATGCCCTTTTTATCCCGCCAAGGGCTCGGCCCCCGCAAAAGGCCACGCACTGCGGAGCCGCCGGAATACCGCCGGACCGCACGGACTTTCCCGCCCGCTTTAAGAACTCCTCCATATCCGTAAAGACACCCCGGGGGACGGCCATCCAACATTCTGAATGCCGCAGCGCCTCTCCGCGGTCATGCTCCGCTTTTTCCGGCCCGGCGCAGCGCCTTTCGCCGCTTGCCTTCTCCCCCGCGTAGTAAATTTTACTCCCCAAATTGCGCGAAATCACGCCTCATAAATCCCCCTCAAACATGAACGGGGCCGGACCCAACGGGTGTTTGGGCACAAACGGGGCCTGACCCCACATACGTTTATAATGAAGGTGGAGGTGTGCCGACGCGAAGGGAGGTGGCGAGCATGTTTCCACACTATGCCAGAAAGGCGCGAGAGATCCTCGAGGGCGTTTCGGGGTTGGCGGGGGAAGAGGATTTCCGCGAGCTCCTCTGCGGTGACTGTCCCTTCTACCACCACGGGGAGGAGGAAAACGAGGAATGCGGCAGCTACCGCATCCTGAAGACCCTGCTCATGAAAGGAGCGCTCGACCTGGAGGCCATCCTCGATGCACTCGAATAGGGCCTATCCCGTCCTGGCCCCCGGGGTCTTCCTCAAGCAACTGGAAGCGCCCTGCGTCTACAACACCTTGAACGACGAGCTCTACGAGCTCTCTCCCGAGGCCATGCGTTTCCTCGAACGCTGCGACGGGAGCGCCCCCCTCGAGGACCTGGACGCCGAGGAGGATTTCCTCTCCCACTGCCTGGAGGAGGCTATCCTCGAGCTCGCCTCCCGTCCCTCCCGGCGCCGGGTGATAAGCGGCGTGAACGAGAGCCCATCCTTGCGGTATCTCATGGTGGAGGTGACCGACCGCTGCAACCTGCGCTGCCGCCACTGTTACCTGGGGGAGGCGGGCCGCAACGACCTGAGGTGGGACACCCTGCGTGGGGTGCTGGACGACTTCGACGAACTCGGGGGGCTGCGCCTCATGATCACCGGCGGCGAGCCCCTCCTCTATCCCCGCTTCTGCGACCTGAACGAAGCCCTGGCTGAACGCACCTACCGCTCCGTGCTCATCACCAACGGAACCCTGCTGGAGGACGTCGACCCGCGTTCCCTCCCTTTCCAGGAGATCCAGTTCTCGCTGGACGGCCTGCGGGAAGGACACGACTTCCTGCGCGGCGAGGGGACCTTCCGCCTCGTCATGGCGGCCATGGAGAAAGCCCTCGCGCAGGGTATCGACGTCTCGGTGGCCACGGTGCTCCACCGGCGCAACCTCCACGAACTGGAGGAGCTGGGCAAGCTCCTTTCCGGCCTGGGAGTATCCTCATGGACCTTGGAGTACCCGGTCCCCTCCGGACGCATGGCGGATCACCGCGATCTCATGCCGGGCGTGGAGGAATGCCTTACCTACTTCGACCTGGAGTGGGGTTCCGGGCCCCACGAGGGCGCCGAGGGGTACGCCTGCGGCGCCCACCTGGCCGCCGTGGACAGCGGCGGCAACCTCATCAAATGCGGCTATTACCGGAACGTTAGCGGTGGCACGGTTAGCTCCGGCCTCCGCTCCGCCTGGCGGAACCTTCCCAAGATGAGGCCGGAGGGCGCCTGCGCGTCCTGCACCCTGCTAAAGGAATGCGGGGGCGGCTGCCGTTTCCGCGCCGAGCTCCTGGAGGGGCCCGGGGGCCGCGATCCCCTCATGTGCGCCCGCATGAACCTCCTTCCCGGCGCCCGGTCATGAAGGGCGGCCGGCTCACGGAAAGTATGTTAACGGCCATTGACACGGGGGTATAATGGTATTGTAATAACCCACTACCAAGGAGGTGGTGAGATGAGGATCACGAAGATCCCGAGAAGGAAGGGCGGAACCTGCAAGTGCAATAAGAGTTGCGGCTAGCACGCCCGAGACGGGAGGAGGCCTTGCGGGGCATCCTCCCTTTTCATGCGGACTTATTACCAATAATTACCATGATGCCTTCCGCAGGGAAGCAAGGAATTCTTCCAGGGTGGGGATGCCGCTGCTCTTCCCCCGCCGCCGCAGGGAGATCGCTCCACCGGTGCAGTTGGGCACGCATACCCCGCACCCCAGGCACTCCTCCCGGTCCACCCGCGCCAACTCGTGTTCGTCCAGCTTCACCGCCCCCGCCGGGCAGCGTTCCTCGCATTCGCCGCAACCCACGCACGATTCGCGGTCCACCCGGGCCACGTAGCACGAGGGGTTCACGGCGTTGTCGAATCCCAGCTCCCTGCGGCTGTGCATGAAGACGCAACAACATGAGCAGCAGCAGCAAAGGGTGGAGATCTTCCCCTGGTAGTTGTCCACGGTGAAGACCAGACCCGCCTCGTGGGCCTCTTCCAGCTTGCGGACAGCCTCCTCCAGGGTTATCTGCCTCCCCATCCCCTGCTCGACCATATACCTGCCCATGGAGCCGAAGTGAAAGCAGTTCTCCCTCTCGTGCTCGCAACCCTCCCTCGCGTAGGCCTTCATCTGTCGGCAGGGACAATAGGCGACGACGCGGAAGGAGGCCTCCTCCACCAGTTCCTTGGCCGTCTCGAAGGGAAGGACCTCCGACGCCTCGTTCACGTCCTCCTCCACCGGAACCACCCTAACCAGCGGCATGTCGCGGTCGGCGATCTCCCTGCCCCAGGCATTCTCCAGGTAACTCATCCACAGGGGGGCAAGCCGACGCGCCCTCTCGTCATCCCTGCCCGGCCAGAAGGGGGTCTCGGAGAAGCCCACCAGGGTGGGCAGCAAGCGGTACCTTGCCACGCCGTCCTTCACGCTGCGGAAAACCGTCCCCTTGGAAGCCATGGCGTCGAGCATGTACCGCAATTCGTCTTCCCGCATTCCCGTTTCCCTTGCGATCTCGGGAAGCGGCGTGTTGAGGAAGGGCAGCATGGCCGCCAGGTGCGCTTCCTCGGGAGTAAAGAGGATGCGCAGGATCTCCATCAGATCTTCGCTCATGGGCGCGCCCACCAGCATCTTGTTCAAGTGCCCTGCAAGCGTGAGATAGACCTCGTCCTCCATCACCATCACCCCTGCGAGATGGATTCCTCTCAATTTTATCATTCTCCGCGGGACGTCAAGCAAAGCGGCATGGGACGGCATGTTCTTCGCGCATGCACACCACGACGCGATGCCGCGACGAAGCGGTTGCAGGACCCGCATCGAAAGGCAAGCGGCCGGCGGAGAGAGCGGCGGCCTTTCCGGCCGCCAGAGCCCGCGCTCTTGCGCACGCTCGCTTAAAGCTCGCCGCTGGCGCTGGAGAGGGCGTCCTCCGGGGTGAGCCGGGAGGCGGCTCCCTCGATGCCGCTCCCTCGCGGGAGGGCGCTGCACGGACCTCTCCCAGTCAGGCAAGCCGCAGGTTCCCCGAACATGCGCATCTGCTCCCCCCGGGCACCGCCGCTGCCGGCGGGATCGAAACAGGTGCGGATGTGGCGGCGTATGTCCTCCTCCCCGAATCGGGGATCGCAATAATATCTTCCGCTGCAGGTGACGAAATAGCGTGCGCGCTTGCATACCACGCCGAGTTTCGAGAGGGAAGCCAAGTCCAGTGAGTGCAGCCGGCGCGCGGAGACGATCCTGCGCGCGGACCTCGTCCCTATGCCCGGCACCCGCAGCAACTCCTCGAAATCGGCGCGGTTTACCTCGACTGGGAAATAATGGAGGTTGCGCAGGGCCCAGGCGGACTTGGGATCCAGTTCCCCATCCAGGTAGGGATGTTCCTCGTCCACCAGCTCCCGCGCCGCGAACCCATAACGCCGCAGGAGCCAGTCCGCCTGGTAGAGGCGGTGCTCCCGCAGGAGGGGAGGTTCCGGGAGGAGCGGGAGCCTGGGGTCCTCCGAGACGGGGACAAAGCCCGCGTAATAGACCCTCTGCAGCCCGTATACGCGATACAGCTCCTCCGCCAGGTGGACGATCTCCAGATCGCTCTCCGGGGTCGCCCCGACGATGAGCTGGGTCGTCTGCCCCGCGCGCGCGAACGGCAGCGTCCCGGGGAAAGCCCTGCTCTCCTCCCGGTCCATCTCGATGTGGCGGCTTATCTCCCCCATGGGCCGGAGGATGGTCTCGTGCGTCTTGTTCGGTGCCAGGAAGCGCAGGCTGCGCTCCGAGGGCAGTTCGATGTTCACGCTGAGGCGATCGGCGAAGAGGCCCGCGTCACGGATCAGCTCAGGGGAGGCGCCGGGGATGACCTTCAAGTGGATATAGCCGCGGAAGCCCCTCTTCATGCGGAGCATCCTTGCCGTCAGCACCAACCTCTCCATGGTGTGATCGGGACTGACCAGCACGCCGGAACTGAGGAAGAGCCCCTGCACGATATGGCGCCGGTAGTAATGCATGGTAAGTTTGGCCACTTCCTGCGGGGTGAAGGAGACGCGGGGGCGGCGGGCCGAGGAGCGGTTCACGCAATAGGCGCAGTCGTAGATGCAGCGGTTGGTGAAGAGGATCTTCAGTAGAGGGAGGCACCTGCCGTCGTCAGCCCTGCTGTAATAGATGCCGGGCTGGCAGCCTCTCTCCGCGTCCTCTTGCCAGCGCATCCTGGCCGAGCCGGTGGAGGAGCAGGACACGTCGTATCGCGCCTCGCTCCCCAGTATGCGCAGCTTTTCCTCCAGGTCCACCGGCCACCGCCTTCGCCGATTCAACCTCCCCTCTCCCACGAGTATGAACGCCGTCGACGACAGCGGGCGGGGAAAACGGGAGCGAGGGACCGTCCTGTCCCGGCCGGCAACATGAAAGCCACGAACGGCGGGTATACTTCCCAAGAAGAACGCCGCCGGCACGAGAAAGGAGCATGGCATGGACTGGAAGGTGGAGCTCAGGGAGCAGCCTGCGCAGACGGTGGTGTCAAAACGATTCCGTACCTCCCTGGCCGGGGTGGGGCAGGACATAGGCGCGGCTTTCGGCGCCATCTTCGCCTACCTGGGCGAGGTGGGCGAGGGCCCGAGCGGGGCTCCCTTCGGGCTTTTCCCGGAGACCGATTTCAACGCGGACGACTTCGAGATGGAGCTTTGCGTGCCCGTGAGCCGCATGCCGGAGCCGAGAGGCGACATCATTGCCCGGGAGGTCCCGGGAGGGGAAGCGGCCGCCACCATCCACAAGGGTCCGTACAGCGAGACCGCGGGCGCGTACAGGGCACTCGGGGACTGGGTCAGGGAGCATGGCTACCGGATCGCAGGGCCCGCCCGGGAAGTGTGGCTCAACGACCCCAACCAGGTGGAGGCATCAGAGCTGCTGACCGAGATCTCCTTCCCCGTCGCCAAGGCCTTAAGAAAGGCGGTAGCGGCGCCCGTGCCCGGCCTACTCGCCGCCCTCAGGCTATGACCGCGGAGGCCTCGGGATCCAGGGGGTTCATGCGCACCGCAAGGGAGAAGAGATAGGGGTAGTTCTCCCTGAGGTGCTCCAGGTAGGACAGCCACTCGCGCAGCAGCAGGCTGTAGGCGCGCGCGATATCGCCGCAGAGGTGCTCGTGGTCGGCGTCCGGCAGCTCCTCTATGAGGTAGCGGTACTTCAACTCCTCGGTGAGGTGGAACACCGCCCACAGGAGGTCGGTGAAGGTCTCGTGCTCCAGCAGTGTTGGGTTCTCCAGGAGGGTGAGGAGGAAATCCCGCTTGGAAACGAGGAATTCGCGCATCTCCTCGAGGAGCCTGTCGTCCCTGCCGATGGCGCACTGGTACTCCTCGATCCTTCGCCTCGCCACTTGAAAATCGTCCCTTGCCCATTCCGATCCCGCGGCGAGGCATTCCCGGATCTCCTTGCAGGCCGCGTCGAACTGGGAGAAGGAGCGCAGAAGGTGCATTCCCATCTCGCTGAAGAAGGCGCCGATGACCATGTTCAGCTTCTCCATCCTGGTCCTTCTCTCGCGCGTGTCGAGCACGCGATGCACGATGATGGCGACCAGCAACACCTCGATGGGCATGAAGGCAAGATCGCCCAGGAGGTAGATGAAGATATGGTGGGCATCCCGGAAAATGGCATAATGCAAGAGGTAGAGGATGGCCGAGGCGAGCAGCAGCCCGGCGCCCAGCACCGCGTACCAGCTTAAATACAATCTCCTTCCCTGCGCCTCGTCGATAAGCCGCCCACCTCCTCTCACTGTTTCCCGCCAAAGGCCAGCGCGTACCCTACCTGATTTTATACCACGCCGCATCCTTCCAGGCTAAGTATCCAGATCCGTGAATACGACCGCGTTCGGCCGCCGCCGCGACCATGCTTGCGCAAAGGCATCCGGTGCCGCGCTACGGCCTACGCCCGCCCACCCCATCCGCCATCCCGCAACCAAAACGGCAAGATAAAAAGGCGGGGCAACGTTTAGTATAAAGTAGTAAAATCGAGTGGGTATTACGCGGCTGGACGATATGCTGGGGGGCCATGGACGGGTATGACGTCATCGTGGTGGGAGCCGGTTTCGGCAGCCCCGTGGCGGCCAGGAAATGCGCCGAAGCCGGGTTGCGCACCCTGATGCTGGAGAGGTCGGCGCGAGTGGGAGAGAAGGTGATCTCGGGCCTCACCATCCCCTTTTACGGTTTCCTCTTCGGGCCGGACTTCATCCGCGACGGCAATTTGCCCATCGAGAGACCCGTGGACGGCATCATCAATTACATCATCAAGGATATCGATTCCGGGGACATGGAAATCGACGACTCGTTGCGCGTCCCCAAGCCACTATCCCCCGTCATCGCCTTCGGGTACAACGCCTACTGCCGGCCCTTCTGCCAGTGGGAGGCGGAAAAGGCGCTGGAGGCAGGAGCGGAGTTGCGCACCTCGACCACCGTCACCGACCTGCTACGCGAAGGAGGCCGCGTGACCGGGGTGCTGACCGACGCGGGAGAGGAGATAGGGGCGCGGCTGGTCATCGACGCCGAGGGATCTCAGGGGCTGCTCGCGGTGAAGGCCGGGGTGCGTGAGAAATATCCCCCGGAGGTCATCTCCCTGGCGGACGTGTACGATTACCGCATGGACAAGGAGGACGTAGACCGCATCCTGGGCTACTCGCTGCGTTTCTGCTGGGGGTGGGACGAGCAGAAGATAGCCCCTCCCTTGGGCCACGGGAACGGGCTCATGGTCTGGCCGTACCGGGAAAGCGTGCATTTCTGCCAGGACCAGTGCCTGCGCATGGACGGCGGAGAAGTGCCCAACCTGCGCGGTTGTTTCCAGGAGTACCACGGCAACATCACCTCCAAGCTCCCGTGGTGGAGGGACGACGAGGCTCCCCGCGCCGAGATGCGTGCGCATATGTGGGAGGGATTTGAGATCTTCGTCGGCCTGGACGCGAGGCTGCGGGAGATGCCCAGTTGCACGGATGGCATGATCCTCATCGGGGACGCGGCAGGCCTGGAGGGAACGGAGCTATGTGACGGGGTTCCCGCTGCCTGGTTCTCCGCGGAGATCGCGGCCGAGGTGGCCATCGAGGCCCTGCGCGCGGGCGACGTCTCCCGCGATTTCCTGCGCAGGTACGAGGATCGCATCAGGGACCACCCCATAATCCAGTGGTCCATCTCCGCCACCAACCGTTACAACCTGCGCTTCGCACAGGAGCACCACGATCTCGCGGAGTTGCGAAAATACGTGCACGACGGCTGGGGGCTGGGTAGTTTCGCCCACGTCAGCACGCCCCTCCTTAAAATGATCCTGCGAACCCTCCAGAAAGACCCCAACATCATCACCTCATGGATCAGGATGTTCTTCCGCTATCACTACAACTGGCTGCACGAGCGCTACGACTACAGCGAGGGAAAGGAACCGCCCGCGCGCGGTGACCGGGGCAGATCGAAGTTGTCCCAAATCCTCTTCCGCAAGACCCTGGAGGCGATGGACCTCTCCGCCCGCATGCTTTCTCCGTTTATCAGGATAACGGCAAGGGCTCTCGAGCCGCTTTCCGTCCTGGCCAATCCCACCATGAAGGTATTGCTGCCCGTGGTGGAGATGCTGTTCAAAGGCTTTGCCCGGCTGGAGCCAGCCACCGAGCCGCTGAGCAGGAAGCTCGTAGAGTTCATCCGCAATGCGGACCCGGAGATATTCGATCAACCCCGAAGGAAAGGTTAGGGGAGGCGTCATATGGCGGGCAGGTGCGAGGATATACCGGGCGTGGAGTGGGTGAAGGGGACGGGGGAATTCATCAGGGTGGTCCCCGAGCTCTGCGACGGCTGCGCCCGCTGCGTGCGTGTCTGCCTGGGGGACTGCTACGAGATATCCGCGAAAAAAGCGCTCGTAAGGAGCCTGGAGAGGTGCATGAAATGCGCCGCCTGCTGGTATGTGTGCCCCCGCGATGCCATTGTCTTCTCTTGGCCCAGGGGCGGAACCGGCTTTCGCACCGACTGGGGTTGAGCATGCCGCCGCAAGCCTGGAAAATACCGCCACGGCGAGGGCGCCACCATTTACACCATCCCCTGCTGCGTATACGCGCTTGCGCGTTCGGCGCGGCCCGCATGCCCCCGCGGCTCATGTGGCCGGATAGAACGGCAAGCGGAACCCGCTGGAAGACAAGAGCATGAAAAGCGCGAGCGATCCCCGGTGATCTCAGATAAGGACCTTCTCCACGACCTCCATCACCTTGGAGGGCTGGAAAGGTTTGGTAATGAAGTCCTTAACCCCCACCTCGAGGGCTTCCAGCATGAGCTGCTTTTCTCCCAGGGCGCTGCAGATGACGATCTTGGCCTCGGGGTCGAAGGCCAGTATGTTGCGCACCGCGGTCATCCCGTCCATCTCGGGCATGTTGATGTCCATGATCACCAGGTCCGGTCTCCACCTCTCGTAGGCCCAGATGGCATCCGTGCCCGTCTCCGCCTCCACCACCGCGCTGTAGCCGTTATCGTTGAGGATGTTGCGCAGCATCATGCGCGTGAAAAGAGCGTCGTCCACGATCAGTATGGTCTTCGTCATGCCGTCTCAACCTCCGCCGCGCTGGTCTCCCACCCGGCTCTCCCCCGCCGCTTCCACGCGCTTCCTCCCCGACCCTCAACGCCGCACCGGCGGCACCGCCGCGAGCCATAGTCACCCGCAAGCTCACTACATCCCCCGCAAAAACCCGGCCCGTTACCCCCGCCATTCAAATATCGGTAAAAGCGGGGCTTCCTTTAGGCGCGTCACCGCGCTCTCCCGCCTCCCTGGCAGCGCGGAGTGGAAGCTGTTCCCCCGACGCCTCGCCAAGCGGCTGTCACCGGCTCCCGCCCCGAGTCCTCGACGCGAGGGGGCAATCCGTCGCGCCCTCGCTCGAAATCGCGGAAGCGCGACGTCCCATGCGGGCAAGGGCAAGTTACCATGCGGTTTAGCAAGGGTGCAGTGGCGAGCCCTCCAATCTCATAATGCAAACGGCTTATAAATACCGCCGCAAAACGCGATAATTAAAGTGTCGGAAAGGACGCGTGGAGAGATCTTGCCATGGCGCCCTCCGGGAGTACCACGCGGATTGGGTGACCCGTCTACTGGAAGGAGCAAGGGAAAGGGGGCCATTGCCTGGAAGATGGCGGAGAAAGGATCGAGGGGCGCTTCCGGGGAGTATTTCGGCCGTCTCATAGATTTTGCCCTGGACGTCATAACCGTTATCGACGAGGCGGGCATCATTATTTACAACAGCCCCGCCCTGCAGCGTATCCTTGGCTACGAGCAGGATGAGCTGAACGGCAGGTCTTGCTTCGAGCTCGTCCACCCCGACGATTTGCCCAAGGTGCAGAAAGCCTTCACCGAGGGCATAAAAGAGCCCGGCGTCGCGGAGACGGCGGAATACCGTTTCCGGCACAAGGACGGGAGCTGGCGCTGGATCTCCTGGACGGCCGCGCTGGACGGCGGCCGCATCTACGCGGTGGCGCGCGACGTGACCGC
>CAKZMC010000181.1 GCA_937128055.1 uncultured Actinomycetes bacterium | reverse complement strand
GGGCGCACCACCACCGGGTAGCCGATGCGGCGGGCCACCTCCCGGGCTTCGGCGAAGGACATGGCGGTCCCGTTGTCCGGCTGGCGCAGCCCCAGCCCGTGCAGCAGTTCCTTGAAGCGGTCGCGGTCCTCAGCGCGGTCGATGCTCTCGGGGCTGGTGCCAATGATGGGGGCGTTCTCGCGCATGAGAGGTATGGCAAGGTTGAGCGGCGTCTGCCCCCCAAACTGCACGATGATGCCCAGGGGTCTTTCCCGCTCCACGATCTCCAGCACGTCCCCCAGGGTCAGGGGCTCGAAATAGAGGCGGTCTGAGGTATCGTAGTCAGTGGACACCGTCTCCGGGTTGTTGTTGACCATGATGGACTCGTAACCCTCCTCGCGAAGGGCGAAGGAGGCGTGCACGCAGCAGTAGTCGAACTCTATGCCCTGCCCGATACGGTTGGGCCCCCCTCCCAGGATCATCACCTTGGGACGCATGGCAGAGACGTGGGGGCCCACCAGTAGCTCCTCCTCCTTCTCGTAGGTGGAGTAATAATACGGGGTGTAGGCCTCGAACTCGGCCGCACATGTGTCAACCAGCTTGTAAACCGGGCGTATGCCCGAGCGCCAGCGTCTCCCGCGCACCTCGTCCTCACCGCAGCCCAGCAGGAAGGAAAGCTGCACGTCCGAGAAGCCAAGGGACTTGGCGCGGAAGATCTCGCTGTCCTCCAGGTCCTGCAGGCGGCGGCCTCTCAGGCGCTCCTCTTCCTCCACGATCTCGCGGATGTTCTCCAGGAACCAGGGGTCGATGCCGGAGAGCTCGTGCATCTCCTTGGAAGTCATTCCCAGCTGGAACCCGTAGCGCAGGTAGTAGAGGCGTTCGGCATTGGGGATGGCGAGCTTCTCCCTCACCCGCTGCCTGGCCTCCTCCCTCTCCTCCTCGCTCTCCATCTCGCGGGGGCACATGATCTCCTTGCGGTCGCTGCCCATCCCGAAGCGCCCGATCTCCAGCGAGCGCACCCCTTTCTGCAGGGCCTCCTTGAAGGTGCGGCCGATGGCCATCACCTCCCCCACCGACTTCATGGAGATGCCCAGGGTGGGGTCCGCGCCGGGGAACTTCTCGAAGGTGAAGCGGGGGATTTTCACCACGCAGTAGTCGATGGTTGGCTCGAAGGAGGCCGGCGTCTCGCGTGTGATGTCGTTGGGAATTTCATCCAGGGTGTAGCCCACCGCCAGCTTGGCAGCGATCTTGGCAATGGGGAAACCGGTGGCCTTGGATGCTAAGGCGCTCGAGCGGGAGACGCGGGGGTTCATCTCGATGACCACCATGCGCCCGTTCTCGGGGTTCACCGCGAACTGGATGTTGGAACCGCCCGTCTCCACGCCTATCTCGCGGATGATGGCGATAGCCGCGTCGCGCATGAGCTGGTACTCGCGGTCGGTCAGCGTCTGGGCGGGGGCCACGGTAATGGAATCACCGGTATGGATGCCCATGGGGTCGAAGTTCTCTATGGAGCAGATGATGACCACGTTGTCCTTGAGGTCACGCATCACCTCCAGCTCGTATTCCTTCCACCCCATCACCGATTCCTCGATGAGGATCTCGCTTATCATGGAGGCCTCCAGGCCGGCGGAGGCCACGCGCTCGAACTCCTCCGCGTTGAAGGCCACCCCGCCTCCGGTGCCCCCCAGAGTGAAGGCGGGACGGATGATGAGGGGGAACCCCAGCTCCGCGGCCACGGCGCGGGCTTCCTCCATGCCGTGGGCCAGGCCGGAACGGGGCAGGTCCAGGCCTATGGAAGCCATGGCCTTGCGGAAGAGGTCCCGGTCCTCCGCCTTGTGTATGGCCTGGTAGTTGGCGCCGATCATCTCCACCCCGTACTCCTCCAGCACCCCCATCTCCGCCACCTTCACGGCCGTGTTCAGGCCCGTCTGCCCGCCCAGGGTGGGGAGGAGGGCGTCGGGCCGCTCCTTCTCGATGATGCGCGCCACCACCTCGGGGGTTATGGGCTCCACGTAAGTGCGGTCCGCCATCTCGGGGTCGGTCATGATGGTGGCCGGGTTCGAGTTCACCAGCACCACCTCGAAGCCCTCCTCCCTCAGGGCCTTGCAGGCTTGGGTCCCGGAATAGTCGAACTCGCATGCCTGGGAGATGATGATGGGGCCGGAGCCGATGATCAGTATCTTATGGATGTCGGCGCGCTTAGGCATGGCCTTCACCCCGTCCCGCGCGCATGTCGCGGATGAAGTCCCCGAAGAGGTAAACGGCGTCGTGGGGGCCGGGCGAGTCCTCGGGGTGGAACTGCACGGAGTAGGCGGGGTAACGCCGGTGCCGGAAACCCTCCAGCGTACCGTCGTTGAGGTTGACGAAGGTGGGTTCCACCTGGGAGGAGATGCTCTCCAGGTCCACGCAGAAACCGTGGTTCTGGGCGGTGATCAAGACGTTCCCCCGCCGCAGGTCCTTCACCGGCTGGTTGGCCCCGCGGTGCCCGAACTTGAGTTTATAGGTGCGGCCGCCCAGGGCCAGCCCCAGGATCTGGTGTCCCAGGCATATGCCGAAGACGGGCTTGACCCCGATGAGCTTGGCCACTTCCTCGATGAGGTAGGTAACCGCCGCCGGATCCCCTGGGCCGTTGGAGAGGAACACGCCGTCCGGCCCCATCTGCAGCACCTTCGCGGCGGTGGTGCTCGCCGGCACCACCGCCACCTCGCACCCCAGGGCGGCGAGGATGCGCAGGATGTTGCGCTTGATGCCGCAGTCGTAGGCCACCACCCGCAAGGGGCGCCTCCCGTTCCCGGAAACGTCGGGCAACACCCCGCGTCCCATGGGAGGGATGCGTGGGTCCTCCCAGCGGTACGGCTCACCGCAGGTAACTTTTTCCACCAGGTCAACGCCCACATAGGCCGGCGCCTCCTCCAGTATGCGCCGCAACTCCGCCAGGTCGGCGTCGGCGGAGGATAAGATGCACATCATGGCCCCCAGGGAGCGGATATGCCTGGTCACGGCGCGGGTATCCACTCCCTCGACGCCCACGATGCCGTGCTCCGCAAGGTATTCCTCCAGGGAATGGGTGGCCCGCCAGTTGGAGGGATAGCGGCAGCACTCCCGCACCACGAAGCCCTCCACCTGGGGTCCGCCCGACTCCACGTCCTCGGCGTTCACGCCGTAATTCCCGATGAGCGGGTAGGTCATGGTGACGACCTGGCCTTTGTAGGAGGGATCGGTGAGGATCTCCTGGTACCCCGTCATGCTGGTGTTGAAAACCAGCTCTCCCGTGCGTACCCCCCGCGCTCCGAAGGGAGTGCCGGTGAAATACTTGCCGTCCGCGAGCAGGATTACGGCCTTCTCCATGGTGTTTTTTCTCCAGGTTCCCGCAACCAATCTTCCATCCATTATAGGGACTTGCGGGGACGGGGAAAAGGTGTGTTTTCAATCGCGCCGTGGTCTCAAAGGGCCCCTTGCCGTGCATAGATCGCCAGTACCCCAGCACCCGCGGGAGCCCTTCCGGGGACCTGGCGGGGTAGTGCCGCAAGGCGGAGCTGCGGACGTGGGATCGCGGGTGGCCGTCGGGAAGGAGGCGGGGCCGGGTGCCGGCGAATCCGGGTCTGGTTACCCGAGGTTTACATCAAATGCCCGATTACCTATAATACACATGGCTTCTGGGATGGACAGGAGGTGCAATCCCCGGACGGTGGCCTCGCTCAAGAGGGGTCCTTGCACCTTGCGAGACGGCTGGCAAGGAAAGGAGGTGTCGCCCATGTCCTTGGAATACGGAACCGAGGAATGGGAGCAGGCTTACGTGGAAGAGGTAGCCAGGCGGCTGGAGACGGAGCCCAAGCCGTACATCTACTTCACGCCGGAGTGGGTTGCCTTGTACGAGAAGGCGATCAACGAGGACAAGGTCTACAGGGAGGCGGCCAAGGACTGGGACGGGAGCATTGTCCTGCACGTGCAGCAGGCTCCCAAGTACGGCTTGGACATCGACCTCTACATCTTCCTGGACCTCGCGCACGGGGATTGCCGCAAGGCGAGGATCGTGCCCCCCGCGGCGGGGGAAGCGGGTAAATTCGTGATAACCGCCTCGGCGGACCGCTGGATGGAAGTGGGCAGGAGGAAACTGGACGTCGTCCAGGGCATGATGCAGACCAAGTTGAAGCTGAAGGGCGATCTCGCCACCATCGTGCGCTTCGTCAAGGCCTCCACGCGCCTCACGGAGATCGCCGCCGCCGTCGGGGGCAAGTTCCCGGACGAGCTCATGCCCGACGAGGTCGACCGCCTGCGCGCCACCGTCAAGGAGCTGGGGGGCCGTTTTCTGGGGATAGAGGTATAGGCATACCCCCGGGGGCAATATCAGGGCGTGAGGCTGCCCTGCACCGCATGGGATCCAAAGGAACCCGCAACCGGCTCATGGCCGCTGCCCGGCTATGCGCTCCGCGTGCGCGCCGATGGCCGCTGGTGCGGTTGCCGTGGCGCTCGAAAACGCCGGACATGACTCTGCGTTTCCAGGCGGGAAAGATGTTGCGCGGAAAAGACTTTTTGGGATAAAGTTGCGACGTGGAGGTTCACTTAGAGAAACCTTACAAAATTGGCGTAAATATTCAGTAAAACGCGCGCTTACAAATGAGGTTGCATGGAAAATAACGGCAAGAAAAAGGACAAGCGCGTACCTGCCGCGGTGCGGAGGAAGATCATTCTCGACGCCGCTTCCCTGACCTTCGTTGAATACGGGTTCCACGGCACGAAGATGGAGACCATTGCCGAGCGGGCCGACGTGACCAAGCCCATCCTTTACCGCCATTTCCCCAGCAAGCTGAGCCTACTTATCGCGGTCATCGACCAGGCGGGTGCGGACCTGATAAGGGCCATGTCCGAGCCTTTCCCGGAACGCATGAACTGGCGGGCAGCCATCGTGAAGGACCTACGGGCGTACCTCGATTTCGTGGAGAACTACCGGCAGGGGTTCAACCTCCTTTTCTCGGTGGGGATGAGCTTGGACCAGGAGGTCTCCGAGCACGTCGCCAGGATAAGGGCGGAACTGGTGCGCATAGTGGCCGACCATATCCGCCTTTTCACCGACACCTCGTTGATCTCCACGGAGGACATCGAGATGTACGCGGTGGTGCTGGTGGGCATGACGGAGGCGGCCTCCATCTACTGGATAAACCAGGAAGGCCTTCCGCGCCACGCCTGCGAGCAGATCCTGGTGCGCGCCGTGCAGAGCGTCATGTCCAACCTGCCCCCGCGCTTCCGGCGATGAGGGTTGGGGAGGCCCGCTTCCAGGACCCTGCGACGGCACGGGCATTCCCGGGTGAGAGCTGCCTTCTCCTCCGAGAGCGAGCTTGGCCAAGGCGCGCGGGGGCGCGATTTAAGCCGGGGAGTGTCCCCACCGCGAGGGAAAACGGCCCGCAACGCCATGCCCGTTGCGTCAATAAAAAATCTACTCGAAAGCCAATTCGTTGACTCATAAAAAATCTATTCGAAATAGGTGTCTTCTTGCTCTGCTTCTTCGCCGGGATTGATGGAGGCGGAAACCGCCGTCTTGAACAGTTTTCTCTGGAGGGAGCCTATCTCCCTCATGAGCTGAGCCGGATTGAGTTTTCTGTACTGCCGCCCGAGCTTGCGCTTGGTGATCTCGTCCACCTCGGGATCCTCGAGGATCCTCTGGTAGGGGGTCTTGGGCTCGTCGTAGCGCTTCTTTACCCGGGAACCCTCCCGCACCTTCTCTCGAAGCCTCGCCTGGGGCTGGAAGAAGTTGAGGTAGAGGCA
>CAKZMC010000180.1 GCA_937128055.1 uncultured Actinomycetes bacterium | reverse complement strand
CGATCAGGCAGACGCGCCGCCCGAGATTGTTCTCCACCTCGGTGAAATAGCGCCCCGATTCCACCGTGGAAGAATCGATCCGCTCCATCGACGGCGTGTGGCCGGTCAGGGTGACGTCCGGCACTTCGAGGTCCCGGTATTGCGCCTTCGTGGTCATGCGCCCTGTGGCGCCAGTGATCGCGCACTCCGAACAGAGATCCCGCACCGCCGCATAATCTTCCCAGTAAATGCGCTTGTACCGCTGCGCCTTGCGGATGATGTCGAAGTCGGTGACGGCGAAGGGCATGCGGGAAAGCTGGAAGACGTCGCTGCCGAGGTTGGCGATCTTGGTCTCGACGTAGACGTTGGCGCCCTGCACGATGGTCACCACGGTGATGAGCGTCGCCACGCCCATCATCAGCCCGAGCATGGTGAGGGCGCTTCTCAGGCGGTGGGCGCGAATGGCGTCCACAGCAAGCGCGAGGGTGTCCAGGGGTCGCAGCATGGCCTATTCCTTCAGACGCCGTTTCCGGGTTGCGTGTTCTGCCGCCAGGTCCAGCGGGCGGGCATCCGGGTCACCCCACGCGGATGCGCGCCCATCTTTTCCCTGCCCGGATCAGGTGTTCGCCGGGCGGCAGGCGCTCGGCGGGCGAGCGGACCACCGCGCCGTCCACCTCGTAGGCCAGTTCCTCCCGCCGGGAAGTCCATTCCTGGCAGAAGTCGGCTATCTCCTCCGCGCCCGAGGCGGGCGTCCAGTGATCGCTCACGTGGAAACCCCAGGAGGAAATCTGTTCCAAGACCTCCTGGTGGGTGCGGAAATCCCTCCCCTCGCAATAGCCTATCTCGTAGCAGATAAGGTGCAGGTTGCGCGAAGCGGTGACGCGGGGATCGAGCTGCCGCAGTGACCCCGCAGCCGCGTTGCGGGGGTTTGCGAAGGGGGGCTGTCCCTCCTCCTCCCTCTGCCGGTTCAGCTCCAGGAAGGCCTCCTTGGGCATGAAGACCTCCCCCCTGATCTCCAGGTAGGGCACGTCACCCTCGCCCATGAGGCGCAGGGGCAGGGACTTCACCGTCTTCAGGTTGGAGGTCACGTCCTCCCCGGTCACCCCGTCGCCACGCGTGGCCCCGCGCGTGAAGACGCCGTTCTCGTAGGTCAAGGCGATTCCCGCGCCGTCTATCTTGAGCTCGCAGACGTAATCGGTCTTCCCGACCTGGTTCTCCACTCGCCGGATGAAAGCCCTCAATTCCTCCTCGTCGAAGACGTTGTCCAGGCTCATCATGCGCGCCCGGTGGCGCACGGGGCGGAAGGCCTCCGCGGGAGGGGCGCCCACCCGCTGCGTGGGGGAATCCGCCGTCACCAGCTGCGGGAACTTCTCCTCCAGCTTCACGAGCTCCCGCATGAGGCGGTCGTACTCCTCGTCGCTGATCACCGGGTCATCGAGCACGTAATAGCGATAGTCGTGGTAGTTGATCTCCCGGCGCAGCTCCTCCGCCCTCTTCACGGCGTTCTCAAACTCTGAGGCCATCGCTTGCCTTACTCCCATCCTCGCATGGAACTTCTTACCCCTGCCTCTATCCTTCTTCCCCCGGCTTTTCTTTCCTCCGCCCGTCTCTCTCTTGTCTCTCTTTCCTTATCTCCGCTGCTACCATTTCGCTTTCCCTTTCTTATTTTACACGTCACAACCTTAAGGGTTTTAAATATCTCCAGCAATTTCCGGACAAATAAGAGTTATCTCCACCAGACTTGCCCGGAGAACGGACGGGTCGTTCGCAGCGAGGGCGCCTCTGCGGGCGTTTTTTCTTTTAAGCGAGGCAGGTGGCGCCGAGCGAGACCGTTACCCCAAGGCTCCGGGCCGGAAGAAGGAGGGATCTCCACCCGACTTGCCCGGAGAACTATGGGGTCGGTCGCAGCGAGGGCGCCTTTCCAGGCGTTCCTTCTTTTAAGCGAGGCAGGTGGCGCCGAGCGAGACCGTTACCCCAAGGCTCCGGGCCGGAAGAAGAGGGGATCTCCACCCGACTTGCCCGGAGAACTATGGGGTCGGTCGCAGCGAGGGCGCCTCTGCGGGCGTTTCTCCTTTCGAGCGAGGCAGGTGGCGCCGAGCGAGACCGTTACCCCAAGGCTCCGGGCCGGAAGAAGGGGGGATCTCCACCCGACTTGCCCGGGAACGGCCGAGTTGGTCGCAGCGCAGCCTGCGGAGCGAGACCACTGCACGGCGTCCCGGTCCGGAAGAAGGAGGGGTCTCTCGCTTGCGGGGGATGGATGCGGCGAAGGCCCGTCCAGAGGGCCGAGACGCACTCCATCCCCAGGAACGACCCCTCTCAGACATAAACGCGGTTTGACCCCAAAGTATGTCTGGGGAGGGGCGGAGCGTCCCCCTTGGTCCTATAAAAGGCGACAGACGGGGCCTGACCCCGGATGTTGACTTGGGCTCCTACGGGTGCTCCAGAGCGAGTTTACCCTTCACGCCAAGGTGTTCCCCCATAATGAGCAGGCATCCCACCACCCCCTCCACTGCCGCGACGGTAGAGAGCGCATCCTCGATATCTTCCGTTGTCTTGGCACGATTTCCCAGCGCGGTCGCGGCTGCGTCGGCCAGGGCGGCGCTCTCCGCAACCACCAGGGCGGCGTCCGCAGCGCCCGCGCTGTAGGAAGGGCCCACCGAAGCGGAAGAGGTGCATACACCCAGGCCGCCCGGGGGAGTGGGGGGGATCACCAGCGCCAGGCGCCCGCTCAAGGGGGATCCGCCAGCGAAAACACCGATGCGCCTGTCCCGCTCGGAACGCAGGTATATGTCCCCGCCGTTCTCCAACATTATCTCCCGGGAATGCGCGAGGAGATCCTTCCCCACCACCTCCGCTATCGCTCCCGCCACCGCCGCCATGGGGCCGACCCCCACCCTCTCCCCCGCGGAGGCCATGATCCGCACCACCTCAGGGGCGTCCCCGGGAACCGCGTAGGGCAGGAAGGTATCGGCGAAAGGGGGTTGCAGGGCTATGAAACCCTCGAGCTCCTCGCGATGTCTCACCAGTGAAGCGCACGCCTCGTCGCTCAAGTCGCGCTCTGCCCATATGAGAAGATCGCTCTCCCTGACGGTCACGCGGAAGGAGACCAGTCCGGCGGCCTGCATCCAGCGGCGGTAGAAGCGGTGGATATACTCCTGCACGTCCTCGCCTTTTCCTCCCCCGTGTCACGTGGCGCCCCGATGGACGGGGGCGACAGAGCGTATGGTAAAAAGGGCGTCCGTCCCGCGACTCCATCACGCGCGTTTCCAGGGCCACGCGGAGGCCGCTACCCCTCCTTGCTCTTCCTATCCTCCTCCCCCGCTTTCCGCCGCGTGAGAACCACCACGGTTATCACCGCGGCCATGATCGCCAGCCAGATGGCGGCGATGGTCACTATGAGCCGGATGGAGCCTCCCTCTCCGTCATCGGAGGTTTCTCCCGCGGCCCCGGCCTGGTTCATGCCGCCGGCCAGCAGCAAGGTGGCGGCGGCCAGCGTGATCAGCAGAATCGTCGCCTTCTTTACCATCTTACCCCCTGTGTCCGCTTCCTACTTCCGGTAAAAGGCACGGGCGCTCGAGGCCTCCCTCAGGTGAGCCTCATGATGAGCAGAGCCACCAGCGAGATGGCGATGGCCAGGGCACCCAGGGCGATGTCCCGGTTCAGCCGTCGCGCGGCCTCGGGGAGAAGCCTGCGCGCTTCCCCGCGCAACCTCCTCCAGTCCCTCTTCATGGCCACCTTGGCCTGCTTCTTGGCCTTGGCGTAATTCCACCCTCCCCGTGCCAGGAAAGCCTCGAACCTCCGCGCCGCGCGCGTGTACCAGTACTCGATTCTCGCCTCCCTGGGATACTTGAAGGCGAAGGGGTCGAACTTGAATATCTTCAGCTCGAAGAGGTCGGAGGCGGCGGCGTAGGCGATGACCGCCAACCCCGCCAGCGCCGCGATCAGGGCCGCCAGCAGGTCCTCCGCCAGGCCGCCGCTTGAGGCCAACCTCATCACCGTTGCCAACGTACCTCTCCTTTGGGGTCAGGTCTTGAATTTTGATACCCCCTAGGGTATCCTGCGCGGCCGCGCGCCCGGAACCCCTTATGGCCGATGCGACCCGGCATAATAAAGGGGGCCTTTAAGCCGGCCCCGCAGCCGGCTCCTTCCCGCATCATCTTCGCCACCCCTCCCTATAATAAACGCATGATGAGGAAAAGGGTCAGCGATACGGCGATCACCAACGTCCCCACCGCTATATCCCCTTGGTATTCCCGCACGCGGGGGAGTAATTCCCCGCGCAGGTTTCCGTAGACCAGCAACGCTCGCTCACGCACCCAGGCGACCGGGCGCGAAGTAAGGGAAGGGTAGATCGTATCCCTTACCGCACTGACCGCTCCTCCCGCAGCCCTCTTGGAAACCCGCACGAAGCCTTCCTTGACCGGGGCATAGGTGCGCCTCCCCCAGAAGAGAAAGGCCAGGGAGCCGCGCGCCCCGTTAAGGTACCAGAAATCCACCCCCAGCCAGCGCGGCAGGCGCAGGGAAAAGATATTCGGTCCCCGCCGCCGCCTCCCGAGCAGGTCCGGCCAGGCTCCCAGGGCGAACACGCTCGCGCCGATGGCCAGCGGGATGAAGATCTCCTTTATGTTCGACCACAGGTAGATGGGCGTGTGCGCCAGGTGCTCGACGTAATGCGCCTCCAGCCCGGGAACGGCCTGCGCCGCGGGGCCGATGAGCCTCCCCAACAGCAGGCCGGGGAAGAGCCCGTTGCAGAGAACCCCCGCCGCGAGCAGCCCGCTGCCCAGGAGCATCCAGCCCGGCGCCTCCTTCACGTGCGCCAAATGCGCCGCATGCTCCTGGGTGGGACGGCGGAAGAAGGTGTAGTATGTCATCTTGGTTATATAGCCTATGGTCCCTCCGCTGGTGATGATGAACATGATTTCCGCCGCCTTGACCCAGCCCGCCGTGGCCAGATGGGCCCCCTCCGCCAGGTGGTGTGACTCGAGGATGGCGTGATGAAGGAGGGTCTTGGAGACGAACCCGTTGCCCAGGGGGATGCCCATGATGCCCAGGGCGGCTATGCACCAGAAGATGGTGGTCAAGGGCATGCGCTTCCACAGGCCGCCCAGCCTGAACATGTCCAGCTCGTGGGCGCAGAAGAGGATGGACCCCGCCACGAGGAAGAAGCACCCCTTGAAAAGGGCGTGGTTGATGATATGGTAAAGGCTTCCACCCATGCCCATGGCGCCCTCGCCGCCCAGGTATCCCAGGCAGCCCACCCCGAAAAGGATATAACCCATCTGGCTCACGCTGGAATAGGCCAGGGTGCGCTTGACGTCGCTCTGCACCAGCGCAAGCAGCATGCCGATGAACATGGTGGCCACGGCGATCCAGATGACGGCAAAACCGAGCATGCGCACGTCGGCCGCAAGCCCCCCCACCGCGTGTGCCGCGCCCTCCGCGGCGTGCCCGGCGGCTACGCCGCCCGCCGCCTCATGTGACGCCGGTGATTGCAGGAAGGAGAGCACCGTCCTCAGGATCCCGTAAGCTCCCGCCTTTATCATCACGCCGGAAAGGAGGGCACTGGCCGGGGAGGGTGCCGCGGGGTGAGCGTCGGGAAGCCAGATATGGAGGGGCACCATGCCCGCCTTCACCCCGAATCCCGCGACGAGCAGTAGTAGGGCGATAACCTTGAAAGACCCGGTGAGCCAGGCACTCTCCGCCAGGGGGCGGAAGGCGGTGGTTCCCGCGTACCCTAGGTAGAGGAAGATTCCCCCAATGAGGAAAAGCCCGCCGACGACGGTCATGCCTATGTACTTGGCGGCCGCGGCCCGTGCCCGCCCGGTCTCGGAGTGGATGACCAGCACGTAGGCCAGCAGCCCCATGGCCTCGAAGAAAAGGTATAGACTGAAAAAATCGCGCACCATGAAGACCCCTAGGGTGGCGCTCTCGGTGAGCAGCATGAAGAAGAAGAAGCGCGTGCGCTTATGCTCGTGGTCCATATAGCGGAAGGCGTGCAGGCAAGCCGCGAACCAGAGCACGGAGGCGAAGAAGGCGAAGAAGGCCCCCACCGCGTCCACCTCCAGGCCGCAGACAAAGCGCTCGCCGAGGCGCATGAAATCCAGGTTGAAGTAGACCGGGCCGCTCCCTATGACTCGCGACAGCAGCGCCGCCGCCACCGCCAGGGTGACGCCGCTTGCGATCACCGCCGACCAGTTGCGCAGGCGCGCCCTGCGTTCCCCCGCTGCCGCGGCGCAGGCCGCGCCCAACAGGGGCAGGACCAGCGCCAGGGCCGGCAGGATGGAAAAGGCCAGGATGGTCAATGCTTCCTCGTGCACCGTGCAGCCTCACCTCTCAGGGAAAGATGACGTTCACCACCCTGCTCACCAGCGAATAGGGGAACCCGGTCACGTTGCTCCATATGCCCACGACTACCACCAGGAGGGCGAGGATGACGATGGGCACCACCAGCTTGTGATCGGCCTCCTTGCCGAAGACGAGCTTGGGACGGTGTGTCTCCCCGTGCCCTTCCACCTCATCGCCCTCCCAGCGGAAGAAGGCGATGTAGATGATGGGCAGGAAGTAGGCCGCGTTCAAGAGCGCGCTTACCAGGAGAATGATGATGTACACGGGGAGGCTGGCCTGCAGCGCCCCGCTTCCCAGCAGCCATTTGGTTATGAAGCCCACCGAGGGCGGCGTCCCCATCATGGCCAAGGCGCACACGGAGAAGCAGATCATGGTGATGGGTAGCTGGTAACCGACGCCGGCCATCTCGCTTATGTTCTTCTTTCCAGTTTTTACCAGTATCACCCCGGCGCAGAGGAACAGGCACCCCTTCATGAGGGCGTGGTGGGTGAGATGCATCACGCCCCCCAGGGCGCCATCGTGTGCCAGCATAGCCAGCCCCAGTATGATGTAGGACACCTGGCCGATGCTGGAGTAGGCCAGCCGCCGCTTCAGGTTGTCCTGGGTGAGGGCGAAGACGGAGGCCACCACGATGGTGATACAGGCCAGGACGGCCATCACCACGTAAACTCCCAACTCCCTCAAGAGGTCCGTCCCGAAAACGTTGAAGCACACCCGGATGATGCCGAAGGCGCCCGCCTTGAGGATGACGCCGGAGAGGAGGGCGCTGGCGGGCGAGGGAGCGGCGGGGTGGGCGTCGGGCACCCATCCGTGCAGCGGCATGATGGCCGCCTTGACGCCGAAGCCCGCCAGGTAGGTGAAGAAGATGGTGGTGAGCGCGGCACGGCTGGCGAACTCCAGGCTCAGCACCCCGTAGCTGCCGAAGCCGAGCTCGCCGTTCCCCCAGAAATAATGGGCCACGATGGCGAAGAAGAGCACGGTGCCAGCGGCGACGGCGTAGACCAGGTACTTGTAACCGGCACGCCGCGCTATGGTGGTTTCCTCGTGGATGATGAGGGGATAGGACCCGAAGGTCATCATCTCGTAGAAGATGAAGTAGGTGAACATGTTGGCGGAGAAGGCGCACCCCAGGATGAAGGACTCGCACATGGCCATGAAGGCGAAGAAGCGGTTGTGCTTGTGGTCGATATAGCTTATGGAATAGATGGTGGCCAGCATCCACAGGAAGGCCAGTATGAGGGCGAAGTAGAAGCCCAAGGTGTCCACGGTGAGGCGCATCTCCAGGCTCTCCACCACGCTGGCCAGCTTGATGGTGTAGGTCTTCCCGTCCAGGATCCCGGGAAGCAGGCTGAAGAGCAGCCCGAAGGACGCGAGTGAGCCCAGCGCGCAGAGCCACAGGCGCAGCCTTTCCGCCTTCTTGGGGAAAGCGAGGATGGCCAGCAGGGAGATCCAGGGCAGAAGGATGACTATGAGCGGTATCACCGAAAAAGTGCTCTTATCCGGCATCGATTACCCCCTTCCAACTCACAACAGGTACGCGGACGCCTTCAGCAGCGAAGGTATCAGGAGGTAGGAGAAGACGCCGAAAAACAGGGTCCCCAGCGAGAGGGCCCACACCGGCACGAGCATCCCGGGGGGAACGTCTCGCGACGCGTCCTCCCATGCCTCCTCCTTACCCGCCTGGAAAAACATGTAATAGATTATACGTAAGCAGTATACCGCCGCCAGTATGCTGCCGCTCAGCAGCACGATGGTATAGAGCCATTTCCCCGCCCGGATATTGCCCAGGATGAGGTACCACTTGCTGATGAACCCCGCCGTGGGCGGGATGCCGATCACCGATATGGAAGCCAGGGCGAAGGCGAAGCATGTCCAGGGCATCTGGCGCCAGGCTCCCCGCAGCTCCTCGATCCTGCGGTAGCCCTTCAAGTAGATGAAATTGCCGGCGCAGAGGAAGAGGCATGCCTTGGCCAGCCCGTGGTCAAGCATGTGGTACATGGCCCCGGTCAGCCCTTCCGCGGTGAAGGCGGTGATGCCCAGGAAGATGTAGCCGATGTGGCTCACCGTGGAGTAGGCGATCATCACTTTCAGGTCCTTCTGCGTGATGGCCATGATGCCCCCGTAGAGCACGGCCGCTGCCGCCGCTACCCCCACCGCGTCCGCCGTTCCGCCCACCAGGTCCGTGGCGCTCCGCGTGAAGACGGAGAAGGTTATGCGCACCAGGGCGAAGGCGCACACCTCCACCAGCAGGCCGGAGAGGAGGGCACTGATGGGTGAGGGGGCGATGGAATGCGCGTCGGGCAGCCACATGTGCAGGGGGAAGAGGGCTGCCTTCACCCCGAAACCGATCACGAAGAGGATGTAGGAGACGACCAGAACCTCGGTGTACCCGGATTCCGCTATGCGCGATGCCAGGTCGGCCATGTTCAGGGTGCCGGTCACGGAGTAAAGGAACCCGACGGCCAGGAGCACCATGATGGAGGACGGTGCCCCCATAAGGACGTACTTGAAGGCGGCGCGCACCGCGTTGCGGTTGCCGGTGATGGCCACCAGGGCGTAGGAGGAGAGGGCCAGGATCTCCATGAAGACGAAGAGGTTGAATATATCCCCGGTGGCCGTGAAGCCCAGCATGGCCCCCGACATGAGCAGGTAGAGCACGTAATAGGCGGTGCGGCGCCCCGGGCTCACTTCCTTCTCTATGTAGCGCCGCGAATAGACCAGTGCGAGCAGGGTGATGGCACAGACCACCAGCATGAGGAAGAGCCCCACGTGGTCCACGCGTATCTCGATGCCGAAGGGCGGCTCCCAGCCACCCAGGTGATAGCTCAGGTGGTCTCCCGCCGGGATCCTTCCTACGAGGAGAAATCCCAGCAGCGTGGAGGCGGCCAGGGGGAGCAGGGCGGCGTAGGGCACCCACCTCTCGCGCAGGTAGCCGAGGAAGGGCATGAGCACCGCCCCCAGCAGGGGGAGGGTGATCATGAAGATGGGGAAATGCCTCCAGGCTCCCATTCAGGCACCGCCCTCCCCTTCACCTGCCGCGCCCTCGGCGGCAGGCTCCTCCTCGCGCATGAGGCGGTCCACGTCCAGGGTGCCGTACTGGCGGTAGAGGAGGATGACCATGGAGAGCGCCAGGGCGGTTACGCTCAGCGCCACCACGATGCCGGTGAGGATGAGGGCCTGGGGGATGGGGTTGACCATGCGCGCGGGATCAGCGCTTCCGGCGTGTATGGGTGCCACGCCCCCGTCCAGGTAACCCAGGGAGATGTAGAAGAAGAACACCGAGGTCTCCATGATGTTGAGGCCGATGAGCTTCTTTATGATGTTGCGCCGCACGATGACGGTGTAGAGCCCGATGCAGAAAAGCGCCATCGCTGCCGCATAATGGTAATTATGCAGTAAGCGCAATTTCCTCCTCCTCCCGGATCATGGCGAAGAGGATGGAGATGAGCACCATGGCCCCTCCCAGGCCGATGCCCACCTCCACCAGGACGGTTAGCCAGGTGACCAGAGCGGGCTGCAGGCCGCGCGCCGCGTGCGGCCAGGCGTAGGTGAGGAAATTCCCCCCTCCCACCAATCCCAGCGCGCCCACGAGAAAGAAGACGATCACCGCGGACCCCTCCAGGGGCGCACGCACCTTCTGCGGGATCCGACGCGACGACTCGTAAAGCCCGAAGACGGTGGTGAAGATGATCATGCTGCCCCCGATGATGGCGCCACCCTGGAATCCTCCCCCGGGGGATATCTCACCGTGCAGTATGGTGTAGACGGAGAAGAGGATGATGAAGGGCACCATGAAGCGCACCATGGTTCTCACGATGGTCGAGGAGGGCACCGGGGAGCGGTCCACGAAACCACGGATCCTTCCCCTCCTCTCCCTGCCCAGCACGGCCAGCACGGCGGCCAGGGCGCAGAAGATCACCGTTACCTCCCCCATGGTGTCGTAGCCGCGGTAATTGAGGATAACCCCCGTGATTACGTTTTCCGTGTGGGTCTCTTCCTCCGCCCGCTCCAGGTAGCGGGGGATGACGTGGGTGGCGGTGGGCGTCTGCGGGTCCCCCATGGGAGGCATGCTGGCCACCACATAGAGGAGAAGCACTCCCAGGGCGGCGATGAAGAACAGCGAGAGGACTCTCTTCATTCTTCCTCCTCCCTCCTCCGCGTCTTGAAGACGGTCACCACGAAGAGCACCGTGGTCACCCCCGCCCCCACCGCCGCCTCCGTCAGGGCCAGGTCGGGTGCCTGCAACCTCTGCCACATGAGCGCCATGATCAGGCTGTACACGGAGAAGATGATCACCGCCGCCAGGAGGTCCCTGGCCCATACCGCCATGAGAGCGGTGGCCACGAGGAGCACGATAAAGGTGAGGTTAAGCGCCGTTTCCATCCCCGGTCTCCTTTCCTTGTCTCCTCCAGTAGGGGATGTTCCTCCGCAGGGCGGAGCGTCCGATGGCATGTCCGCAGGTGGCGCTGGAAAGGAGCAGGAAGCACGCGATGACGACCAGCTTGCACAGTTCCCACGACCAACCGCTGTACACCGCCATGCCCACGATCACCGAGCAGGCGCCCAGGGTATCGCACTTCGTGGAGGGATGCAGGCGGGTGAAGACGTCCGGCATGCGCAAGAGCCCCGTGGTCCCCACGAGAAAGAAGAAAGTGCCGATGCAGCAAAGGGCGCCGGCGACGATATCCCTGGCCGCGCTCATGCCGCCTCCTTCCAGCCCTCCGCTTCCAGGTAACGGGCGACGGCCACGGTGACCACGAAGAGGAGCAGCGCGTAGACGAAGGCGACGTCGAGGAAGAAGTTCTCGGCCAGGATGAAGGTGACCAGGACGACCACCACCAGCGTCTTGGTGCCCACGATATTGACTCCCAGGAGGCGGTCCTGGGTGGTGGGACCCACCACCGCCCGGTAGAGGCAGATGGCGGCGTTCAGGCCGATGATAATGGCGATGACGGTGAGGAAGTTATCCATCCGCCGTCACCTCCCCCTCCTTCCTGATTCCGAAGAGCCACGCCACCATCTTCTCCAGCCCCGCCAGCCCCTCCTCGTGGTAGGGGCAGAGGCAGTGCACGTTGAGCCTGTTTCCTTCGAGCTCCACGGTCACCGTCCCCGGGGTCAGGGTGATGGAATCGGAGAAGACGGTGCGTGGAAGGTCATCGGGGAGGTAGGTGCGGTATTCCACGATCCTCGGGTCGATGGGCAGCTTCGGGTTCAGGATAATCTTGGCCACGTCGTAATTGGCCTTGATGATCTCCCAGGTGAGACGGAGCATGAACACCGGCAGGCGCAGCAGGACCGCGGGCGTGATGCGTGGATCAAGGGCCCGCCCCAGCAAGGAAACGGTCATTGCGGCCACCAGGGCGCAGCTCACGGCCCCCAGCACCAGCTCGTGCCATGCCAGGCTGGCGGTGAACACCATCCAGAAGGCGAAGAGAACTATCAGCAGCAGCAGCTTGCGGCGAACGCCGTTCCCGGTTGCCAATTTCCAGCTCCCGAAAATACTTTGACGACTAGCTCAAGACCCCCTTAGGCGGTCCAAATTTGCGCTATTTTAGCACAGGGACGCGCTCCTCCGCAAAAAGTCGTGCGGGCCGCACGAGGATTTGCGCGGCGAGCGGCCTGGCCCGTAAGCAGGGTGGCCGGGTGTTTCAGAAACCGGTGCATATTTGCGGGCACAGGCATCGGAGCAGCGGGTTCATCGTTCGCCGCCGCCTTCCGCCGCCACGTCCCGCTTCCCCTTGCGGCGGCGGTGTGCCAGGTAGACGGCCGCCGCTATCAATATGACCACGCCCAGGAGTCCCCAGCCCAGCCAGTCCAGGACCCTGGCGATGGTCTCCCAGCTTTCGCCGAAAAAATACCCCAGCGCGGTGATCATCCCCACCCACAGAGCGATGCCGGGAAGGTCGTAGAGCATGTACCTCCGGTAGGGCATCCTCCCCACGCCCGCGGTGAGGGGTATGAAGGCGTCGACGCCGGATGCCATGCGCCCGAAGAGCACTGTCGCTCCCCCGTAGCGGGAGAACCACCGTTGCGAGGTCTCAAATCCCCTCTTCAGGAAGTGGCGGTGCTGGTATCTCTCGACGATCCCCCGCCCCAGCCTGCGCCCCATGGCATAACCGGCGTTATCGCCGAGCAGGGCGGCCGCGAAGGCCACCGCCACCACCAGAAAGGTGTTCAGCTCCCCGTGAGCTGCATAGAAGGCGCCCAGCAGTAACACCACGGTGCCGGGAGCGGCCCATCCGGTCAGGAAGATGCTCTCGAGAAAGACCCCGACGAAGACTATGGGGTAGCCCCACGAGGAGAACAGGGGCATGAGGTAATCCAGGATCTTATCTACCAGCGAGCCGCTCAACGCATTCCTCCCCTTCGCCCGCGACGCGGCCACGAAAAAGGCGGGAAGATTCCCGCCCTGCTTCGAGCGGCTTTCCCCACGGGTCCGGGAGGGTGCCGCCTTTCTCCTACTGGGACACGTCCTCGATGAGGTCCTTGAGGATCTGCCCCGAGGGGTCCTTCTTGAAGGATTTCACGAACACCACGAACTTGGGCGTCTTGTAATAGGGAAGCCTCTCCTCGCAATACTCGAGCACCTGCTCCTCGCTGAGGTTGGACCCCGGCTTCTGCTTCACGTAGGCCTTGACCTCCTCGCCCAGGTACTTATTGGGGATGCCGACCACCGCCGCCTCGGAGATGAGGGGGTGCGACACCAGGATCTCCTCTATCTCGCGGGGATAGATGTTGAACCCGCCCCTGATGATGAGGTCTTTTTTGCGGCCCACGATGAACAGGTAGCCGTCTTCGTCCATGTACACCATGTCACCCGTGTGCAGCCACCCGTCCTTGAGGACCTTGTCCGTCTCCTCGGGCTTATTGTAATAACCCTTCATCACGTTGGGTCCGCGCACGATGAGCTCCCCCACCTCGCCGCGCGAGAGCTCCTTGCCTTCCTCGTCCACCACCCTGACCTCGATCCCCTGCACGGGCACCCCGATGGAACCCGTCTTGTACGGCCCGTCCAGCGGCTGCATGGTGACCACGGGGGCTGCCTCGGTAAGCCCGTAGCCCTCGTAGATGCGCGCCCCCAGCTCGTTGTTCCAGCGCTCCATGACCTCGCGCGGGAAGGGCGCTCCCCCGCAGACCCACAACCGCACTGCGCCAAGGTCGTACTGGTAAATGAGGGGATGGTTGAGGATGTACACGTACATGGTGGGTACCCCGAAGAACACCGTCACCTGCTCGTGCTGCAGGGACTTGAGCACTTCCCCGGGGATGAAGGACTCGTGCAGGACGATGCTGCACCCGGCCTTGATGGACGCGTTCATCACGCAGCTCTGCCCATAGGCGGCGAAGAAAGGGAGCACGCCCATGACCACGTCTTCCGCTTTGAGGACGTCCATCGTCGCCACCGCCTGCGCGTTCCAGTCCAGGTTGCCGTGGGTCAGCATGCATCCGCGGACCACCCTGGAGGAGGTGGGCGCGTAAAGTATCGCCGCCACGTCGTCCTCGGATCGTTCCACGGACTTAAGGTCCTCCGGCTTCCCCTCCAGCAACTTCTCGAACTGGATGACCCCCTCCAGCTCGGGAGCCTCGCTGACGATGATGCGGCGTATCTGGGAGCACATGGAGTTCTGGAGTTCCTTCACCATATCGTCGAACTCGAAGTTGGTGATGAGGGTCTCCACGGCTGAATCACAGACTATCTTCTCTACCTCTTCCGCCAGGCACATGTAGCAGAGGGGGACGACCACCGCGCCCAAGCCCAGTATCGCATAGTAGGAGATTACGAATTCCGGCACGTTGCGGAGCAGGATGGCCACCTTGGAATTCTCGTCCACCCCCATTTCGCGTAGGGCATTGGCGAGCCGGTTTACGCGCGACAACAGCTCTCCGTAGGAGATGGTTTCGTGCCCGAAGTAGAGGGCTGTAGCATCGGGATTCTGTTCCATCGTGGTCACGAGATTCTGGTATAGATTCATATTTCATCTCTCCCGTCTCTGCCTGCTCCTGGGGCCCCTTCCTGGAACCTCGCTATCCGACAAGCTTCCCTTTGCCCGTTTCCGTCCCGGTCCGCTAATATTCTACCATTGTAAATGGCGGTGGTCAGTATTCCCTTGCATGCTGTTCCCATCTATCGCGCTTTCCCTCCACCGCCCGCACGCGTCAGGCCCTCACGAAGGACAGCTTATCCTTGTCCGGCCCGGCTATGATGCGCACCGCCGCCACCTTCAGCTCCGGTATCTTGGCTACCGGGTCCAGCGCCGTGTTGGTCAAAGCGTTGGCGGGCGACTCGCCGAAGTGGAAGGGGATGAAGACTATGCCTTTAGGTACTCTCTCCGTCACCTTGGCCCTTACCTTGATGGCTGCCCGCCTGGATTCCACTCCGACCTCCTCGCCGCTCTGTATCCCCAGTCGCCCTGCGTCAGCAGGGTTTACCCACACCTGGTTCTCCGGGTCCAGCTCATGCAGGGCCTGCACGCGACGGGTCATGCTACCCGTATGGTAATGCAGCAGGACACGCCCCGTGGTCAGGATCAGCGGGTACTCATCATCCGGCACCTCAGCGGGAGGCCTGTACTCCACCGGACTGAACTTTCCTTTTCCTCTGGTAAACTTTTCTACATGGAGAATGGGAGTTCCGGGGTGATCCGGGGAGGGACAGGGCCAGCGCAATTCCCCGAGTTCCTCCAGCCTGCGATAGGAGATACCCGCATAGGAGGGCGTGAGGCCGGCTATCTCCTCCATGACCGATGGCGCGGATATGTCTCCCATATTATAGCCCATCCTGGCCGCCACCTGAGCTATGATCCAGGAATCCTCCCTGGCCTCTCCCGGCGGCTCCACCGCCTTGCGCACCCGCTGCACGCGGCGGTCGGTGTTGGTGAAGGTCCCCTCCTTCTCGGCAAAGGAGGCTGCGGGGAGGACCACGTCGGCGTAGGCCGCCGTCTCCGTGAGGAAGATGTCCTGGACCACCAGGAAGTTCAGTCCTTCCAATGCCTCCTTGAGGTGAGCGACGTCGGGGTCGGAGATCACCGGGTTCTCTCCCATGATGTAGAGCACCTCGACCTCGCCACGAGACGCGGCGTCCGTCATCTCCATGAGGGTGAGCCCGGGTGTTTCGGGTAACCTCTCCACACCCCACGCCCTTTCGAACTTCTCCCTTGCCTGGGAGTCGGTGACAGCCTGATAACCTGGAAATACATTGGGCAGGCAACCCATGTCGCAAGCCCCTTGGACGTTGTTCTGCCCCCGCAATGGATTGACGCCCGCGCCGACTTTGCCCACGTTACCGGTTAGCATGGCCAGGTTGGCCAGGGAGATGACGTTGTCCACCCCGTGGCTGTGCTGGGTGATCCCCATGGCGTAAACTATGGCCGCCGAGGGCGCGGAAGCGAAAGTGCGAGCGGCTCGGCGTATCTCCTCGGGGCGCACGCCGCAGATCTCGGTCGCCCTTTCCGGGGGATACTGTTCGATTATTTTCTTGAACTCCTCGAAGCCCTCGGTCCGTTCCCTGATGAACTCCTCGTCGGCAAGGCCCTCGGAGAGGATCACGTTCATCATCCCGTTGAGCAACGCCACGTCCGTGCCCGGCATCTGCCTGATCCACTGGTCGGCATAATAGCAGAGACGAATACGGCGTGGTTCGGCCACTATGAGCTTGCAGTCGTTCTTCATGACAGCCTTCTTAATGCGTAATCCCACAATGGGATGGGCTTCCGTCGTGTTGGAGCCGATCACCAGGATGCAGGCGGCCTGCTCCAGGTCCTCCAACGAGTTGGTCATGGCACCGCTTCCGAAGACCGTCGCCAGACCGGCGACCGTAGAGCTGTGTCATAAACGTGCGCAGTGGTCCACGTTGTTAGTGCCGACCACCGCGCGGGCTAATTTCTGGAAAAGGTAGTTCTCCTCGTTGGTGCAACGCGCCGAGGCGAGAAAGGCCACGCTGTCGGGCCCCTGTTCTTTCACCGCCTTTGAGATTCGGTCGGCAACCAGACCCAGGGCCTCCTCCCAGGTTGCCGGGACCAGCTCCCCCTCTTTCCTGACCAGGGGGGTGGTCAGCCGATCCGAATGGTGGACGAAACCGTAACCGTATCGACCCTTGGCACAGTGGTTTCCCTCACCCGGCCCCACCATGAGCGGTGAGGAGACATCCACAATCCTCCCGTCGCGCACGTGGAGGTCTATCTGGCATCCGCACCCGCAGTAGGCACAGGTTGTCCTTACCTTGCGAACCTGCCATGACCTCCCCTTCCCCTTGGAAGGTATGGACACGATGGCCCCTGTGGGGCAAGTGGAGACGCACTGCCCGCAGAACTCGCAGGGGGTTTCGGTGAGGGGCCGGTTATAGGGTGTGCCCGGGACGGCCTCGAAGCCCCGGTTGGCGAAATCGTATACCCCCACCCCCTGCACTTCGCGGCAGATGCGTACGCACCGTCCGCAGAGTACGCATTTGTTGTAGTCACGCTCGATAATTGGATTATCAACAATCGCTTCATGGTGATGCTGTTCGCCCTGAAATCGCGGTTTCCTCACGCCATACTCGTAGGCCAGATCCTGCAGCTCGCAGTTTCCGGCGCTCTCACAGGTCATGCAGTCGTTGGGATGGTCGGACAGGAGCAACTCGATGATGGTCCGCCTTATCCCCCTCAATTTTTCCGTGTCGGTTCGCACAACCATATCCTCGTCGGCCGGGGTAGCGCAAGCGGGAAGGAACCCCCGGCCCTGCCCTTCCACCTCCACTAGACAGACCCTGCACGAACCGTAGGGCTCCAGCCGCGGGTCGTAGCACAGGGTAGGGATTCTGATTCCGGCCTCTGCCGCCGCTTCGAGGATGGTACGGCCAGGAGTGGTTATAACCTCGATGCCGTCGATGGTCAGACTGATATGTTTCATTGCGCCCTCCTCATTCCGTGTATATGGCCTCTTTGGGGCAACGGCTGATGCACAGCTTGCAGCGTATGCAGACCTCGGGGTCTATGGAATGGGGTTGTTTTTTCTCCCCACTTATCGCCTCCACGGGACAGATCTTCAAGCACGCACCGCACCCTGTACATGTATCCGGGTCGATGCGCAGGGTGATCAGCGCCTGGCATATTCCTGCAGGACATCTCTTGTTGACTATGTGCTCCTCGTACTCATCGCGGAAATACCTCAAGGTGGTCAGGACGGGGTTGGGGGATGTCCCCCCAAGGGCGCAAAGGCTGGACGCTTTTATATCCGCGGCCAGAGACTCCAGTGCCTCCAGGTTCTCGTTGGTCCCCTGGCCGTCGCAGATCTTGGTGAGTATCTCCAGCATCCTCTTGGTGCCCAACCGGCAGGGAACGCACTTGCCACAGGATTCATGGGTCAAGAACTCCATGAAATAACGGGCGATGTCCACCATGCAGGTGTTCTCGTCCATCACTATCATGCCTCCGGAACCCATCATGGAGCCCACCTCCTGGAGGCGCTCGAAGTCCACGGGGATGTCCAGAAGATGGGCCGGAATACATCCGCCGGATGGCCCACCCGTCTGGACGGCCTTGAAGGCCTTGCCCCTGGGGATGCCTCCCCCTATCTCGTAAACGATCTCTCTCAGGGTTATCCCCATGGGAACCTCTACCAGCCCGGTATTGTTGATCTTTCCCACCAGCGAGAAAATCTTGGTCCCCTTGCTCTTCTCGGTGCCTATCTTGGCATACTCGTCCGCGCCCATCTGGAGTATGAGGGGTACGTTTTGCCACGTCTCAACGTTGTTGATGTTCGTCGGCCTCCCCCAGAGGCCGTAGTTGGCGGGATACGGAGGCCGCGGCCTGGGCATACCCCTCTTTCCCTCTATGCTGGCGATAAGACCCGTCTCCTCGCCGCAGACGAACGCCCCTCCTCCCACGCTCACCTTGATGTCGAAATCCAGACCCGATCCCAAAATGTTCTTTCCAAGGAGGCCCTTTTCCCTCGCTTGGTCCAGCGCTTCCAGGAGGTGGTGCACGGCAAGCGGGTATTCATGACGCACATACACGTAACCCTCACTGGCCCCGATGGCATAAGCCCCTATGGTCATGCCCTCAATGACCTGATGAGGGTTGCCTTCGAGAAGGCTCCGGTCCATGTAGGCACCAGGGTCACCTTCGTCCGCGTTGCAAATGACATACTTGATCCCGTCCGGTGATGGCGCTTGCCTCGCGATCCTCCATTTCCTGCCCGTGGGAAAACCGGCTCCTCCCCTTCCCCGGAGACCGGCGCGCTCTATGATGTCGATGATCTCCTCCGAAGAACTCTCGAACAGTGCCCACGCCAGTGACCCGTATCCGCCCTTGGCGATGTAATCATCGATGTTGAGGGGATCGATGTCCCTGTTCATAGCCAGGAGGAACCTCCTCTGCTTGTTGTAGAAGGGGATCTCTTGTTGATGGACTATCCTTCTCCCGTCCGCCGGGCTCTTGTACAACAGCTCCTCGACCACTTCGTCGCCAAGGATGGAGCTCTCCACTATTCTCTCCACGGCCTCGGGCGAGATCCGGACGTAAAAGATGCCGTTTTTGTGGATGAACATAAGGGGGCCCATCTCGCAGAAGCCCTGACAGCCGGTGAGCCTAAGGTTTACGGTATGGCTCATGTCCTTCTTGTCTATGATCTCACGAAGGGTCTCGAAGACGTTTATACAATCGTAAGCCCGACAACCGGTCCCGCCACACACGGACACCGCATACTGGTATTTTCCGAACTTTTCCCTTAACTGGAGCCTGTACTGCTCCAGGTCGGCGGGGGTTTCAATCCTGGCCACTTGCTTCCCGACCTCCCTCTTTTACCATCTTCTCAAGAAGTTTCTTCATCTTGCTGGGGGTCATATGGCCATGATAGACACCGTCCACCACCAAAACGGGCGCAATGGCGCAGGTTCCGAGGCAGTTGACCGTCTCCAGAGTGAAATACATGTCCTCTGTCGTCTCCCCCGGTACGATGTTCAGGAACCTCTTCGCCTCCTCGGTGACCTCCCTCACATTGCGGACGTGGCAGGCGGTACCGTGACAGATGCGTATCAGATGCTTACCTATCGGCTTCAGCCTGAACTGGGTGTAAAACGTCGCCAGCCCGTACAGGTGGCTCAACTGATAGCCGAGTTTTTTCGCCAGCTCGCCCATTATTCCCTCGTCGAGGTACCCGTAGGTCTGCTGGATCTCGTGGAACACGGATATGAGGGCTCCACGTTCCCCCCTGTACCTCTCCACGATATCCTCCAGAGGACTGAGGTCCTCCGGGGGCACGAAACTGCGATTGCAACTGCAACCCTCTTTTTCCATCGGTCACCAACCTCCTTGTCACCCACAACGCCGGGCAATGCTGATTCCGCAGGGCGCGGATCGCCGCTCCATCGTCCCACAGCTGGAGAAAAACCGGCCGCTACGTCCTTGCCAGCCCGATGGCCTGTGATCCCCGATCAAAGCTCCAGGTAGGAATGGGCGTAAAGGGTTTCTTCGGTGAGCACCCTCCAGGTCTTTAGGAGCTCGACGGCCGTGGGGTCGCTCTCGTCCACCGCTTCCCCATTGACGATCTTTTCCACTATCTGGTATTCCTCGTTCCCGTTTATCACTCCCATGAGGGATTCGTCGTTGGGATCCACGATAGCCGCCGTCAGTCCCTTGACCATGAGCACCGCCAGCAGAGTGCGGTTGAGCAGGCTGCAGAGCGACTCGTCGGGGACGCTGTTGGAGACGTTGGAGAGACCCACTACCGTGCCCGGCGGGGGGTCGAACTCCGAGAAGACACCCTGCAGCATGTCCATGGCGTCGATGAGGGCGTGTACCTGGTCCTGGGTCACGCTGATGGGCAGCACGATGGGGTCGATGAGGAGCTTATCCAGGGGAATGCCGTATTCCTGGGCGGCCATGATGATGTTGTAGGCCACCTCCACCCTCTCGTTGGCGTCACGGGGCACGTTTCCCTGCGCGTTGAGCACCAGCCCGACCACCCAGGCGTTGTGTTCCACGGCCATGGGCATGAGACTCTCGATGCGCTCCGGTTGCGAGGAGATGGAGTTGATCATGACCTCCCTGCCCTCGACGACCTCCAGGCCGGCCTTCATGGCCTCGATGTTCATGGTGTCCAGGGCCAGCGGGACGTCGGTTACCTCCTGCACCGCCTGGACCACGAAACGCATGCGTTCGGGCCCCTCCTTGGTGGCCGGCCCCAGGTTGATATCCAGCCAGTTGGCGCCCCCTTCCACCTGGAGCAACGCCATCTCCTGGATGGGCTTCTTGTCGTATTCCTTCATGGCCTGGCCGATCTTCTTCATCATCACGTTGACCTTTTCCCCGATGACCAGCATTTCCTCCTCCTTCGTCGCTCTTGCGGTCGGCTTGACTGTTCATTCTTCTCCTTCCATGCGGGTAAAAAGTTCCCTCGCCCGGTAGGAGCTGCGCACGAAGGGGGCCGAGGCCACCAGCGGTATGCCCGCTTCCCTGGCCTCCTCCCCCAGCTCATCGAACTCACGCGGGGAGAGAAACCTTTCCACCCTCAACTGCTCCCTGCCGGGGCGCAAGTACTGGCCGATGGTGAGCATATCACACCCCACCCCGGCGAGGTCACGAAAGGCGGTTCGCAGCTGCGCGCGTGTTTCCCCCAGGCCCACCATGAGGCCGCTCTTCGTTTTCATGCCCCCGTCCATGCCCCTCGCCGCCTCCAGCAGGTGCAGGGAACGCCGGTAATCCGCTCCCGGCCTCACCCGCGCATAGAGTTCCCTCACTGTCTCCAGGTTATGGTTGAGGATATGAGGCCCTTCCGCCACCACCCGCCGCAGGGCCTCCTCGTCTCCCTGGAAATCGGGCACGAGCACCTCTACCGTGGCCCGCGGCAGGCACCCGCGCACCTCCCTTACCGTCGCGGCGAACGCGGATGCCCCCCCGTCCGGGAGGTCATCACGGGTGACGCTGGTCACCACCACGTGCCGCAGTCCCAGCGACGCGGCCGCCGCCGCCACCCGCGCCGGCTCGTCATCCTGCACGGCCAGCGGCTCTCCCTTGCTCACGCCGCAGAAAGCGCATCCCCGGGTGCAGACGTCCCCGAGGATCATGAAGGTAGCGGTGCGCACGGAAAAACATTCCATGCGGTTGGGGCACTTGGCGCTCTCGCAGACGGTGTGCAGGCCCTGGCGGCGCAGGGTTTCCTCCACCCTCCGCATCCCCCTTCCCGCCCGCACCTGGCGGTGCAGCCAGCGGGGGAGGCGCGTATCGTAATGGCGCTCATCGCTGTTCGCCGCATGCATGAGCTCTCTTCCCGCCCCCTTTGCCTTCATCCTCCGGCCCTCTCTTCGCCCCGCAGCAATCCGGCGAGCTCGGACGCCATCCTGTAAGCCCTGCCCGCCTGTTCCTCGCTCACGCCCTCCAGGCCGCAGGAGGGGGTCACCATGGCCCTCTCGCGGAGCAGGTCAGGGTCCACTCCCCGTGCGGCGAGCGCGGCTACCCCGTCCTCGAAGCGCCGCGCCAGGGAATCCGCCGTCTCCTCGTCTACCCTGGCGCTGTTGGGCACTAGCCCCCAGGCCAGCACGCCTCCCTCCTCCAGGAAGCGGGAAAGCCCTTCCGGATAAAGGGCCAGGCTGTCGAAATACCCGTAGGCATCGAAGCTCACCACCCGCACCCCGGCCTCGAAGAGCAGCGTCCAGTCCGTGTTGCCGCAACAGTGCACCCCCGTCAGGCAGGTGAGCCCCCCGGCGCAGAGGCGCAGGGACTCCACCACCCTCTCCCGGCTTACGCTCACCAGGGCCGATCCCACGGATACCAGGTAGGGCTCGTCGAGGAAGATGAGCACCTCGCGCGCCCTTCCCGTCCCTCGCAGGAAACCCTCCATCCACCGCGCCTTCAGGTTTAGCAGCCGTATCATGGCCTCCGCCAGCTGGTCGTTATAGAGGATGGGCCGTTTCCTCTCGTCCATCACGGTGAGCCCGAAACTCACCGGACCGGTCACTTGCCCCTTGAGCAAGGGATAGACCCTTTCCTCCTCCGCCAGCTTCTCCGCCATGCGGTAGAGTCCGGATGCGTACCCCTCGCCGATGCGCGCCATGGAGGGGTCCTCGTCCAGGCAGGCCTGGTAGATCTTTTCCACCTCCGGGATGAGGTCCCGGGTGGTGTCGCAGAAGACCTTGCGCCTCTCCTCGTCGATCACCACCCCGGGCAATCCCTCGCTGTACTGAGCGTACATGTTCTCCCGGAAACTGCTCCGCGGCAGCTGCGGCCAGACAGGCGCCTCCGCAAGGTGCCGCAGCGTCATGGCGCAGGCCTCCTCCGCGCCGGTATGCGGCAGGCTCCCTATGGCGGTGGCCGTTAATGCGGGCTCCCATTCTTCCATACCATACCACCCACGTTCGTACATGCCCCGCAGGGGTGGGGTCATGCTTTGCGTTTCGCCCTGCCCGCTAAGGCCGCAAACCACGGCCCCATAGAGGGGTGGGGCCAGGATCCATCCTGACCCCAAATCCCCAGAATCCCCTACATCTTCTTGATATCCACTCCGGCTTCCTCGAGGATGCTGGGGACCACATCCTCCTTCCCGATGGCCATGATATGCACGCCGTCGCAGAGCTTCTCGTCGATGCACTGGCGGATCTGGCGGGCCATGATGCGTATGCCGGTGGAGAGCCTCTCCTCTTTGGGAGCGTCCTCCATCTCCCGCGCCAGGTCCTCAGGGACGAATACGCCGGGGACGTTGGCGTTCATGTACTTGATCTGGCCGGGGCTGGTGAGGAGCACCAGGCCGCAGCAGATGTACGCCTTGTCGCTGATCTCGCGCGCCTTCTCCATGAAGCGCTTGAAGTTGTCCATGTCGTACACGGCCTGGGTCTGGAACCACTGGGCCCCCGCCTCGATCTTCTTCTCGAACTTGATCATCTGGGGCTCGATGGGGATGGCCTCCGGGGTGACGATGGCTCCCTTGAAGAACTGCACGCCGCCCTTGAGCTCGTTGCCGCCGGAGTCGCGCCCCTCCTCCATGTTGCGGATGAGCTGCAGGAGCTGCACCGATTCGCAGTCGAAGACCGCCTTGGCCTCCTTGTGGTCTCCCACGGGGATGGAGTCCCCGGTGAGGCAGAGCACGCTGCGGATGCCGCGCGTGTAGGCAAAGAGCAGGTCGGCCTCGATGGCCAGGCGGTTGCGGTCCCGGCAGGTGACCTGCAGGTTGGGCTCTCCTCCCAGCTCCTTGATGAGGATGGCCGTTGCCAGGGAGGGGTAGCGCATCACCGAGGACTGGTTGTCGGTGATGTTCATGGCGTGGACCCTGTCCTTGAGCAGGTGGATGTGCTCGATCATCTCGTCGATATCCGTGCCCTTGGGGGGCCCGATCTCGCCGGTTACCAGGAACTTCCCGGCCTGGAGGATCTCCTGGATGGCGGGCTTGACGTGTTCTTTGATGAGCAATGTCATCTCACTCACCCCCCTCGCCCTTCTTCTCGAAGATCACGCGGCCGGGCTTCATGTTCGCCTGCCAGTTCTTCAAGCCGTAGATTTTGCGGAAGCGGTCCAGCTTCCCCATCTTCTCCAGTTGGTTGTAGATGAGGGTCCAGCCGCAGTCCTTTTCCTTGTCCGTCTCGCACTTGCCCTCGTCGGTGCCACCGCAGGGACCGTTGAGTATGCCCTTGTGGCAGCGGGTCACCGGGCAGATGGCCCCGAAGTCCTCCAGCACGCACTCGCCGCACAGGGAGCACTTCTCCATGAAGTGGCCGTGCCGCTGGATGTTGCCCAGGAAGACGGTGTTGCAGGCGGGGTGCACCGCCCTCTCGGTGGACTCGCGCACCGACTGCACTCCGGCGCCGCAGCACATGACCAGGAAACTATCGGCGGCCTCCACCGCGTCCTTGTTCTCCCGGAACTTGCGCTTGGTGTTCAGCTCGTGGCACACCTCGTCGTAGATTATGGCGCCGGTGACCGTCTTTCCTTCGGCCTCCAGCCTGGCCTTCATCTCGGCCACCTGCTCCTCGCCCCCCGTCTCGCAGGTGGTGGCGCACAGGCCGCAGCCGACGATGAAGACCTTCTCCTCGCCCTCGAGCTCCTTCAGCACCTCCTCGAAGGGCTTCGATGTGGTGATGATCATCTCTTGCGTTCCTCCTCTGTTCTTCGACGTCTACCGCGTCCCTGGTATCTAAATCGCGAGCCCAGCTCTGCCCGCATCTCTCACACGGTGGAGAATTGGCGCAGGAAGGCGGGGATGTCCGCGGCTTCCCGGGTGCCGATGACGATCTCCCAGTCCGGCAGCTCCTCCTCCAGCTCGCCGGAGATCTGGGCCACGTAACCGGGGATGATGAGCTTGCGGTGCTTTATCTTGTCGATGATCCCCGAGGTGTTGATGAACTTGGCGATGGTCTCGGGCACGAACTTGCCCGCCGCCCATGCGGTGAGCACCGACTGGCCGTCCACGTCCACCACTCCCAGCCAGGCCGGTATCTTGCTCCCCTCTATCTCGCCGGAGACGATGAAGTAGGTGAGGGAGAAGTTGGTGGTCACCAGCACGGGGCTGTTCTCGTCCGGGGCCCCGATCTCGTAGAACTTGGAGTCCACGGCCATGGGGCGCTGGGGGTCGGTGTAGACGTTGAGCACCAGCACCAGCAGGGGGTACATCCTCCACTGCTCGGCGTGGGAGAGGACGACGATCCCGCCGTACTTGCAGACGTACATGGCCGCCAGGGCCGTCTCGTAGAGCTCGTCGTCCGTCTCCTCGCAGGGGAAGGTGATGGCGGGGAACCCGAAGGGAGCGAACTTCTCGTTCAGCGCCGCCCGGCGCATGGCCACCAGGTCCTTGAAGGTCTCCCCCGGCTTGCGCGGCGCCGGGTCGAGCACCAGGTCCTTGAGGCCCATGCCGGTGAGCTTTTCCGAGAGCTCCGCCAGCTTGTCCAGGTCGGCCGCCTTCACCGCCAGGGGCAGGTCCTTCTCCTTGGCCAGCCCGCCCATGGCGTCCACGTTGGCCTCGGTTGCGGCGTAGAGCAGGGGGCGGGAGTCGCCGGCGGCCTCCACCCCGGCCTTCATGACCTCGACGTCCTCGGCCATGAGGACGAGGGGCTTGGCGGTGGCGCCCTTTACCTTCTCCACCAGCGCCTTGAACTTGCCGGCGTCGCCGGAGGCGGACTTGACGGCGATGGTCCCCACCTTGAGCATCACGCCCACCCGCTCATGCTCGCATTCCTTGGCCTGCTTGAGCAGCTCGTCCACCTTGGCGTCGTCCATGTCGTCGCTTACCAAAACCCCCAGGACCGCGGGGTTGAAGAAGGTCTTCTCATGGCGGAAGAGCACCAGCTCCTCGCCCACCTTGAAGGCCTCGTCCCCCACCCCGACGGTGACCCCCCGGATGGGAGGCGCGGCCGCCTCGGCCAGCTCGGCGCGCACCTCGTCCGTCACGTAGGGACACTCGTCGAGGCTGGTCTGGCCCGCCGCCAGCTTCATGGCGAAGGCCAGACAGGTCGGGAACCCGCATTCCTTGCAGTTGGTCTTGGGCAGCTTCTTGAAGATATCCAAGCCCGAAAGTCCCATCTTCTAACTCCTTCCTTCCAGATAAGCGGTCTTCCCCCACCTGATATATGTTCAGCACTGGGCAAGGGGTGGGCGGGCCCCTTTCCCTTCCTTCCTAGATGAGCATGGGCTCCATGGTCAGCGCGGGATGCCCCTTCTCCTCCAGCCAGGGAAGGATTTCCTCCTCGGTGGTCCCCACGTCCTCGTCGGCTATCTTGTCGACGAAGTCGGGGTCGCCGATCTCCTCGCAGCGCTTCTGGAGCTGCTCCTTGAGGGTTTCCTTAAGCTCCTTGGGCATCCACACGATGCGCTGGAAGCCACCGTCGGCGGAGATGAACTTCTTGGAGGTGATGTACACCTTCCCGATGCCAATGAAGCCCGGCGTCTGCTGCCCGCCGCCCACCGAGTTGGCCAGGGTGGAGAAGGTCATGCCGCAGGGTGTCTCTCCCTTGTGCTCGCGGTTGACTATCATCACCCCGTTGCACATGGGTAGGAAGGCTACGATGCACTCGAAGCACCCGCAGGAAGTCATGGGGTCCTCCATCATGGAGTACATGGTGACGTTCTGCGTGTTGCCTCCCGATTTCTCCTTGACGAACTCGTTGATGGCCGGCCACACGCCCTTCACGTCGTCGGCACAGTCGCCCTTCTTCACCGGCTGGTTGGGCCCCGTGGGGTCGATCTCATAGGCCGCTTTGCCGTCCAGCCAGTTGTAGGCCCCGCACAGCCCCAGCCTCTCCGGGGAGATGATGCAGACGTGAGTTGGGGCGAAGGACTGGCACAGGGTGCAGGAGTAGAAAGTATCCACCGACTCGTCGGTCATGCCTGCCGTCTTCTCGTCGCGGTAGCGATAGGCCTGCCTCGCGGTGGCCTCCCACTTCTCCACATCCTCCATGTTGGTGTAGATGGTCACCTGTACCTTGTCCACGATGGAGGGGAAGTCGTTGATCAGCTTGGCATGGATGATCTCGCCGTAGTGGCGGATCTTGAACCCCTTGGCCTGGGCCTTTTTGCTGATACGCGTCCAGACGATGTCGCGCTGGCCCATGTGCCAGATGCCCTCGGCGCCGTTTATAAAATGATGTACCTGCCGCTCGAGAATCGATTCGAAGTCCTCCTGCATCTTCCGCCCGGCGACTTCTACCACAATGCCCAGGGGCAAAGCGCTCCCCTCCTCGACGTCATCTATCTCCGGGCCGATGACCTCGATCTTGCCGTCCGTGACCTCATCCATCTCCTGCATGCGCACATACTCGAAGGCCGGCGTTATGTTTCCGCCGAACTGGACGTACATGTCGTCCTTGCGGATGACCTCGCCCTCGAAGGCGGGGCCATAAGCCATGGGGATGGGGATCTCGGCGATCTGGATCTTGAGGCCGCGCACCTCCACGCACTTCTGGACGATCTCCTCCTCCGACACGCCTCCCACCACATGCTCATAGGTGCACACTCCGGTGGGAAGGATATCCGGGATGGGGGTGTTGGCGATGGTGGGGAACCCGTAGTTGATGGCCCCCGCGGCGTAGGCGTACTTCTGCTCGTCCACGTAGTCCAGGGCGAGCACGAAGGCGAAGATGCGGTTCTTGTTGTAGCGAAGGATCTTTTTATAATCGCCCGGCTGCGCCCCGCCGAAGGACATGGCGGCACGGGCCGCGAATCCCAGCGAATAGACCGCCGAGGACATCTCCTTGCCGTAAGGTACGATGCGCGTGTCCCAACCTAGCTGGCGGTCTACCTGCTGCAGCTGCTCTGCAATGGAGACGCCGTCCACGTGGCCGGAAATCCAAACATACAGGTTCTTCTGCAGGAGTTCCACCACGATCTTATCCGCCATCTCCGGGGTGGAGGCGCGTCCTACCAGCGCGCAGAAACCGGGTGCGGTGCCGTCAACGAACTCCACGCCGCGCTCGCGCATGATGATGTCATCAGCCACCCCAAGCCAGAGGTCGTCCACCGGTGGGTTGGTAGTGTACTTACAGCCCTCGATGATCTCGCCAGCAAAGAGGGTGGCGATACCGGCATCCAGGGTGTGTCCCAGGTAAGGCACCCAGTGGCTCTGCCTTGGGACCGGGGGCAGGAGCTCTTTTGCGTACTCCAACACCTTGTCCATGTCCTCCAGCTTCTGCACTTGCATACCTGTCAGAGCGTAGATGATGGGTAGATAGAACCCTGTGTTGGGGAACTCCACCTTCGCGGTGGCACCGACGGCCTCCTTGGTCTCGGCGAGCATGCGCTCCGCCTCGGCCACCTCTTTGTGGGCTCCCTTGATGGCTGCGGCAGCGATTATCCGACTCATCAGATCTCCAACTCCCTTCTCATGGCCATGTCGTAAAGCACCCTCTCGCGCTTGGCAGTTATCCCCAGAGCCTCGCGCTTGCTGTCGATCAAGGTAAGCAGCTTGCCCACCAACTTCTCCGGGTCCGGCTCAAAGTGCCAGCTGTTCTTGTAGATCTCGTTGTATTTCTCGAACAGATGTTCGGTGACGTTCTTCGAGCCTAGGGTGGGCCAGCTCACTCCGAAGACCACAGCCGCCCCAGAAACCACGAAGTACTGTCCGATAGAGATGGCCTTCTCGCTCATCCACTCCGGAGCGCAACCCGCCGCCGGGAGGTCGCTTATATCTTCGCCCAGGCCGCCCTCCTTGACCATAGCGGTGAGGGACATGAGGATGCGGCTGTTGTCCACGCATGAGCCCGCGTGCAGCACCGGTGGTATGCCGACGGCCTCGCAGACCTCCCACAACCCCCGGGGGCAGATCTCTCTCGCTACCTCGGGGAGCATGAGCCCCGCCTTGGCCACCGACTGGGCTGCGCAACCGGTCATGACCACCAGGCAACCATTGGCGATGAGCTCCCTGGTCACCCTGACATGGATGTCGTCGTGCTTGACGCGCGGGTTGTTACAACCCACCACGCCCACTACGCCACGGATGCGGCCGTCGATGATGGCGTCATTAAGAGGCCGATAGGATGCGCGAAACTTCCCGCCGAGCATGTAGTTGATATACTCGTGGTTGAAGCCAGCGATGAGCGCTTCCGTGTTGTCCGGGATGTTCACCTTGCCGCGCTTGGGGAAATTGTCGATAGCCGCTGAGACGATCTCCTTGGCGATCTCCAGGGCGTGGTCCTCGTGGAACTCGATATGCCGAGCGTAGGGCATCTTTGCCTTGGGAGAGGTGGTTATGATATCGGTGTGCAGACAGCTGGCGATCTGCCCGACACCTTGATAGATGCACTGAACGTCCACCACCATGGCCTCCACCGCGCCGGTGAGCAGAGCCAGCTCCTGCTGTAGCACGTTGCCGGCGATGGGCACCCCATGGCGGGTGAGGACCTCATTAGCCGTGCAGCATATGCCGGCGAGGTTAATGCCCTTGGCGCCCACAGCTTTGGCCTTCTCCTGCATATCCGGTAGGCTGGCGGCGAGCACGATCATCTCCGAGAGGATGGGCTCGTGCCCATGGACGATGATGTTCACCTCATCCTCCTTGAGCACTCCCAGGTTGATTTTGCTCTCCAGGGGCTCCGGCGTGCCGAATAGGATATCCTGCAGCTCGGTGCCGATCATGGAGCCGCCCCATCCATCGGATAACGCGCAGCGCTCGGCTCCCTTGAGGATGTTCTCATAGTCCTGGTCAACGCCGATAGACGTGCGATGCATGACCTCTACCACCTCGCGGTCAATACCGCGGGGGAACACGCCTCGCTGGCGCCAGATCTCCTTGCGCTTTTCAGGCGCCCGTTGAGCGAAGGCCAGCTCGCCGTCCTGCTGGCCGAACATGGCCAGGCAGCGCTCACCCACCTCAAGGGCAATGTCATTGATGTCTCGATCGCCGATCTCGATGTCCAGGTCCGCTGCCACTTCTAAGAGTTTAACGCGGTCCTTTATCTGGTAGTCGGTAGCCTCCCCCTTTGTGGCCATAACAAGGGTCTCGGCCACAGCCCGGCCATGATCCGAGTGTGCGGAGGATCCCCCCGCCACCATGCGCGCGAAGTTGCGTGCGACGATGGTATCGATGTTGGCGCCGCAGACGCCCCTGCTCTCGTCGGGCTTCTTGGGGTTTATGCGGCAGGGGCCCATGTTGCAGATGCGGCAGCAGCTACCTGCCTCTCCAAAGGCGCATCCCTTCTGCTGCTGCACGCGGTCGAAGGCGGTCTCCTGTTCCGCCTCTTTGGCGATGCGCAGCATCTCCAGTGTAGCTTCGCATGCCGTCATTTCCTCGAACTCTGCCATGTCTCTCCTTCCTCCTGTGGAATTATAAGGTCCTCCTTGAACCTATCTCTCCGCCGATCTACTCCTCTCCTTGAACACCATTTTCATCCGCCGGAGATTGCTCGGCGAGTCTATGCTAAGCCTACCCGGAAAGGTCGGCGATTAACTTCTTTACAAGGCGTATGGACTCCGGATGGCGCAACACAAGGATGTCCGCGCCCGCCATCAGCAAGGCCACCGCGGTAATCGTCTCCCACATGATGCCGCGCTTCGCGGCGTTTCCCCACTCAGGATATTCCCCCTCCGAGCTCTTTGCCTCCTTGGTCTTCCATGCCTGGAAGCCGATATTGGCCAGCATGGGCATCTGGGTCATGGAATCATCCTGGAAGAGTCCGGCGATCTTCAAACGCTCCATCACCGAGTAGCTGTACTCCAAGCCATAACCCAGAGCGCCGGTGGTGGGGTCGATTACCAGTTTCTCCGCCTCCATGCCCAGGTTGGTGAGGAGGATGTTGAGCTGCTTGGCCAGGTTCACGTCGATGGGAGTCATGCCGGATACCGTCTGCTTGTAGCCGATGGCCGGGGCGCCCACCTTCTTGAAGTTGTCTTCCTTTGCGGGACCGAGAAGAAGGTTCTTGCCCTCCGCCTTGGTGGCCACCACCCTGGCGATCTCAGCATCTTTGTCCAGGTCCTCGGTACCATAGACGATCACGGGGACGTTGACCGCCTCCTCCACCTTGAGTACCGTCTCCGCCGCCTCCTCTGCCGACGCATTGGTCGCTTTGGGATCGGTGGAGGCAAGCAGGAGGAAGATGGCGTCGGCACCCCACTCCTCAACCGCCTTCTTGGCCCAGGCGATGGGATCGCCCTTCACCTCGCCCAGGGCTTCTTCCAACGCGGAGGGTAGCTCGCCAACCAAGTCTATGACCTCAGCAGCCACGAGAGGCTTGTTGGGCATCTCCCCCTCCCAGAGGTAGAAAGGAAGGCAGGACTCTCCTCCGACCTTCCTGGCCTTTTCGCCGGCGCCAAGCTCTACCTCGCGGATCTTGCCCTTGGCCGTTTCCGTCGGTAGATTGAATGCCATTTCCTTTCTCCTTTCCCGATGTCTCCTATCGCCTCTATAAGTAAGATATCCCTTACGTCCTGTGTGCGCTTTGTCATATGTCATTCCACTCCGTGCTGCATCTTGCAGGCGCGCAGGGCGTTCTTCATGAGCATGCGGTTGGTCACCGAGCCCACCCCGCCGGGCACGGGCGTGATGGCCTTGGTCATGTCCTTGACCGCGTCGAAGGAGACGTCGCCCACCGTCTTCGTCTTGGGCTTACCCTTCTCGTTGAGCACGGGCTCCCCTTTCTCGTCCAGCACCTTGACGCGGTTGATGCCCACGTCAACCACGATGGCGCCTTCCTTCACCTGGTCGGGGCCTATGAGGTCCGCCTTCCCCGCAGCCACGATGAGGATGTCGGCTCCCTTGGTATGTTTTTCCAGGTTGCCCTTCATGCTGGTGAAGACGTGGCACACGCTGGTGGTGGCGTTGCGGTTGAGCATGAGGAAGGCCACCGGCTTCCCCACGATGTTGGAGTGGCCCACCACCACTATCTCCGCCCCCTCGTAGAAATCCTTGGGGTCCATCTTCTCGTATTCGCGGGCGTAGCGGTCCAGGATCTCCACCACCGCGGAGGGCGTCGCCGGCGGGAAGGTGGGCTCCCCCAGGGCAAGCTTGCCCATGTTGAAGGGGTGGAAGCAGTCGATGTCCTTGTTCACGTCGATGGTGTTGATCACTGCGCTGTCCGAGATGTGCTCGGGGAAGGGACGCAGGGGGAGGATGCCGCTCACCGCCTTGTCGGCGTTGAGCCGCTTCACGATCTCCACCACCTCCTCCTCGCTCACGTCGGCTGGCGGGTTCTCGTTGATGTAGTTGAAGCCGGCCTCCTCGCAGAATTTCTCCACCTGCCCCCGGTACATGCGCGCCCCGAAGTCGTCTCCCGCCAGGAGGGTGGCGATGCCTGGGGTGATGCCCTTGGCCTTGAGGGTCTCCGTCTCGGCCACGATCTCCTTCATCAGCTCATCGCCGATGGCGACACAATCGATGACCACCGTCATATGCCTCGCTCCTTTCCCTTTCCCGATCCTTGGCGGATTTCGAACGCCTTCCCCTCTATCGCTTGCGACCGCTTACGGGCACTCCGCCGCTCATGGTCCAGTGCTCCGCGCGTGCATCCCTGCAGCGGCCGCCTTCCCGCCTGTGCCGCCATATCATCCCAGCTTCTCGTAGGTCAGCTTGACCACGCGCTCCCGCAAGAGCGCCGTCTCATCGAGTATTTCCCGCACGCGCGACCACCTCGCCTCAGCGAAGTCGCGGTCCTCGATGCTCTTGACGTTGATCTTCACGTTGAGGGCAGCGCTCTGCGCGGCCGCCTCGGCCAGCAGCGCCGCCACGCCGGCGTCGCTCACCGCTCCCACGTTGCCGATCTCGGCTGCCGTCTGCGATACGCGCGCCACCTCCAGGCACTTCTCGGCGATCTCGAAGGGTACCTCGGTGGCGGTCTTCAGGGCTTTCTGGATGCTGGAGGAGCGCGCCGCCTTTTCCTCCTCGCTCTCGCGGGGCATCTTGTAGGCGGCGGAGACCTCCGCGTAGACCTCGGTGTCTCTCTGGATCAGTCCCTGCAGCTCGTCACGGAGCTTTTCGGAGTGTTCGAGAAGTTCCTCCACCTGGTCCTGAACATCGGCGTATTTTTCCTTGCCCAGGGTGAGGTTGCCGACCATGGATACCAGGGCGGCTCCCAGTGCTCCCACGAGGGCGGAAACGGCGCCGCCACCCGGCTCAGGTGACCTGGAGGCGAGCCTGTCCAAGAATACGATCATGGGCTTTTCCACGTACATCCTAAGACCTCCCCGGTCCAAATCCTGATTATCTCACTAACTCCCGTGCAATTCCACCTTTTTTAACGCAAATAACACCAGCGCATTATCTCTCACTTGCGCCCGCCTTTCTTCACGTAGCGGCCGAGGATTTCCTCCACCGCCAGGCGGGCCGGACTGTCCTGGGGAAGGGAGACGATGGCCCGCCCTTCCTCGTCCAGGGCGCTTATCAGAGGGTCCTCGGGTACCGTGCCGGCTACCTCCAGTTTGTTCTCGTCGGCCAGGGCGCGCAGGTTTTCGGGGAGCCCGTCCTTCACCCGGGAAACCACCAGGGCCACGCGCCGTATATCCAGCTTCAGCTCCCGCGCCAGGTCACGTATGCGCAGGGCGGTCATCACCCCGCGCACGGTGGGATCGGAGGCGATGAACATCACGTCCACCCCCCGCGTGGTGCGCCTCGAGAGGTGCTCCATGCCCGCCTCGTTGTCCATCACCACGTACTCGTACTGGTCGCCCATGATATCCAGGTAGCGCCGGAAGATGTTGTTGAGGTAGCAATAGCACCCCGGCCCCTCCGGCCGGCCCATGGAGATGAGGTCGAAGCCCTTCTCCTCCACCAGCGCCTGCCGCAACATGGTCTCCACCCACACCTCCTTGGACATGCCGGCCGGCATGCGGGAGACGTTCTCGGTGAGGTCTTCCCTTACCGCGCCGATGGTCTTCTCCGCCCTGGTACCCAGCGCCTGGTCCAGGTTGGCGTTGGAATCCGCGTCCACCGCGAGCACCGCCTTGCCCGTGGTGCGCTTCAAGTAGTCGACGGCCAGGGCGGAGAAGGTGGTCTTCCCGGTGCCTCCCTTGCCGGACACGGCGATGACGAAGCCCACTCAGCCCACCTCCCCCCCCACGGCCGCCTCCCCGGCCAACCGCTGCTCGTTGCGGTAGCTCTCCAGCCTTTCCCGCACCGAGGGGAAGGCCTCCAGGTTGGTATGGGGGAAGAAAAGGGCCGACAGGTAATGTTCCATGAAGGCCGGGTTCATGGAGAGCTCGAGGTAAGTCATCTGGTGCGCGATATCCTTCGCCTTGTTCAGCATGTCCTTGGAGAGCGCGGCCAGGTGGGCCCCTAAAAGGGACCCGTTGCCCACGAACTTCATCTTTTCATAGCCGATGTCCGGCAGAAGGCCGATGGTCACCGCCTTGTCCACCTCCAGGTAGCGGCCGAAGGCGCCCGCGATGAGCAGCTCGTCTATCATGGAAACGTCCATGTCCACGGAGGAGAGGAGTATCTCTATGCCGGCGTAGACCGCGGCCTTGGCGCGCATGAGGTTATCTATATCCACCTCGGTTATCACTATGTCCCGCCGCGTCGCCGAATCCTCGGCCCGCACCAGCACGTACTCCGCCCCGCCCTCCGTCGCTCGCACCCTGTCCGTCGGGAGCTCGGTGTTGATCTTCCCCTTCTCGTTGACGATGCCGGTGAGGAACATCTCGGACAAGGCATCGATGAGCCCCGACCCGCAGATGCCGATGGGCCTGCGGTGCCCCACGGTGATGATCATGGGCTCGTAGTTCACCTTGTTGATGCGCACTTGCTCGATGGCCCCGCGGGTGGCCCGCATGCCGTGCTTCACGCCGCCCCCCTCGAAGGCGGGTCCGGCGGAGCAGGAGCAGGAGAGCATCCACTCGCGGTTTCCCAGCACCATCTCCCCGTTGGTCCCTATGTCGATGTAGAGGGTGAGCTTGTCGGCGTTGAAGATGCCCGAGGCCAGCATCCCGGCCACGATATCCCCGCCCACGTAGGAGGCCACGCAGGGCACCGCGTAAAGATAGACCCCGGCCGCGATGCGCAGACCCAGGTCGCTACATTTTATCCAGGGGAAGAAGGTGGCCGAGGGGATGTAGGGCTCCTCCCTGATGTACCGTGGGTTCAGTCCCAGTAGGAGATGGGTCATGGTGGTGTTCCCGGAAACCACCAGGTGAGTTATGTCACAGTACTCGATGCCCGCCTGCTCCACCAGGCTCTTGATGAGGTTCCAGATGGTGCCCACCACCACCGACTGCAGCTTGGCCAGCCCCGTGCCGCGCGTGGCGTAGATGATGCGGGTGATCACGTCCTCCCCGAAGGCCACCTGCGCGTTGTAGTCGGAGGCGCGGGCCGTGACCTCGCCCGTCTGCAGGTCGATAAGCTCGGCGGAGATGGTGGTGGTCCCCACGTCGATGGCGATGGCGGACTGGCGCCCCGAGGTGTCCCCCTGCTCGATGCGCACGGCGCGCAGCTCCTCCCCGCTGTCCAAGACGGTGACGGTGATGTCCCAGTCGCTCTGGCGCAACATGTTGGGAAGGCGCTGCAGCACGGGGTAGTCGATGATTACGTCTCGCAGCCCCGTTTCCACGGCCAGTCCCCGCTTTACCCTCTCGGCGTCGCTGACGTTGTCGTCGAGGGTGGGTTCCGCGAGAACCAGGTGGATCTTGCGCGTGGACGGGTTGAGCTCCCAGTGGGGAAGCCTCTTCTCCCAGTCCGCCGCGGAGAGCAGGTGGCCGTGTGCGGGCTCCGGCTCCTTGCGCTCGAAAATCCTCCTGTCCCCGATACGCGATTCGATGGGGATGCTCACCCGGAGATCGGAGAGCACGCTGGTCTGGCAGGCCAGCGCGTATCCTTGGGAGATCTCCTCCTCGGAGAGCTTGGGGTTTGGTTCCCGCTCCACCTCCCCCTCCTCGACCAGCACCCGGCACTTGCCGCACGACCCGGAGCCGCCGCAGGAGGCGTTCACGTGCACGTCGGCGTCCATGGCCGCCTTGAGGAGGTTCTCGCCCTTGGGAACCATGACGTACCGGTTGTCCGGCAGAAAGAGCACCCGGCAGCTATCTTGCAAGGTCCGACCTCCGCGGGATAGTCCTTCCCTTTCCCGAAAATGCCCCGGTCCAGCGGACCGGGGCATCCTTTTCCATAATCATCCAACCGCGGTAAGCGCGATCAGAACAGTCCCATGGTCCTGCCGTTCTCGTCGATGTCCACGTCCACCGCCGCCGGGCGGCTGGGCAGGCCGGGCATGGTGCGCATGGCGCCGCACAGCGGGTAGAGGAACCCGGCACCTATGGAGGGCCTGATGTCCACCACGGGTAGGCGGAAGCCCTTGGGCGCTCCCTTCAAATTAGGATCATGGGAGAGCGAGAGGTGGGTCTTCGCCATACAGATGGGGAGCTTGTCGTAGCCCGCCTCCGTGTACTGCTTGATCTTCTGCTCCGCCAGAGGTGCGTAATCGACGCCGTCCGCGCCGTAGATCTTGGTGGCGATGGCCTCGATCTTCTCCTTGATGGACCAGTCCAGCTCGTAGAGGAACTTGAAGTTCTTGGGCTGCTCGCAGGCCTCCACGATGGCCTGGGCGGCCTCCTTGCCTCCTTCACCGCCCTTGGCCCAAACCTCAATGGGAACGCAAGCCACCACTCCGGCTCCCTCGGCCAGCTTCTTGACCAGCTCTATCTCCTTGTCGGTGTCGGTGATGCGCCTGTTGATGGTCACCACCACCGGCACGCCGAAGAGCTTCATGTTCTCGATCTGCTTGATGAGGTTCGCAGAGCCTTGCTCCAGGGCGGGCATGTTCTCCTTCTTCACCAGCTCCTCGTCGAGGGGCTTGCCGGGACGGGCCTCGAAGGCGCCTCCATGCATCTTCAGGGCGCGGATGGTGGTGGTGATGACCACGCAGTCAGGGCTCATGCCCGAGTAACGGCATTTGATGTTCATCATCTTCTCCGCCCCCATGTCGGCCCCGAATCCCGACTCCGTCACCACGTAGTCGGCCATCTTTATGGCCACCAGGTCGGCGACGATGGAGTTGTTGCCATGCGCGATGTTCGCGAAGGGCCCGGTATGCATGATGCAGGGGTTGTGCTCCAGGGTCTGGATAAGGTTGGGCTTGAGGGCCTCCTTGAGGAGCACGGACATGGCGCCGGCGGCCTTGACGTCCTCGGCGGTCACCGGCTCGCCGTCGTAGGTGTAGGCGACCACGATGCGCCCCAGGCGCTCGCGAAGGTCCTTGAGGCTGGTGGCCAGGGCCAGGATGGCCATGACCTCAGAGGCCACGGTGATGTCGTAGCCAGTCTGGCGGGGGTAGCCGTTCTCCCTCCCGCCCAGGCCGATGACGATGTCGCGCAGGGCGCGGTCGCTGATGTCCACCACCCTCCTCCAGGAAATGGTAAGGGGGTCGATGTTGAGTGGGTTTCCCAGGAGGATGCTGGTGTCGATCATCGCCGCCAGCAGGTTGTTGGCCGCGCCCACGGCGTGGATATCGCCGGTGAAATGAAGGTTGAGGTCCTCCATGGGAACCACCTGCGAGTAGCCCCCTCCCGCCGCGCCTCCCTTGATGCCGAACACCGGGCCCAGCGAGGGCTCGCGCAGGGTGAGGCAAACGTTCTTCCCGATCTTGGCCAGCGCCTCCGTCATGCCGATGGAAGTAACCGTCTTGCCCTCCCCCAAGGGGGTGGGGGTAATGGCGGTGACGTCGATGTACTTACCGTTGGGTCGGTCTTTCAATCTCTCCAGGACCTGTTCGAAGTTGATCTTCGCCTTGTACTTGCCATACAGTTCGATCTCGTCCTCCTCCAGTCCCATCTTCTTGGCGATCTCCGCGATGGGCATTAGTTCCGCCGCTTGGGCGATCTCAAGGTCACTCGGAATCATGCTGCAACTCCTTTCCTCTTCTCTCAAGTGACGGGCCCTTGCTCGGTCTTTCTCGCGACCCCATCGGTCTTACAAATGGTTTTCGGGCATATATTTAACCGAAGGCTCTCAGCCTGCTCGGCCTGGAGTCCCCGGTGAGTCCTCATCGCGGATTTTCGGTGCTCCGGCACCCTCGCCAGCACACCGAGGGTATTATATCCACTGTGAATGGCTATTGCAAGGAAGTTGCTTGCTCAGCTTCATACGCGGTTCGGGTAGCCGCCTCCCACCACCTCCCGGCCGCGAAAGCATCCGCGAGGCGACGCACCGCAGCGGCAGTCGCATGCCCATATCTCACGCCGGAAAAGCAGACTGCGGAGTCATTCCATGCGTCCGCGAGGGAAAACTTGAAAAGTTGAGGGCATCCACTCTCCGCCTTGCTGGCCTCAGGTCGCCCGCAAGGCAGCCCGTTAACCTTGCACGTAATCGGTTTGGCCGCCGGAAACCGCCCCTAACGCTCCGTGCGGCAACGGCCTGCCCGCCCTTGCCGCGCCCACGCCCCCATCATCCCTGGGTGATGGTGGAGGCCTCTTTCTCCTCAACCCCCTCCGAACCCTCGTAGTATATATCCTCCCTCTCCAGGATATCCGCTGGATAGGCGCCGACCATCTGCCACCCAGCCTCAGGTCCTCGGGCAGGGAGGCGGCGAGCATCTCCGCCTGCTCTGGAGGCAATCCCGCTTTCAGGACGGCCACCACGGCCATCACCACCGCGTCAGCCTGATGCACCGATTCCAGGCCTGCCGCTTCCTTTACCTTCCTCAGGAACTCCTCGCGCATCATGGCCAACCACCACTTTTCCATCCGATACCCGTTATCGCGCCTATTGATATTGTTCCCCTTCCTTAAATTGATGATCATCGTCACGAAAGGGGCTTTCGATTAGCGGACGGTGGTCCCTCCGCGGGGGCTGCGGGATAAGCCGTACGCGGTATCCCCTTGCACGCATTCTTCGGTATATCCCGGCGAAGAAGAGACACGAGGCGGACGTGTTGCGAGCGCCGCGGCGCCTGCGCTGCTCCCGTCAGGGCGGCGGGCCTTGCGCTCGAGGGCGGCCCTCATTCCCCACCACTTCACGGCCTTAAACTCTGCCTGGGTTATTCTTCCAATGATCCGCTATGGCCTGGGCCACCATCGACTCGTAGCCGAAAAGAAAATGGTCGGCACCCTCCAGAATAACCAGCTTCCCTCCCAGTCTCCCGGCGAGCTCCCGCAGCCTGCCTTCCTCCGCGAACTGGTCTCGCGAGCCCGCGACCAGCAGGACATCGGGAAGCTCCGACGCTTCCCTCCCCTCGAGGAAGTGGAAGAAATCGAAGCCCACCAGGGGAGGGCTCACCAGGGCGAGCCGGCGGCAACACCCCGCCTCGACCGCCCACCTAAGCCCCACCCATGACCCGAAGGACCACCCGGCCAGGGAGAGGTCCTCCGCGTCCACCTCCTCCCTCTCCCGCAGGTAACGGTGGGCTCCCCGGATATCCTCCGGCTCCCGCAACCCCCCCGAGGACTCGCCCGTGCTGCGCCCCACGCCCCGGAAGTTGAAGCGCAGGCAGGCCCAGCCCTGCCCGCAAAGCACCTGGGAGAGCACCTGGAGCAGGGGCACGTGCATGGATCCCCCGCCCAGGGGGTGGGGGTGGCAGAGGATACAGGCGGGGTGCGGGCCCTCCCCCTCCGGAATCTCGAGAATCCCCTCAAGCCTTATGTGTTCGACGCTGTCAGCGTAAAAGGCCACCTTCTCCCGCATCATTGCCTTTCATCCCTTCTTCTCACGCGCAGGCCGCTCCCCTCCCACCGCCGGAGGCAGCGGCGCGCTGCAAGGCGGGGAGCCCCTCCGCCCGTCTCTCACGCTCCCTTTCCCGCCCCGAGCGGAGCCGGCCGTCTCCTCCCCTCGCTGTACCCCTTCCCGAGAAATCAAGCTTACAATAGATGCAGCTCCGGGAGAACCGGGTTCTGATATATTGGAGATGCCGGCGCGAGGTGCAGCGCCGCTCAGCTTTGGGTGAAGTTCGCTTGAGCAGAGGGAGTCGCACATGGATTACGATGTCGTCGTCATAGGTGGGGGATACGCGGGCCTTTCCGCGGGAGCGCTGCTCGCCCACGGGGGCTACCGGGTGCTGCTGCTCGAGAAGGCGCGTTCCCTGGGGGGCAGGGCCGCCTACCTGGAACGCGACGGTTACACCGTGGAATACGGGCTGCACGACAACCGCTTCGCCTCGCAGGGCGCGGCGGCGGCGGTCTTCCGCCGCCTTGGCCGTGAACTGCGCTTCCTGGAACCCGGCGAGCCTGAACTCTACCGCGGTGGGGAATTCCACCCTCTCCCCAACAACGTGGGGAAGATACTGCGCTCCCCCCTGCTCCCCTTCCCGGCCAAGCTCAGCGCCTCCCGCTACCTGTTGAAGCTGGTTCTGGGCAGCCCAGCTCGCAAGTACCAGCTGTCCCTGGAGGAGATGACCTCCCGCTGCCGCTCCGCGGAAGCCCTGGAGCTCCTCCGCGTTCTCTCGGGCATAGGCATCATCGCCCCCGACCTGCGCCACGCTTCCGCGGGAGAGATGGCCGCCTTCCTGAAAAAGGCCCTGCGCGCCAAGGTGAAGGTGGGATACCCCGAGGGCGGGACGCGCCAGATCATCGAGGGCTTGCGGGAGGAGATAGAGAAGAACGGCCAGATAATGACCTCCGCCAGGGTTACCCGCCTCACGCTGCGCAAGGGGATCGTGGGGCAGGTCAAGACGGAAACGGCCGCCTACGCGGCACGGGCGGTGGTCAGCGCCATACCCGTGCAGGAACTGCCCGATCTCTTCGGCGGCAAGGACCTTCCCATCAAGTTCGTGAAGAAGGCAAGGGAGCTGGTGCCCACGGCGGGGATAGCCCTGGACGTGGGGCTCAAGGAGAAGGTCAGCGACAAGAACGGCCTTCTTGTCACCTCCGACCCCCTGACCATGGGGCAATTCACCTCCAACATCGACCCGGGCATGGCGCCGGAGGGGAAGCAGCTCCTCTCCTGGTACTACCCGCTTCCCCAACCATGGATGAAGAACGCCGAGAAGGTAGGAAGGGAGGAAGGGAGGCTGCGGGATCTCCTGCGGGAGATGTTTCCCGGCATATGGGAGGTGGTGGACTGGGAGCGCGCCATGCACCTGAGCATGGTGGACGGCTTCCTGCCACGTCCCGGCCAGACCAGGGAGGACCGGCCCGGCTTCACCATCCCCTCCATCGACAACTTCTTCCTCTGCGGGGACACCACGGGGGCCGAGGGCACGGGCGGCGACGCCGCTTTCAACTCCGCCATGCGGGTGGCGGACCTGGCGCACCGTTACCTCCAGGAAGCCCCCGAGGAGGAAGGCGAGTAGGACTGAGGCGGCAAGCGGCGAGGTTAAGCGCGAATAAGGGGGAGGAACCATGGAAAGACATCCCGACCTGGCGAATGCCGGGGACTGCGCCCTGGTGGTCATCGACCCCCAGGAGAAGCTGGTGCGCATGATCCACAACCGCGAGGAGGTGGTGGCCGCCATCTCCCGCCTGTTGCGCTTCGCCTCCATCTTCCGCCTGCCGGTGATCCTCACCGAGCATTACCCGCAGGGCCTCGGCCACACCGTGGACGAGATCAAGGAGAGCCTCCCCTCCTACCGTCCCCTCGTCAAGCGCATCTTCAGCTGTTTCGGGGTCCCGGAATTCTCCGAGGCCGTAAAGAAGAACGACCGTAAGAGGCTGCTGGTCTGCGGCATAGAGACCCACATCTGCGTGTGCCAGACGGTCCTCGACGCCCTTCACCGCGGCTACCAGGTGCAGGTGGTCGCGGATGCCACGGGTACCCGCAAGCCCGGGGATCACGCCATGGCCCTGGAGAGGATGCGGCGCGCGGGGGCCACGGTAACCACCTCGGAAGCCCTCATTTACGAGGTGACCTACCGCGCGGACGGCGACGAGTTCAAGCAGGTGCTGGACCTGGTGAAATGAACCGCATGAGGCTTGCATACACGGCAGGCGCTTGCGCGCTGGGCTTCTTCCTCCTGGGACTGGGAGGGGTGTTCAGCAATTTCTACATGGTCGTGCTGGGGATCATGATCGTCGCCTCATCGCTGGCCACCCTGACCATGCCCCGCCCATGACCCATAGGACCTGCCCGGACGCGAATGCCGCCCGACTCCTCCCCGGGCCTTGCGGGGATGGTAAAATGGCTTTTTGCCGGATGCCGCAACGGAGCGACCGCCCGCGCCGGTGACGGCGGCATCCGCGCGAGGGGCGAGCACGAGCGCGGCAAGGGCGGAAAACGACGGAAGAGCAACGGGCGCCAGGTGACGGAAGATGAGCGAAGCGGCGGAAAACGACCTCCCGCAGGAGCATTACCCCGACCTCATCCTGACCGGGGAGAGGACCCTTCCCGGCATCCGGGAAGAGAACTACTGGTTCCAGCGCCACCTGGTCGCCTACCGTTTCCTCCTCCCCATGGCCGCCGGCAAGCGGGTGCTGGACCTGGGAAGCGGCGAGGGATACGGGACGGCGCTGCTGGCCTCGGTGGCCCGGGAGGCGTTGGGGGTGGACCTGGCACCCGAAGCCGTCTACCATGCCCGGCGCACCTACCGGAGGCCCAACCTGCACTTCCTCTACGGGGACATCTACGACCTCGGCCTGGAGAACGCCTCCTTCGACCTGGTCTGCTCCCTGCAGGTGGTGGAGCACCTGCACCGGCCGGAGCGCTTCATGGAGGAGGCGCGCCGCGTGCTCAAGCCGGGAGGGTTGTGCGTGATCACCACCCCCAACCGCCTCATCATCTCCCCCGGGAAGGATTCGCCTGTTAACCCCTTTCATATCAGGGAGTACGACTGCCGGGAGTTTCTCGCCTTCATGGAGGAATTCTATGCCCGCGTGGAGGTGAAGGGGATCTTCCACGCGCGCCTGCTCCGCCTCCACGACCTGCTGCGTCGGCGCAATTTCTCCCAGTACTGCCTGGAGCTGCCGCCTCTCTGGGAACGTTTCTTCTACCGCCCCGTCTTCATCCCCCTCCTGCGCACCGGGGATTTCAAGATCCGCGGGGACCGCCTGGAGGAGGCGCTGGATTTCATCGGCCTGGGATGGAAGGAACTGCCAGGAACGGACGGCGACCATGTGTAAGCCGAGCATCGCCGTTCTCCTCCATACCCACATGCCCTACGTGCGGCGCAACGTCGACTGGCCCGTGGGGGAGCAGTGGATCCTCGAGGCCTGGGCGGAGTGCTACCTGCCGGTCTGGGAGATCATCGCCGAGCTGACGGAGGGGAAGCTGCCCGGGAAGTTGGCCTTAACCTTTACCCCCGTCCTCTGCGAGCAGCTCCAGGACCCCCACCTGCAGGAGCGCTTCGACGGCTACCTGGATAACCGCATCCGCCAGGCGGAAGGCGAGAGGGAGAGGTTGCGCGCCATGGGAGAGGAGGCGCGGAGCGAGCTCGCCTCCTTTTACCGCGGGAAGCTACGCGATCTGCGGGCTCTCTACCGGGAGCGTTTCCGCCACCGCATGTTGGAGGTGCTGCGCGAGGGCATGGAGGCGGGGGTGCTGGAGGTGCTGGCCAGCTCCGCCACCCATGCCCACCTCCCGCTCCTTTCCTCCGAGAGCTGCCGCACGGCTCAGGTGGCCGTGGGCCTGGAGAGCTACCGCCGCGCCTTCGGGCGGGAACCGCGCGGCTTCTGGCTGCCCGAATGCGCCTACACCCCGGACCTGGACGGCCTCCTGGACCGCTTCGCCCCTCCCCTCTCCTACGTCGTCCTCGACTTCTCCGCGGCGGAGAACGCGCCGCAGGGGGTGTCCACCTGGGAGCCCTGCCGGCTGGGGTCCACGTCCCTGGTCGCCCTGCTGCGCGACCCGCTGGCGCACCGCCTGGTGTGGGCGGAAGACGGTTACCCCTCGGGAGGAAATTACCGCGATTACTCCAAGAAGGACCACGAGGGCCACGGTTTCCAGTACTGGCGCATCACCTCCTACACCACGCCCATCGACGAGAAGGAGGTCTACCGGCCGGAGCAGGCGGAGGAGGCGGCGCGGGAGGACGCCCGCGACTTCGCGGAGCGCATGCTCGCGAGGGCACGCGAGCTCGCGGGGGAATACGGGGGCGCTGGCGCCGGCCCCCTGCTCCTCGTCGCCTACGACACGGAGCTCTTCGGGCACTGGTGGTACGAGGGGCCTTTCTGGCTGCGCTCAGTGCTGCGTTCCCTCCATCCCCACCTTGCCCTGCCGGGGAAGCTGGCCGGGGAAACGCGTCCCGGTGCATTGCCGAGCATCACTCCCTCCTGCACGGCATGGAACGTGGACGGGACCTTCGCCACCTGGCAAAACCCTCGCACCGCCGACATGTGGGAGGAGACGAGGCGCATGGAAGGCGAGTTCCTCTCCAGGGCAGCGCGGGCAGGGGCCGGGGGAAGCCCGCGCGTCCTGGCACAGGCGGCGCGCGAGCTGCTCATCCTGGAAGCGAGCGACTGGCCTTACATGGTCACCAGGGACGCCGCCGCCGAATATGCCCGCCTGCGCTTCCGCTCTCACTGCCGCCGCCTCTCCCTCCTGCTGGAAGCGTTCGACGGGGGGTGTGAGGACGGCGGACTGCTGCGCGAGCTGGAGGAGACCGACAACCTCTTCCCGTGGCTGCACCCGGGGTACTGGAGGGCATAGGGAGGGTGTCCGGCGACAGGGCTTCCGCAGCGGCCTCCGGCGTCGGCCCTTTCACCATCTGGTAATCTATGGAAGGCAATGGGCCGGCGTTCCGTCGTATGAACGCGCGCTCTTGCAGGGTGTCCGGCAATCCCCTGCCACCTTTTCCCAGGCAAGGCGAGGGGAATCGGTTGACCCCGCTTGCGCGCTTACGGTATCGTGTGATTATCGAAGAAACGGCCATCGCCGTTCAGCGGGAACGGTGTTCCGCGCGCGGCGACGAGAACGGGGGGTTGAATTGGCGGAGGGAATGGTCAGCATAGTAATCCCCGTGTATAACGAGGAGGAGGCCATAGCGGGCGACATCGAGGCCATCACCGATACCATGAGCAAGACCGATTACGAGTGGGAGCTCCTCGTAGTGAATGACGGCTCGACGGATGGGACCAGGGAGATCGTGGAGAGGTACCCGCAGGCAAAGCTGATAAACCATCCCTATAACCTGGGAGGGGGCGCCGCGCGCAACACGGGGATCCGCAGGGCGCGGGGGGAGATCGTGGTCATCGCAGACGGGGACGGCACCTACCCCCTGCAGGATATCCCGCGCCTCATCGAGGCCCTGGAGGATTGCGACATGGTGGTGGGGGCGCGAACCAAGGAGGCGGGGACCATGAAACTCCTGAGGACCCCGGCCAAGTGGTTCATCCGCAAGCTGGCGGAGTTCATAACCTCCAGCAAGATCCCGGACCTCAACTCGGGCATGCGGGCCATGCGCAAGGACATCTTCATGAAATTCATCGACATGCTCCCGCAGGGACACTCCTGGGTGAGTACCATCACCCTTTCCTTCCTCAGCCGCGGCTACCTGGTGGGATACCTCCCCATCGACTACTACCCCCGCAAGGGCAAGTCCACCTTCAAGCCAGTTAAGGACTCCATGAACTACCTCATGCTGGTCTACCGCACCGTCATCTGGTTCAACCCGCTGCGCATCTTCCTGCCCCTGGCGATGCTCCTGCTGCTGGGAGGCATAGGAAAGGCCACGGCGGACATGCTCCGCTATAGCCTGCACATTGCCACCTCCACGGTGGTCATCCTCATTGCCGCCCTGCAGATCTTCACCATCGGGCTGCTAGCGGACCTCATCTCCAAGCGAACGGGACTCTGAGAGAGAAGTGTCCGGTCACCGAGCAAGACCTCCCCGCGGTCCGCGAACTGGATATACCGCGCGCCGCATGCCGCGGGAGCACGGGAACGGGCGCTCGCGGGGGCGGCATGGCTTCTCGCCCCCCACGGGCTTTAGGGAGTGTGCCACATGAGCGGGGCCGGGGCCAGGCCGAGGCATGGTGGGGAGACGGTGGCCACCGGCATCGCCTCGCTGGCCGCCAGCCAGGCGGCCTTCATCCTCTTCGGCTACCTTTTCTACATCTACCTGGCGCGCAAGCTGGGACCCGTGGATTACGGGCTTTTCGGTTTCATATTCACCGTCCTGGTCTGGCTGGAGCTGATGACATGCGGGGCCAGGGACGCTCTCATCAAGTACCTCAACACCTATCCGGGATCGCTTCCCGTGCTGCGGCGCCCTTTCCTCCTCGCGCAGGCCTCCATCTCCCTGGGCTTCACCGCCCTGGCTTACCTCGCCGCCCTGCCCCTGGCTTTCGCGCAGACCCGCTATGGGCTGCTGTTTTTCGTCGCCTTCCTCGACCTCCCACTCATGGGCTTCTACCAGCTGTTCGTGGGCTACCTGAACGGTTTCCGCCTCTATACCCGGCAGGCCGTCGCCATCGGCATCTACTCCGCGACCAAGGCGGGGGGCATCATACTCTTCGTGCAGCTCGGCCACGGCGTGGGAGGAGCCCTCTTCGGGAATATCTTCTCCACCGTCCTGGCCTTTCTCGCCGCCTATCTCTTCTACCTCCCCAGGAGCAGGGAGGAAGTGCGCGCCGGGGCGGCGGATTTTACCCTCCGGGAGGTGGAAAGGGAGCTGGCGCTGGGCCGCATCGTGAAGAGCTCCTTTCTCTTCGTGCTCGTGCCGCTCTTCTACAACCTCCTCATGAGCATGGACATCTGGGTGGTGAACCTGGTGGTGGGCGGGGAGACGGTGGGCTACTACGTGGCCGCCTCCACCGTGGCCAAGAGCATCTTCTTCCTCTTCTCCGCCTTTTACCTGACTCTCTTCCCGGTGACCGTTTCCTCCTTCCGCGACGAGGATGCCGGTAAAATCCAGGGTATATTCTCCCTTTCCTTTAGCATCTTTTTCTGCACCGCCCTTCCCTCGTCGCTGCTCCTCTCGTGCAACGCGGGAGAGATAACGCGCCTGGTTTACGGGGCGGCTTACCAGCGCACCGGCTCCATCATCAGCGTGCTGGCCATGGCCCACTTCCTCCTCGCCCTCAACGTCTACCTGCTCTACCTGCTCTTCGCGGGAGGGCGGCAGAGGCAGGCGGTGCGCATAATCGCCCTCACCATAATATTGGGCATCGTGGCCATAGCCGCGCTCACGGCATGGAAGAAAGATATGGGGGCCGCCTCCGGTGCCGCTCTTACCGCCCTCGCGGGCGCCGCCCTCTCCTATCTCGCCATCCATAGGGGCATGGGGTTGTGGTGGCCGCTGAAGAGGCTGGCCGCATGCGTTTTTCTTTCCCTTCTCTGTTTCCTGCCCCTCGCCTTCCTGCCCAAGAGCGAGACCAGCTTCATCCCCCTTTCTCTCCTCTTCTCGCTCGTCTATTATCTGGCGCTCAGACGTATGGGTTTCCTTGATGGTCTCATGCGTAAGCCACGGCGGCATGCGGGGTTGAACCGCTAGGCATTATGCCGATGCCACCATCCCGTGACCGGGAGGCCTGGCGTTGCGGAGTGATAGCTCCGCCCGGCGGTCCCGACGCTCGTATCCTTACCCCCCGGCCCGGCCCGGAAGAAGGAGGGATCTCCACCCAGCTTGCCCGGGAACGGCCGAGTTGGTCGCAGCGCAGCCTGCGGAGCGAGACCATTACTCGGCGTCCCGGGCCGG
>CAKZMC010000179.1 GCA_937128055.1 uncultured Actinomycetes bacterium | reverse complement strand
TGGAGCACGGCATCACGGTCATCCACGATATGTGCATCATGGTGGAGAGGCGCCGGAAGGAAGGGGAATGAGATCTCGCCCCTGTCCTTGCCCCTGGATGAAAGCGCCACCCATCTCGAAGGGACGGGGTAGGTGCAAGGCACCGAGCGAAACCCGACCCCCATGCCTGAGCCCCCATGCCCGGGGCACCCGAGCCAGCCCAGACCCCCACGCCTGACCCCCGTGCCCGGGCTCCCGGGCGAGTCCTCATGGCCGGACCGCGCCGAGGCCCTAATTGTCGGTCCGGAAGCCGCGGCGGGAACCGAGATCGGCTATCCTTCCCACTTTCTCCGCCTCGGCGGCCTCGAAAAAGGCCAGGTGGACCGCCTTCTTGCGGTAGATAAGGGCGGATCCCACCATCCTCTTTCCCGAGAAGCGGTAGTCCCAGCCGAGGCCCACCGAGCGGTACTTCTTCTCCTGGCAGTCCTTGGCGCGCGCGAGGAAATCCCTGGCCTTCGCCTTACTGGCCTTGGAAGCTTTTTCCATCTGCGAGAGGTAGGCCTCGAGGGCATAGCTCTTGAGGAGCTTGGGGTGGAGGGTTCGGTAAGCCGCGGCGCGGGAGAGCATGTCCATCCCCACCGCCATCCCGTTGATGAGTACCAGGAGCCCCCGCTGCCTGTCCTGGCAGGGGAAGGCCTCCAGGTACTCCTCGAGCTCCCTTATGCGGGCCACGTAGATGTCTCGCATGGCCTGGGTGGGCGAGGAGACCATTGCCTTCTGGGCCAGCCTGTCGATGCCCTCCCAGACCTCGCCCTGGTCGGAGAGGTATTCCTGGCAGGCCATGAGGTTCCGGCTCACCGCGCGGACTTTGCCGCTCCTCACCGACGCGGCGAGCAGGGCGCCCGATTCCTCGAAGTGGTGGCTGGTATAATGCCACCTCCCTGCCTCGGTACAGCTCACCGGGATGACGAGCTCGGACTTGGCGGGAATCAGGATGGTGGTGTTGAGCACACGGTTCTGCTTGGCCCCGTGCAGCTCTTCCCCGTCCAGGAGGAGCACCGGCCTCTCACCCCGGTTCTCCACCTTGAGCTCGGGGACGCTCCCTCCCTCCTCCACCTCGCCCACCACCAGGATCCCTTCCTCCAGGGCCTCCTTGAGGGCGAGGTAAAGAGGACCTCCCCTCATCGGGCTGTAGAGGGGGATCACCCCCATGTTCTCGAAGACCCGGAGCTCCCCCAGCTCGAGAGAGGCCAGGCAATCCAGCACGATCTCATCCATCACGCATACCCCCTTTTCTCCGCTCATCATAGCGCCCGGCAGTGACATGATCTGGAGGAAGGACGCCTCGGGGAATGCGCCCGCAGGCGGCTCTTGCGCCGCCTTCCGCGCGTGCCGCGCGCCTTTCGCGCCGCCGGGGATGTCACCGCCGGAAGGTAGAATGAATCCCATGTCGTGAGGCAAAGTACGGCAGGCTCAAAGGAGGTGCGCCGTGTACGAACAGGTGATCACCTGCCCCCAGTGCGGGCACGAGATACCCTTGACCGAGGCCATCTCCCAACGCGTCCGCGAGGAGCTGGAAAGGGAATTCCGGGCCCGCATGGCCGTGCAGCGGAAGGGGCTGGAGAAGAGGGAGAAGGAGCTGCTTTCCCGCGAGGAATCCCTGCGGGAGGCCACCCGCCGCATGGAGGAGGAGGTGGCGAAGAGGCTGGCCCGGGAGAGGGAGGAGCTGGAGAAGGCTGCCCGGGAGAAGGCCAGAAGCGCATACGAGATTGAGCTCAAGGCGCTGCAGGATGAGCTCAAGGAGAAGGGGGAAAAACTGAACGAGATGCGGGAGGCGGAGCTCCAGTTGCGGAAGGAGCAGCGCAAGCTCCAGGAGGAAAGGGAATCCCTGGAGTTGGAGAACGCGCGCCGCCTCGACCAGGAGAGAAAAGCCCTGGAGGAGAAGCTGCGCAGGAGCCTCGGGGAGGAGTTCGTCCTCAGGCAGAAAGACTACGAGGAGAAGATACGTGGCCTTACCGAGCAGATAAACGAGCTCAAGCGGCGGGCGGAGCAGGGCTCGCAGCAGGCCCAGGGGGAGGTCCTCGAGCGGCAGGTGGAGGAGGAGCTCGCGGCCGCATTCCCCCAGGACCGCATCGAGCCCGTGTCGGTCGGCAAGAGGGGGGCCGACGTTGTGCACGCGGTCTGCGACGCCTCGGGCAGGGAGTGCGGCACCATCCTCTGGGAGGTGAAGAGGACCAAGGCCTGGAGCGACGCCTGGCTGGAGAAGCTCAGGGAGGACCAGCGTGAGGCCGGCGCCGACGTGGCCGTCATCGTGAGCACCGCCCTCCCCCGGGACGTCAAGGGCATAGGATTCAAAGAAGGAGTCTGGGTCAGCGACCATTCCTCCTTCACCGGGTTGGCCGTCGCCCTGCGGGTGAACCTCGCGCAGCTCTACTCCGCGAGGAAGGCCGCGGAGGGAAAGGACCGCAAGATGGAGCTCCTCTACGAGTACCTCTCCGGCCCGGAATTCCGCCAGAGGGTGGAGGCGATGGTGGAGGCCATGCGGGCCATGCACCAGGACCTGGAAAGGGAGAAGACCGCCATGCAGAGGATATGGAAGAAGCGGGAGAAGCAGATGCAGAGGATCCTGGCGAGCACGGCCGGCATGTACGGGGACATGCAGGGGATCATCGGGGCCTCCATGCCGGAGCTCGCGGCCCTGGACCTGAAGGCCATCGCCCCCGCCCCGGACGACCCGGAAGAGGGCGAGATCGTGATATGAGAAGCGAGCCCTGGCCCCCTTGTCGGGCACGGCTCGAGGGTTTCGGTGACCCCGGGGTGGGTAGGGGTATAGCGCTGGCGGGGAGACGGCGCAGACGCCTGATATCGGGAGAACGCCCGGTGGTAAGATAGATCGTGCGGCGGCTTTGGCGCGTTCTATCTGGTCGTCGGGGGCGGATGTCTACGCCGTAGGTGAACCCTTGATCGAGTTCATTTTCCGAAGCGTTCTATCTGGTCGTCGAAGGCGGACGTCTTAGCGGGAAGGTGATCTTATGCCGAGTATGAGGTTTCGTGTCGCCAATTTTCTGAGCAGGTTGAACTCCCTCCTCCTCTTCCAGGCCTTTTACCCGGTGAAGTATCAGAGGTTCTTCTTCTCTTATGTGGTGCCGCTGTTTTCCGTCAAGGCGGCGGGGGTGAGGAGCGAGCCCGCAGAGATACCGGGTATACCGGCGGTATGGCTGGTACCCGAGAACGCGGCGAGCGGCAGAGCGCTTCTCTATCTCCACGGAGGCGGATACACCATAGGTTCCATCAGGAGCTACCGCAACATGGTATCCCACCTGGCTTCCGCCGCGCGGTGCCGCGCGCTGTTAATCGAATACCGCCTGGCGCCGGAGAACGGGTTTCCCTGCGCGGTCGAGGACGCCGTGACGTCTTACCGGTGGCTCCTGTCGCACGGCTACGGCCCCGAGAAAACCGCCGTGGCGGGCGATTCCGCCGGAGGGGGCCTGACGGCCGCGACGCTGGTGTCTTTGCGGGATGCGGGCGATCCCCTCCCCGCGGCCGCGATGCTCCTGTCTCCGTGGACAGACCTTGCATGCTCAGGAGAGAGCTTTAAGGCCGTCGGCTGGAGGGACCCCATGCTGAACAGGGGGATAATACGGAAAATGGCCGCCATGTACCTGGGCGGCGCGGATCCCGCGGACCCCCTGGCCTCGCCCCTCCACGCGGACCTGGGAGGGCTCCCGCCGATGCTCATCCAGGTAGGCACGCGCGAACTCCTCCTGGATGACGCCAGGAGGCTGGCGAAGCGGGCCGAGGAAGCGGGCGTGGCGGTGGAATTGGATGTCTGCGAGGGCATGTTCCACGTATGGCAGTTCTTCGCCCCCGTGGTCCCGGAGAGCAGGGAAGCCATGGAAAGACTGGGCAGGTTCTATCAAGAAAAGGTGGGATAGGGAGCCGGTCCGTCCGTTCCCGTCCGGAAAGCGAGGAGGGGACGTAGCATCATGACGGAGGAGGACTTGATCTTCAGGGAAGGCACCTTCGCGTTCCACCCCGACGCCAACTTCAACTTCCAGATGAACAGGCTGGTGATGTGGAGCGGCGCCGACCCGGAGGAGGTGAGGGAGGCGGCGCGCGGGATAAGCGACCTGAGATCATGGGTTTCCACCTTCCTCGCCCTGGGGGAGAAGGCGCTGGGCGAAGGGCGCAAGGGGCCGGCCATGGCCTACCTACGAGGGGCCGAGTTCTTCCTCTTCGACGACGTAGAGGAGAAGGTGCGCCTGCACGAGAGGGCCAGGGACCTCTTCTACGAGCATCACTCCCGCCTCTTCGAGGGCGGGGTGCTGAGGAGGGACAGTGTGCCCTACGAGGGCGGGCATCTCCCCCTGTGGGTGGCGGAGCCCGAGGGGGGAAAGGCAGCCGGCGCCGTGCTCCTGCACGGGGGATACGATTCCAGCATGGAGGAGTTCCTCGGCGCCGTCCTCTACCTGAGGCTGAGGGGTTACGCCGTATGCCTCTTCGAGGGGCCCGGACAGGGAGAGGTGCTGAGGAAGTACCGCATCCCCATGACACACGAATGGGAGAGGCCGGTGAGGGCCGTGCTCGACCACTGCGGCCTCGACGACGTCACCATCGTGGGGCTTTCCCTGGGAGGGATGCTCGCCCCGCGCGCCGCGGCCTTCGAGCCCAGGATTAAGAGGGTGGTGGCCTGGGGGGTCATGCCCGACTTCCTCGCGGTGATCATGTCCACCCGCCCCAGGGTGCTGCAGCTGGGGTCGAAGGTGGTCCTGCGCACGGGCTTCAGGTTGCCGGTGAACGTCTCGGCGAGGGTGGAGATGGCCAGGGACCCCATGGCGGAATGGGGGATAAAACAGGGCATGTACGTCTTCGGGGTGAAATCGCCTTACGGATACCTGAAGGCGGCGAGCAAATACCAGATCATGGATATAGCCGCGCGCATCACCCAGGACTTTCTCCTTCTGGGCTCGACCAGGGACCACTTCGTCCCGCGCCACCTCTACAAGAAGGTGATAGACGGCCTGGTGAACGTGAGGTCGCTGACCTTCAGGCTGTTCACCGAGAGCGAACACGCCGAGAACCACTGCAACGTGGGCAATCCCCGCCTGGCCCTGGACACCGTCATCGACTGGATCGCCGCGGTGAGCCGCTAGGGCCGGGCGCATGTTTCTCGACCGCGTGACAAGAGGCATAGGTGGCGGTGTCGAAAAACGAGACCCTGAGGTCTTGCTCGCATTGCTGGCTCCCCGTAGTGGACGAAGTTAGAACCACGATGATTCCATAACCACGATAATAATAGATCCTGCTTTCCGGGCAGAGCAATAAGTTATCATCGGGCAGCTTCTTTTCATCGCAGGCAGCATTTCCGTTTAATTATTTGCTGAAGAGGTCCTCGTATAGATCGGGATCACGGAGCCACATCGGGAGCGCTCTGCTTTGTGTGTCGCTTGTAGTATCCTCTCCTGACATGGTGTACTGTTCTCTTGAGATCGGGTTTACCCCACTTTCTGAGTCACCCGGTAATCCCTTCATCACCGCTTCATAAGCGCGAACACATCCCAGCCCAGGCATTCACGCGTGTAAGCGGCATAGCGCTCGGGTTCCGTGGTCAGTCTGGCTCGAACATCTTTCGCTAACTCGTCGTCGGGATTGGCTTCAAGCCATCGGCGCATGGTGAGCCATTGGGCCGCCTCGTATCTGTCCCAGCCGTATTGGTCCGCCAACACCATTTCCACGACGTCGTAGCCAAGGTTGCCGAAAGACGCGAGAAGTTCCGGAAGCGTGAGAAAGTCGGAGATCGAGCCGGCATGACAACCCTTGGCAACATCTTCCGTAGGCGGTAACTGGCGCCAGTAGGGCTCGCCGATGAGGATGATCCCCCCAGTGCGGAGGCTCTGCGCCAGGAGCTCGATGGTGCCGGCTACTCCCCCAGCGATCCACGTGGCACCGAGACAGGCCGCCACATCAACCTTTTCGTCGGAGACGTAGCCAGCGGCATCGCCATGGATGAACTTCACTTGATCGGCGACACCGAGTTCTTTCGCGCGGAGTATCGCTTGCTTGGTGAATAACCGGCTCATATCGATGCCGGTTCCGATGACTCTGTAATCGCGTGCCCAGGTTCACAGCATCTCCCCCGAACCGCTGCCGAGGTCGAGCACTCGGGTCCCCCTTTCCAGGCGCAGCGCCGCGCCGAGAGTGGCGAGCTTTTCGGGTGTGAACGGGTTATGGATGCGGTGAGCACTTTCTGCGATGTTGAAGATCCGTGGAATATCCAATGCAGGAAACCTCCTTATCACGGGCACGAACAGATACGGTCGCTGCATAACTCTTGGCAGATGCAACAGCGGCATCCTGCAGTGACAAGGGCTAAGTCGACGATATCCTTTGGGAAGCTCATCGCGCCTCTCTCGATTAGAGTAGCCGGCTCTTTTCGCTAGCCCTCATTTTAGCATGCCAGGAGGACCTCAAGATGCTCGGAAAGAAGCTGGTGATTTAGAGACATTGAAAACGAGTTTGGGTCGACGAATCAGTATCCATAGCGCAGAGAGATGCAACGCTCCTGGCGAAACATTCTGTACCCACGAAAAGCGGGGCCTTGCGGCCCCGCTCGCATTGCTGGCTCCCCGGGAGGGACTCGAACCCCCAACCTAGTGGTTAACAGCCACCCGCTCTACCGGTTGAGCTACCGGGGAAGGCACTCGTTTTCCTCTACACTATGCGATTTTCCCGCCCGCGACAGGCGCGCGGCACCAAATCGGTTTCAGATTATATGATACCACGCTGGCGGGGACAAGGTCCGGGGCGTCGAGGGCAGGAACGCAAGCAAGAGCTGCAAGCGAAACCGAAAGGCGCAGGAGGCGGGATATGCGTATGGATGACACGGTGGGCGGGGACGCAGGGAGCCGAGGCCTCCGTTGAGAACCGCAGCTTCCATGGCGCCGTGTCGCGAAAAGAATGATCAAGGGGATTTGCAGCCACCCGACCGCTCCGTACTATGCAAGGCTGCGACGCAAAGGCGAGGCCGGCTTGGGTCTTCCCCGCTCGGTGAGGGGATTCTCGGTGATTTGCATCCATGAAGCCGTCGACGATAAAATCTTGCTGTCCGGAAGCGGCTGGGGGAAGAGGCATCCCTGGCGGGAAAAGGGGGTAGCGAGGGGACAAAATCCGCACCATCCGCACCCAGCGGTCTTATGAGTGGCAAGCACCGCGGGGACCCCCATCTTCGCGAGGCTTTCGTCGCACCCACGACGCGTCTGCAAGGAGCGGCGGGAAATGCGCAAGGTGGTCATGCTCAAGCAGCGAAAGAGGTTGCGGGAACGCCGGGTCGAGTTCATCCTGCTCACCGTAACGGTCATGGCCCTCTTCTCCCTGCTTTTCATCTTCCTCTCCATGCCCCGGGAGGAAGAGACGGGGGCCAAGACCCAGGCGCAGGCGGTACGCCCCCTCGAGGTTGAGATAGATACGGACCTGGCGGGCGAGATCGCGCCCCTCCTGCAGCGTTTCCAGGAGGCTTACGCGGACACCCCGTTAGAGATCGTGGTGGACGGCGGCTCCGCCGTGATAACCAGGGTCCCCTTCTTTATCTTCAAGGGATACAGGCGTGAGATCCTTAAGGTCCCCGCCCTCAGGCTGCGGGCGGGTGGCCGGGAAGAAATACTGCGGCAGGCGAGGAGCATCTGGTTCTGCGGCGAGGAGGGTGACGCGAGGGCGGAGGAGCTGGCCGCCTTCCTCGCGCGGGAGCTCGCCGCGCTCCATCACGAGATCACCCTCAACGCCGTGGGGGATATCATCCCGGGCAGGAAGGTGGCCATGAAGATGGCCCAGAACGGCGCCCTTTACCCCTTCCAGGACGTGGCGCCCTACATCAAGGACGCGGACATCGTCCACGCGGACCTCGAGTGCCCGCTCTCCGACCGTTACCCCCCGCCGTACCAGGGGGTGGATTTCATCGCTCCCAGCAAGACCATAGAGGGGATCAAGCTCTGCGGCATCGATATCGTCTCGCTGGCCAACAACCACAGCACCAATTTCGGGACGGGCGCCTTCACCGACACCCTGCAGCTCCTGCAGGCCAACGGCATCGCCTACGTGGGGGGAGGCTACAACGCGGACGAGGCCTACCGGCGCGCCGTGATGGACGTCAAGGGCGTCAGGATATCTTTCCTCGATTACAACTCCATCCTGGGAAGCGTCAACGCCACGCAGAGCCGTCCGGGCGTGGCGTGGATAGATATGCAGCCCTTCGCGGCGGACGACCCCCAGGACGTCGCCATGGTGCAGGAAGCCGTACGCGCGGCCAAGCAGGACTCGGACTTCGTGATCGCGAGTTTCCACTGGAGCGAGGAGTACAAGAAGATGCCATCGGCATCGCAGAGAAAGGTGGCGCACGCCGCCTGCGATGCGGGCGCTGACATGGTCATCGGCACCCATCCCCACTGCATACAGTCCCTCGAATGGTACGGGGAGAGCCTCATCGCCTACAGCCTGGGCAACTTCGTCTTCGACCAGATGTGGGCCGACTACACGCGACAGGGCATCATCCTGCGCTGCAGGCTGGCGGGCGGCGAACTGGTGGACGTGGAGGTGCTCCCTTACCTCATCCACGATTACTGCCGCCCCATGGTCCTGGATCAAGCGGGCGGCAAGCGCATCATCGACGAACTCCTTGCCATCTCGGATATATAGATGACGGTCACGACCCGCATCCCGACGCCCCCTGGGCCCATATCCCGCGTCCCATGACCCGAACCCCGGCACCCGCCCCTCGAGCACGCGGCCCCGCGCGAGCTGCCCCGTCTCTTCCGCCCGCGCCGACCCCTTCGGGCAGGAAGACGGGAGCGGACGGCAGCTAAAGAAATGTATGATTCGTGACGATAACAAACCGAGGCTAGATTAAAAATCTTTGGCATAAACGCTGACAAAAGGTCGCATAGGAGGCGAGGCGATGGAACCCCATGAGCTCTCCCAGGAAGCAGATCCTCAGTCCCGGGGCCCGAGGGCCAGCTTCTTTACGCGCAAGCTGGCCCATAAAATGAAGCAGAAGGGCATAGACATGCCGCCTTCGGTGGCCGCGTTCCTCGACACCCCGCTGTGCTCCCTCGACGAGAAACAGGTCGCCTACTTCGAGGGGAAATTCCGCCCTCTCATCCCGCAGCTGATAGCGGTCCTGGAGGAGGTCTACGAGGAGCTGGGGGCCGACCGGGAAGGGTGGGAGGACATGCTCACCTATAACGTCAGGCAGGAGACCCCCATCGGCATCTGCGCGCGCGCGGTGCTGGTGAAGAAGGAGCGCGCGGCGGAGGACGTCCTCAGCCGGGACCTGCGGGCTGAGCAGAGGACGGTGCGCATCGAGAGACCACTCTGCTTCAGCGAGCCGGCCTCGTAAGCGGGCCCGGCCTCGCCGGAAATCGGCCGTTGCAATTCGCAGCAGTCCTCGTTTCGCCTTTCCTGCGAAGCCTCGCTCCCAAGGTGCCCGACCAAAACCCGCCTTGTTGGTAAATTTTACCATGATTATCCTTCACCGCGCTGCGTGGCGCGGGCCCGCCCTCGCCGGAGCGCAGGGAGGTGACTTGCGCGCCGCTTGCGCACGCGCGGGTTCGCGGCAACGGCGGGTGATGCTGTATCGTCTCAGTAGGCGCTTTCCGGGTTGAAAAAGATTGAGAGACCACCCTATCATCCCGACAAACAAAA
>CAKZMC010000178.1 GCA_937128055.1 uncultured Actinomycetes bacterium | reverse complement strand
TTGCGGTTATATAGGTTGCGGTTCCCTTCATCCCAGCCCGCAGACGGCCTCGAAGTTGGCGTGGAATATCATCTCGTGCTCGCGGTCGGAGATGGGCAGGGATTCTATCCATCCCTTGATCCACCCATAGTCGTAGTCCTCGCCGGGCCGCTGCTTACCGTAAGGCCCGTCGGTCCCGTACATGCACTTCTCCGCGCCGAGAAAGTCCACCGCCCTGCGCACGAGGTAGCGGTCGAGGTAGAGGCCGGAGAGGTCCACGTAGAGGCCTTCCCTGTCCTTGATATAAGTCCAGATCTTGCTGAAATAGGGCACGCCCGCGTGGGCGAAGATGACCTTGAGGCCGGGGTACTTTTCCGGCAGCCGGCGGAAATCCCCGCCGGCGCCGGTCCCCAGGTGGATGAGGAGGGGGCGGTCATGCTCCCGGCACCATGCGGCCACGGGGTCCAGCTTTTCCACCTCGTAGCGGTGCCAGAAGGGATGGGCCTTGACGCCTACCATCCCCGGTAGCGCGCTCCACCTCTCGACTTCCTGCACGGGATCCGCGTCCACGGCCGGGTTGATGAAGATCCAGCCGAAGAACCTGTCCGGGTATTTCTCCAGCACCGCGGCCACCTCGGCGTTGTCGATCCTGTCGTACACACGGTACTTGTCCCAGAGGGCATGGAAACAACCCTTCTTGTCGATGAGGAGAGCCTGGTAGAAGAAACGGCCTGGGGCATTGAAATACAACATGCCGTACCTCAGGAGGGATAAGGATAACTGCTTGATCCTGCTGTGCAGCGTGAAGGGCTCAACCATCGCGGGAATGAGGGCCACCTTGTCGATGCCATGTCTGTCCATGACGGCGAGCATCCTCTCCGCTGGAAGCACTCCCGGCTCGTAATGCATGTGGCAGTCGATGATCATGATGCATTACCTCCTCCGAAGCGATCACCTCACTCAACACCATACCCCGGTAAAGATTATAACCGACATGGACGCGGCCTGCCCTTTATAGACACTTCTTAGACATGAACGGGACTACCCGGGGTATTGACCTAAGTCGGCTCAACGCGGAATACGGCCAAGCGCCGCGTGGAATCAGTCACCTTGAAGCGGTCGTCTATGCGATAGCCGATCACCCATGCAATGCGGCCGCCCGATTCCAACACGCGCACGCGTCCCCTCTCCCCGCGGGGCACCTTGGCATCGACGAGGAAATCCTGCAGCTTACGCGATCCCGGGGCCCCCAAGGGATGGAAGCGGTCACCCGGCCTCAACCCCCTTACCCAGAGGGGGAAGGAAAGCAGGTCGGCGTCCAGGACGGCGGTGAGGCGATCCTCTCTCGCGGGCAGGCGTGGCTGGCCGGCACGCGGGCGCACCTGCAAGCGCAGCTCCGCATCCTCTCCAGGCAGCGTAAAACGCCCCTCTCCCGTGATGGTCACATCCGGCGGGGAGATTGCCCCGTTGGCGGGAACCGCTCCCGGGCGGGGGCCTATCACCAGGCGTCCGTACTCACGCCGCACCGACACGCCGACGCCAGCATCCAGGGAAGGGCACCCCTGGGCGGCCATAACCTTCCGCATGATATCTTCCAGAAGATGGTAATCAGGCTCCGCCCCCGCACGCCGCAGCAGCCGGGCTAAGAGCTGCCTGCGCACGGCGGGCGGAAGGGAAGACAGCGGCTCCAGAGCGAGCTCCATGCTCCGCCCTTTCTCCATGAGAAGGGCGCTCTCAGTCTCTCCGGCCAGATCCTCAAGGAGCTCGCCCACCTCGCAGAGGGTCTCCGCCTCCCGCAGGAGTACCTGCCTCACCGCCGGATACTTCTCCTCCAGGAAGGGGAGGATGACGTGCCTCACGTAGTTGCGGGGTATCTCCCGATCGAGGTTGCTGGGATCCTGAAGCGGCGGGAAGGGAAGGAGGCGCGCATAGGCCTCCACCTCGCTCCTCCACACCTCGATGAGCGGACGCACGTAAAAGCCCCGCCGCGGCGGCACCCCGCCCAGCCCACCCGGCCCCGCCCCCGCAAACAGGCGCATGAGCAGGGTTTCCACCCGGTCGTCCGCGGTATGGCCGGTGGCAAGGCGCTGCGCCCCCGTGCGTTCCATCTCCCCCTCGAAAGCCCGGTAACGGGCCGCGCGTGCCGCCTCCTCCGGGCTTGTCCCCTTCCAGCGCGCTGGCGTCGCCTCCACCTTCACCGCGCGGAAGGGGACGCCGTAATGGCCGGCCACCCTTGCCACGTAGGCGGCCTCCTCCCCGGACTCCGGGCGCAGGCCATGGTCCACGTGAAAAACGGCTATGCTCGTCCCTTCGAGCGGCGCAAGCTCGGCCAGCACGTCGAGGAGCACCAGCGAATCCGCGCCTCCGGAAACGGCCGCCAGCACGAGGTCGCCGGGCCGCCACATGCGCCAACGGCGCATCGTCTTGCGCGCCTTATCGATGACCGGAAAGCGTTCTCTCTCCCACCTCAAAGCCGGACCTCCCCCATGTCCTCATGATACGCAAAGCCGCTCCGCCCCCAAAGTGCCGGCAACGGCCAACCGCGGCCTAGCGGGAAACTGGTATGAAAAGCCGGCGTCCACGCATCCCGGGACCGGGGCGGCAGGCTCAGTCGCCGGTCCCCTTCTCGAGAAGGATGCTTCCGGAACCGCCGGCGATGGCCAGGGGAATCCCCGGGGACAAGGCGGCGAAGGTGCCCAGGAAAGCCTCCGCCTGCTCCCGCGGGAGCAAGCTCGGCCTGCCTTCCTCGACCAGCACGGGGAAGACCTCGATCCCCGCCAGCTTTCCCCCTGCGAAGCGGCATCCAAGCAATATCCCCCTTTTGCCCTCCTCGCTCTGCGCCGCGAACACCAGGTTCCCCAGAGAATAAAAGACCGGCGTGCCGGCGATCATCTCCGCACCCTGCACCACGTGGGGATGGCATCCCACCACCAGGTCCGCGCCCGCCTGCGCGCACAGGGCGGCCAGTTCCCTCTGGCGGTCGCCCACCTCAGCGGCACCCTGTTCTCCCCAGTGAAGGAAGACCACCACGTAGGGGCTCTCCGCGGCCGCCTTCCTGACCGCTTCCCCCATTCTCGCGGGATCGGCGGCGGCGATGCCTGGTGCGGCGTCACCCGCGGCATAGGAGGCGGGCGCCACGTCGCAGAAGGAAAGCAGTGCCAGCGTCGTGCCGTCCTTGCCCTTCAGCACGAGGGGCTGCTCCGCCCCCTGCAGCGCGGAGCCCGCGCCCACGGACGATATCCCCACGCCGTGCAGCACGTTCAGGGTGTGCTCCAGCCCCTGGGAGCCGTAATCCATGGCGTGGTCGTTGGCCAGGCATACCGCGTCGATCCCGGCTTCCGCCATGGGAGCCGCGCAGGCGGCGTCGGCACGCATGGGGGAGGAAGGCTGATCGGGGTTGCACGGCCCCGGGCGGCATAGCGGACCTTCCAGGTTGACCACCGTGAAATCATAGCGCTTCAGCAGAGCCGCTATCTCTCCCCAGGGATAGGCGGCCCCGCTGCGCGCCACGTACTCCTCCATCCCCAAGGCGAAGGTCACCTCGCCGCCCAGGCAAAGGCTGACGACCCCGGGGGGCGCGGTATCGCTTGCGGTGGATTGCGCTTCCCCGGGGACGGCCACCTCCCCTCCCGTGATGGTCTCCCCGTCCCCGGCGCGCGGTGCGGTGGCCAAAAAGACGATCGCCACGAAGAGGAGGAGGCACGCGCACGTGGTGGCGAGAAAGACCGCCTGCCTGCGGGCTATGCGTCTCTGTACCCGGCTCCTGGCCGCCCTCCTCGCCAACGCCTCGCTCCCTTTCTACGCCTGCATCCCCGGCCTTTCCCCGGGCAGCGCCTTTTCCTTCTCAGTTAAATTTCTCCGCCGCCCCCATCCATAATACCGCAAAGCAGCCTCCCTTTCCTGCTCGGGTAAAGGATGCGCGCCGGAACAGGCGCGCTACGTGCGGATCTCACCGGCCGGGACGCCGCCTGCCCCCGGCCCCTTCGCCGGCGCCGTCAGCGCGACGCGCGGCCGCCCGGGATGCCCAATAGGCCGTATAGCATGTCCATGTCCAGCGCCGCGCGCACCTCACGGGCCAGGAGGTCCAGCTGTTCTTCACGGTGTTCATCCCAATCCCCCGCCGAAGGGGCACACGGCAGGCCCCTCGCAAGGCGCAGGCCGTTGAGGAACCCCTCCCGCAAGGAGCGGTTTTCGAAGAGCCCGTGCAGGTAGCAGCCGAAGACCTTGCCTTCCTCGCGCAGCGCGCCCTCCTCCACGCTCGCGGCCATTCCGTCGCGCTGCACGATGAGGAGAGGGGCTTCTCCCTCCGTCCGGGAGCGCCCCATGTGGATCTCGTACCCGCTCAGCGGCGGCCGGGAGGGCCCGATGCCCAGCCACGGCACTTCTCTTTTCGCCCTGGCCTTCACCACGTGGGTGCTCTTCTCGCTCTCCATGACCGTGCGCACGGGCAGCAACCCCAGACCCTCGGCGCGCGCGGCGGAGCTTTCCACCCCCGCGGGATCCTCTATGCTTCTTCCCAGCATCTGGTAACCGCCGCAGATGCCCAGCAAGGGCACCCCCCAGGAGGCCAGGCGGGCCACCGCAGCGGCCAGGCCGCTACTCCTCAGGAAAGAAAGGTCGTTGATGGTGTCCTTGCTTCCCGGCAGGATCACGGCGTCGGGGACCCCCAGGGCGGAGGCTTCGGCAACGTAACGCACCCCCACCCCCGGCTCCCTCTCCAGGGGATGGAAGTCGGTGGCGTTGGAAATGTGCGGCAGGCGGATGACGGCGATATCCAGGGCCTTCCCACCTCCCGCGTCGCCCGCGGAGCGGCGCGCCGCCTCCAGGTTGACCGTGTCCTCCTCGTCGAGGTGAAGGTCCCCCAGGTAGGGTACGATTCCCAGCACCGGCTTTCCCGTCCGCTCCTCCAGCCAGCGCAGGCCTTCCGCCAGAGACTCCCTTTCGCCGCGGAACTTGTTGATGACCAGGCCGGCCACCCGTTCCCTCTCGCGGGGGCCCAGGATTTCCAGGGTGCCTACCAGGGAGGCGAAAACGCCGCCGCGGTCTATGTCCCCCACCAGCAGGACCGGGGCGTCCGCGGCCACGGCCATGCGCATGTTGGCGATGTCTTTCTCCTTGAGGTTCACCTCGGCCGGGCTTCCCGCCCCCTCCAGGATCACGATATCCTGCGAGGCGCGCAGCCTCTCCAGCGCCGCGAGGACGGTGGGGAGGAACTGCGCGGCGACCCTTTGGCATCCTCCCGCGTCCAGGTGAGGCAGCGGCCTGCCGTTGAGGACGACCTGCACGCGACCTTGCGACGCCGGCTTGAGGAGCAGAGGGTTCATGTCCGTGTGAGGTGGCAGGCCTGCCGCCTGCGCCTGCAGCACCTGTGCCCTGCCCATCTCCCCGCCCTGCGCGGAAACGCCGGAGTTGAGGGACATGTTCCATGACTTGAAGGGCGCCACGCGCCACCCGTCCCGCGCGAGTATGCGGCAGAGGGCCGCCACAAGCAGGCTCTTCCCCACGTGGGACGAGGTTCCCTGCACCATCAGGCAGCGCGCCGGAGCGCCGCCCGCGCGCACGGGTCCCCCGCCGCCGTTCTTACCATATTTTACCATGATCGCCGGCCCGCTCTTCTCCTTCCCACGCCCGCAACGCGCGCGACAGGGCGCGAGTCAACCGCCGTCCACGCCCCAGCGTGCGCAACTCCACCGCGCCTCCCCGGGTCCGCCGTTCACTCGCGGGAACCCGCCGGGCGGGGCCCGCTCCCCGCGCCGGGCGCGACCGCCGCGGCCTTCACCACGGACAGCAGCGCCTCCCTGTCTCTCATCTCCACCGCGCCCTCCTCCAGGAGGCGCCGGTAGATGGCGGTTGCCTCGCCCCCCGTGTGGTCCCGCTCCTCGATGGAACGGAGGGAGAGGAGATACACCCTCTTGCCCCACCGCAGCGCCTGCAGGGCGGCTTCCAGGTTCACCAGGTTGCCGGGACCCACGTGCAGGTCGCTGACCACCACCGCGTCCGACACCCGGATAACCTCCAGGTTCGCCGCGTGGGCCTGCGGGGATACGCGGGAGAAAGGGGACTCCGTCACCATGCGCAGGCCCAGCGCACTCCCCACCTCCGCGTCCCCGTCTCCCAGGTTGAGCACGCCGGCGGAGACGTAACAGCCCGCCTCCAGCAACTCCCGCATGAGGGAGGCGCCGCTCGCTCCCCCACACACGAGGTGAACGCGCGGGCCGGGCGCGCCCGCCGCCTCGCCGGAAGGGGGCAGGAAGATGACGTGCGGTTTCTCGGTCACCGCGTGGCGGGTGACGATGGCCCCCACCCCGAAGACCTCCCTGAGATTGGGCGCGGTGAGGACCTCGGTGGGAGTGCCGCGCGCGAACTCACGCCCGCGTCGCATGATGATCAGTTGCCGGCAGTACTGCGAGGCCAGGTTGACGTCGTGCATGACCATGATCACCGCCAAGCCTTGACCGCACATCCCCGAGAGCAGGTCGAGCAGGGAGAGCTGGTGGTTGATGTCCAGGTGCTGCGTGGGCTCGTCCAGCAGCAGCAGGCCCGTTTCCTGGGCCAGGGCCTGGGCGATGATCACCCGCTGCCGCTCTCCCCCCGATAGCTCGGTAACGGGGCGGTCGGCCAGGTGCCACACGTTGGCCCTCTCCATGGCCAGCCTGGCCGCCTCGAGGTCGCGCGGTCCCGCGCCCTGCAGGCGCCCCAGGTGGGGGTTCCTTCCCATGAGCACCACCTCCAGGGCGGTGAACCCGAAGGCCAGCTGGGATTCCTGGGGCACCATGGCCAGCTCCCGCGCCACCTGTCTCGCCGGAAGGGAATAGATGTCCTCGCCTCCCAGCAGCACCACGCCCTCGCGCGGCCTCAGGGCGCGCGACAGGGCCTTGAGAAAGCTGGTCTTTCCCGAGCCGTTGGGACCCAGGATGCCGATGAAGTCCCCTGGCCGCACCACGAGGCCCAGGCCGGCGACCACGTCCTCGCCGTCGTAGGCGGCGTGCACTCCCCGCGCTTCCAGGACCTTCCATTCCTTCAAAGCATACCCGCCTCGTCTTCCCTCGCGCGCCGGCGCAGCCCGATATTCTCCTCTCCCGCGCCGGCGCATCCCGGCGCCCGCGCCATGCCACGGTCCCTTTCCGGCACGCTCGAGTTCCTCCTCAAATAATAGCCCGCTTCCTGCGCTTGAGCAGATAGATGAAGAAGGGGGCCCCGAAAAAGGCGGTGACGATACCCACCGGCAGCTCGTTGGGGGCGATGACCGTGCGGGCAAGCGTGTCCGCGAGCACCAGGAAAAGACCTCCCCCCAGGATGGAACCCGGGATGAGATAGCGGTGATCGGGGCCGGTGAGCAACCGCACGATGTGCGGGGTCATGAGACCCACGAAACCTATGATCCCGGAAACGGAGACCGCCGCCCCCACCACCAGCGAGGCCACGCCGATCATCAGCCACTTGAACCTCTCCACCTCCAGGCCCAGCTGGGCGGCACGGTCCTCGCCCAGCAACAGGAGGTTGAGGTCCTTCCCGCAAAATATGCTCACCGCCGACCCCGACACCACGAAGGGCAGGACGGCGAGGACCATGTCCCAGTTTCCGGTGCCCAGCCCCCCCATGAGCCAGAAGAAGATGTTGTGCATGCGGTCCTCGCTCACCACCATGAGCAGCGACACGATGGAGGCGAGGAAGGAAGAGAGGGCGATACCCACCAGGAGCAGGGAGGAAATGGAGACCCTCCCCCCCGAACGGGCGATCACATATACCAGGATGACCGCCCCCATCGATCCGGCGAAGGCGAAAAGGGGCACCGCGCTGAGTCCGCCCCACCCCACGTTTATCCCGAAAAAGAAGGCGATGGTGGCCCCCAGCGCCGCCCCCTGGGAGGAGCCGATAATGCTCGGGTCGGCCATGGGGTTGCGGAAGAGCCCCTGGAAGATGGCGCCGGCCACCGCCAGCCCCATCCCCACCAGGAGCGCCAGCATCACGCGCGGCAGGCGCACGGAGAGGATGATGGTCTCCTCGGTGGGCGACCACGTGGCGTCCAACAGGCGGCCCAGGAGCGGCAAGCGCTTGAGGATGATCCTCGCCGAGGTGAGCAGGGGGACGTTCACGGCCCCCAGCGCCACCGCCACCACCACCACCAGGAGCAGCAGCAGCCCCAGGGCGACGAGTACGGTGGCGCGCCTCCTCTGCAGCGCCGCCAGGCGCTGGGAAATCGTCAGGGTCCCTTCCATCCTATTCCCGTTCCAGTCCTCCCGGCGGCGTCCCGGCGGCGGAGCCCTCCGCCGCCGGTCCGCACATGCCGACCATCAGGGGTAAATCGCCCGGTGTATGGCCTCCAGGCCCTCGATGAGCCGCGGACCGGTGCGGTAGACGAGATCCTCGTCTATGACGTAGACCCTCCCCCCGCGCACCGCGTCCATGCTGTCCCATCCCGGGCGGGAGGTGATGTCCCCGGGATCGAACATGGAGCCGCTGCCCACCAGGTAAACCTGGGGGTTCTCGGCCATGAGCCGCTCCACGCTGAATTCGTAGTAATCGCTCTCCTCCATGTCCCCCAGGTTCTCGCCCCCCGCCAGCGAGACGAGGTCGGAGATGATGCTGCTCTTCCCCGCCGTCCACACGTTGTTCTCGTAATATATCTCGTAGAAGACACGTGGGCGGCTCTTGCCGGCCTCCTCCATCTCGCGCACGCGGCCGGCTATGGCCCCCGCCCTGCGCTCCATATCCGCGGCTATCCGCTCCGCCTCCTCGCGGGCGCCGGCGATCTGGCCGATGAGGCGGATTTCCTCCGCCGTCTGCGAGAAGGTGGCGGGGTTGACGGCGAACACGGTGAGCCCCAGCTCCTCCATGCGGCTGAGCACCTCCGCCTGCACGCCGCCGGTCGCCAGCACCAGGTCGGGCTGTAGGGCGAGGATGGCCTCGAGGTTCGGCGTCGTGAAGGTCCCGATCTTGGGTTTCTCCTGAGCCTCCTCCGGGTAGTCGCAGTATTCCGTCACGCCCACCACCCTGTCCCCCAGCCCCAGGGCGAAGAGGATCTCGGTGCAGGATGGCGCGATGGAGACGATGCTCAGCGGCACTGTCGCTATCTCCACCTCCCGCCCCAGGTCATCTACGAAGACGGTGGGGCGGGCCTCCTTCACCTTCCCGCCCGCGTTCCCGCATCCTGCCGCGAGAACGGCCGCCAGCAGCAAGGCGAGAGTCACGGCTGCGTTTCTTCTCCTGCTTCTCAATTGCGATCCCTCCTTCTCCGCGTTTTTCCTGCCTGTTTTCCCGGTCTTTCCCATCTCTCAGGTGGAACGAGCCCTCCGCCCCCCCTTCAGGATGCCGTCACCTCCGAAAGGGCTTCCAGCAACCTCCGGTTGTCGCGAGGGCGGCGAACCGCCACCCGTATGTAACTTCCGTCCAGCCCGGCGAAATCGCCGCAGGGGCGCACCAGGATACCCTTCCTTCCCAGCCGCTCCACCAGCGCCGCGGCAGCCGCCGCCCCTGCCCTCACGCGCAGTAACAGGTAATTGGCATGGGATGGAAATACCTGGAATGTACCCGCCTTCCCCAGCCGCACCTCCAAGGCTTCCCTCCAACGCCGAACCGCCTCCCTCGTCCGCCGGAGGTAATCCGCATCCGCGAGGCAGGCGCGCGCTGCGGCGGCGGCCGGGGCGTTCACCCTCCAGGGAACGCCGCCCTCCTCGAGGTCCGAGACCAGCGCCCGCGGCCCCGCCAGCCAGCCCGGTCCCCGCAGGCCGGCAAGGGCGTATAGCTTGGTGAAAGTGGACATCACCACCAGGCCTTCCTCTCCCGCCATCCCGAGCATGGTGCACTCCGCCTCCTCCTCCCGCGCGCAGAAACCCATGAAGCTTTCGTCCACCACCATGATCCCCCCCGCCTCCCGGCAAGCTTCCAGCGCGGGCAGCAGCTCCTCCCTGCGGTAGAGGACTCCCGTGGGGCTGGCGGGGTTGCAGAAGAAGGTCATGTTTGCCCGCTGCGCCTCGCGCGCAAGCTGGCCGCTATGCAGCCGAAAACCTTCCCCGGGCGAAAGCAGGTGGTGCGTCACTTCCGCTCGCGCGCGTTCCGCCGCCCGCGCGTACTCCGTGAACGCCGGCGCGACAACCAGGGCCCGGCGCGGGGAAAGGCTCCTTGCCAGATTATGGATAAGCTCCGTGGAGCCGTTGCCCAGGGTGAGGAGGGAAGCATCCAGCCCCAGGCACGTGGCGAGCTCGCCCTTGAGCGACTCCGCCTGAGGCTCAGGGTAAGCGGAGACCGCGCGCAGGGCCTGCCGCGCCGCCTCCGCCGCTCCGCGTGGAGGCCCCAGTGGGTTGACGTTGGCGCTGAAGTCGAGGAAATCCTCGGGGCGCATGCCGTACCGCTCCGCCGCCCAGCGGAGGTTCCCCCCGTGCGCCGGGTAGCTCATCCCCTTGCACCTCCCCTCCCCGGCGACACGGCCGCCAGGAAAAATACCAGGAGCAATGCCAGTAGCGACGCGGCGTTGAGCAGCCTCACCGCCTCGCGCACGTGGCGGGGCTCAAGCTCCCGCGTCCCTTCCCCGACAACCGGAAGCAAGCGTTCTTCCCCCCGGTAGCGGTCCGGCCCCCCCAGGGATACGCGCAAGGCCCCGGCGAAGGCGGCCTCGGGATGGGCGCTGTTGGGGCTCTCGTGGCACAGGCGGTACCGCCACCCCGTCCTCCAGGCCCCCCTCCCGTCCATGCCGCAGAGGAAAGCGGCTGCGGAGAGCAAAGGGATGGAGGTCCTGGCCGCGGGGAAGACGGCGACGTCGTCCAGGCGGGCGCCGCACCACCCCGGCAGGAGGTTCTCCTCGTCGCGGTGGCCGATCATGGAGTCCAGGGTGGAAACGGCCTTGAAGGCAAGGGCCGCTGGCGCGCCTCCCCAGGCCATCCACAGGAGGGGGGCGAGCACGCCGTCCACGAAGTTTTCCGCCACGGATTCCACGGCGGCGCGGCATATGCCGTGTCCATCCAGGCTTTCGGTGTCCCTCCCCACCAGTCCCGCCAGGCGGCGCCGCGCGCGGGCGAGGTCGCCCGCCTCCAGGGCTTCCGCCACGTCCAGGGCGCTCCTTTCCAGGTCCTTCCTGGCCAGGCAGGTATAGAGCAGCGGGGTCTCGAGCAAGCCTCCTCCCCGCAGGGAAAGCAGGGCGCGCGCGCAGAGCCAGGAGCCGGCCACCACCATTCCCGCCAGCAGGCATCCCGCTCTCCTCGCCGCCCTCGAGGAGCGGTCGGCCGGGATGATGCGGCGGTCGAGGAAGGTTATGCAGGCTCCCATGATGCGCACGGGATGGGGGTACCACGGCGGGTCGCCCCACAGCGCATCCAGCAGGTAGGCGGCGGCTATTTTTCCAGCCCTTTTCAGCTCCATGCTAACCTCCCGCGAGCAGCACCGGCACGCGGCTGGCGCAGAGCAGGAGCAAGAGGGCTTCGCAGAGGAAACCCGTTGCCCCGATCACGTCCCCGGTGACGCCGCCCAGGGAACGGCTGAAATATGCGCCCAGGGATTCCGCGAGGGCCAGGGTGAACGCCGCCAGCACCGGCACCAGCATGGGAATTCTTGCCAGGAGTGTGAAAGACAAGGCCGTCACCGCCAGGGCCAGCGCGCTGGCCGTGGCCAGGCGGCCGGCGCGCGATCCTTTCACCATGGCCGCTCCCGTCCCCTCTTCCCGCGCGTAGGGAAAGCGCACGCAGAGGTAGGACATGGCCCATCTTCCGGCAACCGGGAAGCAGAGGAGCACCGCCCAGCGGAACCTCCCGGCAGCGCCCTCGAGATGCGCGGGCAGGGCATAGAGGGCGGCCAGCTCCACCAGGAGCACCAGCGCCAGCGCCGTCACCCCCAGCGCACCCGCGCGGGAATCCTTCAAGATGCGCAACCTCTCCTCCCGCGTCCTCCTGCCCCAGAAAGCGTCGGCGGCATCCATCAGCCCGTCGTGGTGCAGACCCCCCGTCAGGAGGGCATACGCGCACAGGGCCAGCGCCGCGGACAGGAAATGCGACACGCGCGGGAAAACGCGGCCGCAGGCCCAGTCCACCGCCACCAGAGCGCCTCCCAGCAAGGCGCCCACCAGGGGGAACCAGGAGACGGCGCCGCGGAGGTCCTCACCCATCCCTCTCCTCCCGGCCGGCAGGGGGACCGCCGTCAGGAAACGGAACGCCGCGGCCGCGGAACGCAGCGCGCGCGCGCCACCCGTTCCGCCCATCCCGCGGCATCCTGCGTCTTGCCCGCCGTCTTCCATAGACTGCCTTCCCTCTCCGCCCGCGAGCACGCCCCGCCGCGGGGCCGCCGCCCCTCACTCCGGTCCCGACACGCCCGCTTCCTTGAAGGTGGCCATCTCGTCCAGGATCTTCATGGCTGCGTCCACGATAAAAAAGGCCAGTGCGGCCCCCGTCCCCTCCCCCAACCTCATATTGGCGCGGATGATGGGGTGGAGGCCGAGCTTTTTCAGGATGACCGCGTGTCCCTTTTCCACGGATAGGTGGGAGGCCAACATGTAATGCACGGCCTTCGGCTGCAGGCCCGCGGCCACCAGAGCACCAGCCGCTGAGATGAAGCCGTCCACCAGCACCGGGCGGCGGGCGGCGGTGGCGGCCAGCATCACCCCGGCTATGCCGGCGATCTCCAGGCCGCCCACCCTGGCGAGCACGTCCAGGGGATCGGAGGGGTCGGGGCGGTTCACCTCCAACGCCCGGCGCACCACCTCCACCTTGCGCTCCAGCCCGGCGTCGTCCAGCCCGGTGCCCCTGCCGGTGACCTCGCCGGGATCCACCCCGCAAAGGCAGGCGGTGACGGCGCTGGCGGCCGTGGTGTTGCCGATCCCCATCTCTCCCGCGGCCAGCACCTTGGCGCCTCCCGCCACCACGTCCTCCGCCACCTCCATCCCCACCTCGAGCGCGGCCAACGCCTCCTCCCGGGACATGGCGGGGCCGAGGGCCATGTTGTCGGTGCCGGCTTTCACCTTGCGGACAACGAGCCCTTCCCCCTCGACTTCGCTCCTCACGCCGACGTCCACCACCCGCACCTCCGCCCCCGCATAGCGAGAAAGCACGTTGATGGCCGCTCCTCCGGCCAGGAAATTGAGGACCATCTGCGCGGTGACCTCTGGCGGGTACAGGCTCACCCCTTCCTCGACCACCCCGTGGTCGGCGGCCATGACTATCACCGCCTTGGGCCCGGGAAGAGGGCGGGGGTCCCCGTAGATCCCGGCCAACTGCACCGAGATCTCCTCCAGGACCCCCAGGGACCCTCGTGGCTTGGTGAGCTGCTCCTGGCGCTCGCGCGCTTCCCGCATCGCCTCCCGGTCCAGGTCCTGTACGCGGGCTACCGTTGCCTCGATTATCTCCACCGCTCGCCTCCCCCAGATTCAATTACCATCTTTTTCCATATCATACACGGGCCGGCTCCCTACTTCAGCCGTAGCGGCAGCCCCGCCGCCACCAGGTAGACCTCGTCCGCCCGCTCAGCCAGCCGCTGGTTGAGCCTCCCCGCCAGGTCGCGGAAGATGCGCCCCAGCCGATAGGGCGGGACTACCCCCATGCCCACCTCGTTGGAAACCACTATGAGCGCCCGCGCCTCTCCCCGCAGGCTGTCCACCAGCGCGAGGGCCTCGCCCTCCACCTCCCGCGACCTGCGCGCGACCTCGCCCTCGGGCATGAGATCCTCCTCCTCCGGCGGCCAGTCAAGCCCGCGCAGGGCCATGAGGTTGGAGAGGTAGACGGTGAAGCAGTCCATAAGCACCAGGTGCCCGCCGCCCGGGCGGCTTTCGAGGCGGACCCCTCCCGCCAGTTCCAGGGTTTTCCAGTTTCCGGGACGGTCTCCGCGGTGGCGGCGGATGCGCTCCTTCATCTCCCCGTCACCCGCTTCGGCGGTGGCCAGGAAACACACTTCGCCGCCCATGCCGCTTGCGAGCTCCTGGGCGAAGGTGCTCTTGCCGCTGCGCACGCCCCCGAGCACCAGGATCAACTTCCCTGCCACCTCGCAATCCTCCCTTTTTCTCGCACGGACAACCGCTCCCTCCTCGCCTTCCTCGCTTTCCGCGGAAACAACGAACAAAAACCCCGCTCTCCGGCCGGAAGAGCGGGGCAAGTTCCCTGCTCGCCAGGTTTCTCCCTGGAGCGGAGAGCTCTCTGGCACCGTCCGGGCAGGTCTTCTGACTCCTGGATCGTCGTTCCGCCCCTCCTTCCCGACTTTCGCCAGTGGTTTAGCGGGGCCTTGCTCCCCAGTCACAGCGGCGCCACCGTGCCGGATTCTCACCGGCTTCCCTCTTAGCCCCGAGGGACCCGAACGGCGGCTATCGGTTCATCTCAAGGTACGAACGGAAGTATACTAACACGACCCCCGACCCGCGAGCAAGCGTGCGTCCCGGCCTTTATGGCCCTGCGGCGCCCGCAGCCGCGGAGAGCTCACGGCCTCTCGATGACCATGGCGATGCCCTGGCCGCCCCCGCAGCACAGGGAAGCGAGGCCGTAACGGCCGCCCCGCTCTCGCAAAGCGGTCATGAGGGTGACCAGGATGCGCGCCCCCGTGCAGCCCACCGGGTGGCCCAGGGCGATACCGCTGCCGTATATGTTGGTCTTATCAAGATCGAGCCCCAGCTCCCGGATGCAGGCCAGCGCCTGGGCCGCGAAGGCCTCGTTGAGCTCGATGACGTCGATATCCTCGAGCGTCAGGCCCGCCTTCCTCAGGGCTTCGGGAACGGCGTAGATGGGTCCCACGCCCATGATGTCCGGGTCCACCCCCACGTAGGAGTAGGAGATTATCCTGGCCATGGGCCGCAGGCCCAGCTCCTCGACCTTGCCGGCACCCGCCACCACCAGCGCGGCGGCGCCGTCGTTGATGCCGGAGGCGTTGCCCGCGGTAACCGTCCCGCCTTCCTTGAAGGCCGGCTTCAATGCGGCCAGCTTCTCCGGGGTGGTGTCGGGAAGCGGGTGCTCGTCGGTGTCGAACATCGCCGTGCCCTTGCGCGTCTTCACCTCGACGGGGACGATCTCCTCCCGGAACTTGCCCGCCGCGATGGCCGCCGCCGCGCGCTGCTGGCTCATGAGCGCGTACTCGTCCTGGTCCTCGCGTGACACGTCGTATCTCTCCGCGATGTTCTCCGCCGTCATGCCCATGATGAGCCCGTTGTAGGGATCGGTGAGGATATCCGTGAGGCCATCCTTCATGACGCTGTTGCGCATGCGCCTGCCCCAGCGCAGGTCGTCGTTGTAATAGGGGACGGAGCTCATGCACTCCACCCCGCCCGCGACCACCACTTGCGAGTCCCCCATTTTTATGGCCCGCGTGGCGTCCACCACCGCCTGCATGCCCGACCCGCAGGCGCGGGCGACCATGTTGCAGGGCACGGTGTAGGGCACCCCGGCCTTAAGGGATCCCAGGCGCACGGGCATGCACAGCTCGTCGAAACGGTCCGCCACCTGGCCGAAGATGACCTCGTCCACCGCGTCCGGCGCGATTCCCGCGCGCCTGATGGCCTCGCCGATGACCAGGCGGACGAGCTCCGCGGGCATGACGTCCCTGAGGCTCCCGCCGAACCTTCCCACGGGAGTGCGGCAACCGCTTACTATGAATACCTCCTCCATCTTTCCCTCCTTTGCTTTCCGCCATGCTTGCCACGTATGCTCCGGCCTTCCATATTATAACCAAGGTTCCGAAGTGAGCCGGTCCTCAAATGGGACCACATTCGATCGCCGCGGCATCCTGAATATTCTTACGTTCTATCGAAACGAAACGCTCGAGCGAGAAGGATGGTTCCGCTTCCTTTACCGTACCGGCCGATATGCAAGACCAGGGCGAGTTTACTCGTGCGCCAAATCGCGCGCCTTGCGGGCGCGGCGCAGCGGCGCTCTCTTCCCGCAAGCCGATGCCTTCCCCAGGGATGAGTTTCGCGCGCGAGGGAGCTCCATAACCCATCGCATTGCGCAAAACGTTATCATGAACAGGAGCCCAAGCGCTTCGCCGACGCCCGGGCTTCATCCCCGCTTCAGCGCGATAAACCGCTCCACGGAGCGGTCATAGCTCCTCTCCACCTCCGGGGGAAAGAAGCAAGCGGGCAGCTCTCCGAGGCGCCGGTGATAATCTAAGCACTCGCAGCAGTAGCCCTTGTGGGAACAGGGCTCGTAGGTGCAGTTGCAGCGCCTGAGATTCTCCTCGTGGTGTTTGCACTCCATTTCTACCCTGCCTTCAGCCGCATCCAGCCCCACTTCACTGGCTTGCCGGCTGCTCCTGCGCCAGCAACACCGCCGTGCCGTAGGCGAGCATCTCCGAGGCGGCCTGCATCACCGAGGAGGTGCTGAAGCGCACGTTCAGCACAGCGTTTGCCCCCAAAGACTGCGCGTGCTGTATCATTCTGGCAATGGCCTCGTTCCTGGCCTCGGTGAGCATCTCCGTGTAGCCTTTGAGTTCTCCCCCCACGATCTGCTTGAGACTCGCGGCGATGTCCTTCCCCACGTGCTTGGCCCGTATGGTATTACCCATGCACAATCCCATCACCTGCTGAACGCGGTAACCCGGCACGTGATCCATGTTGGTAATAAACATCTTGCGCTCCTTCCTTCTATACCTGCATCTCACCTACAGTCCCGCAACCGCCTGCGGGTCTATGCGTCATCGCTGCCTGGTAAGACCTTCCATTAAAGAGGGCGGGGGCCGTCTCCCGGGAGCACCCTGCTCAGGGTGTCTACCGCCGCCCCTCAACCGCGCTGGGACCGTAGATGATCACCGTGTCCCCGGGGCGGGAGCCGGTGCGCGCGGCCAGGCTGCCACCGCTCACCCCGGCCGCCAGCACGCCCGAGGAGTCCTCGAAAAGCAGGGCTTCCCCCGCCTCCACGTCCCCGAAGGTGGAGACCAGCGAGGCCCTGACCTCCCCCTCCCCCATCCCCAGAAGCACCTTGTCGCCCAGCCGCCAGCCCAGTCCGCGCACCTGCTCCGGGTAGGCGTTGAGGCGCAGGGACCCGAAGCGGTCGACGTCGATCACCGTGGCGTAGACGGCTCCTTCCCCTTCCTTCGCCTTCCCCCAGGGGGCCGGAACCAGGTCACCGGCGTCCATGCTCACCCCTATCTCGGAAGGATCCACCCCCAGCGAGAGGTGGGCGGCCACGGGAGCGAAGATGTCCCGGGCATGAAAGGTGGGGTGGACGGGGTGGCGGAAGAAATCGCTGTCCTCCAGGAAATACGCCCTGGTAATACCCCCCAGGCGTTCCCCCGCCGGCACCAGAAGTCCGTTGTCCGGGCCCACCAGGAAGTCGCCGCGCTCGCAGGCAAGCGCCACCGCCAGCCGCCGCGTCCCCACCCCGGGGTCCACCACCGCGAGGTGCACGCCCACCGGCAGGTTCGGCAAGGCCGCCGCCAGCACGAAGGCCCCCTTCCCGATGTCGAAGGGGGGGATATGGTGGGAGATGTCCAGGATGCTCGCCTCCGGGTTGATGGAGAGGATGACGCCCTTCACCACGCTCACCCATTCCTCGCTGGTCCCGAAGTCGCTCGTAAAGGTGATCAGGTTATCCAACGCGCACCACCTGCACTCTCACTTTCCTGCGCCGCGGTCCGTCGAACTCGCAGAGGAAGATACCCTGCCAGGTACCCAGCTCCAGGTCCCCTCCCGCCACCGGCACTGCGGCGGAGAAGCCCATGAGCCCGGCCTTTATGTGAGCGTCCGCGTTGCCCTCCCGGTGTCGGTACCCACCCCCGCGCGGCACCAGCTTCTCCAGGTGCTCCAGGATGTCCGCGGCCACCGCCGGGTCCGCGGCACCGTCTGCCTGTGCTTCCCGGACACCTACGCCCTGGGCATGAGCCATCACGGGCTGCAGGTGCTCTACTCCCTGATGAACCGGGACGACCGCTGGGCCTGCGAGCGGGCGTTCGCCCCGTGGATGGACTTCGAGAAGGAACTGCGGGCCGCCGGGCTGCCGCGCGTTCGCGTCGAGGAGCGGGTGCGCGAGCTCCTCGGGCTCGTGGGCTTGGCCGA
>CAKZMC010000177.1 GCA_937128055.1 uncultured Actinomycetes bacterium | reverse complement strand
TGGAGGCCATCCTCGGCGAACCCGGCTATCCCCCGCTTCGCAAGCTGTTCAAGTACGAGCGCCTGCGCGATCCCGTACGCGTGCTGCGCCTGCTGGAGAGGCTCTTCAGGAAGAGGGCTTGCGGCATCGTCCTGATGACGAAGTAGGCAGCCGCCGGCCTGCCCGCGCAGCTGCCGTAAACGGCTGCGGAAGCCTCGCCCTCGCCCCCCGACCCATCGAGGCCGGCTTGTCGCGGCCCCGGGGTTACGGGAAGCCTGCGGGCGGAACGGCGGGGGCGTCATGCCTTTTTCTTCCTGTTGGGACCCTTGTCGGGAACGGTATCCCGGTACGGTTTGACGTAGAACTTCTCCCGCACCGGCACTTCCTGCTCGCCCCCGAGCGGCGGCGGTTGCGAGACCGCCTCCAGGCGCTCCTCCTCCGCGATGACGTAAAGGGCGATGTCCTTCATGGGGGTATCCTTCAGGAAACGGCACATGGCGGTCCAGCCGCTGGCCACCCTTCCCGTCTCCTCGAACAGCTCGTCCAGCAGGTCAGAAAAGAGGATCTTCAGCTGGCGCCCCTCGAATTCCTGCTCGTAGAGGCGCCTGTCCTCCGGCGTGAACTTATCGTACGTCTTATCGAGGAGGGCAATTATCGATGCCGGTACCCTCACCCCCCGCTCCTCGAGCTTGCGCTCCAGCTTCTTGGTGAAATAGCTCTTGCGGGGCGCGTCGCCCTCCACCCCTGCGACCTCGAGGGGGACATCCGAACCGGCGGCGGGGCGCGACCATTCCTGCGCCACCATGCCGACCTCTTTCTCCGGCCCTTCCTCGGCCTGTTTCAAGACGTAGGCAACGCAGACCTTGATGGGGCAGTCCTTGAGGAGAAATCCCATGCTCCGCCAGCTGTGCTTGCTCGCTTCCGGCTGTTGCCCATATATCTGTGACAGCAGCCTGGAGAATAGGAGCAGCAGCTCCTTGCCCTTCACCTTCTCCTCGTAGAGGCGCTTGTCCTCCTCCGTGAAGGACGCGAAGGGCTTGTCGAGGAGGTCGAGGATCTGGTCGGGCACCTCGATCCCCTCCCTCTGCAGCCTTCCGGCCAGGCTGTGGGTGAATATGGTGCGGCTGGGCCTGGCGGTGGCATTCGCGCCGTCTCCTAACGCCATCTTCTCGCCGAAGCCCTGTGCGCGTTCGGCTCTGCAGCCCCTCCTTTACCGATGTCGCTTTCGCTAAGTTATCTCTCGGATTCCCCATCCCATATATTGAACGCGACCGTGGATATCGCGCGACCAGGCGGCGACGCCGGAAAAGGCCAGAGGGCCAGCCGAACCGAAGATCGCGCTCAGGCCATGGATTCCCTCTGCGCCTGGGTATACATGCCCTCCATGCCGGCCATGGCACGCAGGCGCCGGATGCGTTCCTCGATGGGCGGGTGGGTGTCCCAGATGCTGGAACGCCGGTGGATGCGCTCGCCTCCCTGCTTGCGGAAGGGCTGCACGATGAAGAGATGGGCGGTGGCCTTGCTGGCGCGCGGGAAGGGTCTGGCCTGCGCGGTAAGCTTCTCCAGGGCGCCTGCCAGTCCTTCCGGGTAGCGGGTAAGCATGGCCCCGTTGGCGTCGGCGAGGAACTCCCTGCGGCGCGAGATGGCCAGTTGCAGCAGCTGGGCTATGACGGGCGAGAGGACGAGGAAGACGAGCCCGACAACCATGATGACCAGGTAGATGATGCCCGCGCCCTCCCCGCCGAGCCCGCCTGCGCCCTCGTCGCGCCTGCGCCCGCCTCCGCCGAAGAGGAACATGCGGAAAAGCACCTCGCTGAAGATGACCACCAGCCCCACCAGGACCACCACCATGCTCATGAGCCGTATGTCGTAGTTCTTTATGTGGGACATCTCGTGGGCGAGGACACCCTCCAGCTCCAGCCGGTTGCAGGATTCCAGAAGGCCCCTGGTCACCGCCACGGCCGCATGCTCCGGGTCCCGGCCGGTGGCGAAGGCGTTCATGGCCGGGGTCTCGATGATATAGGTGCGGGGCATGGGCAATCCCGCGGCGATAGCCAGGCCCTCCACGGTGTTCACGTAATAGGGATATTCCTCCCTGGTGACCGGCCGCGCACCGGCGGCTGCCAGGGCTACCTTGTCGCTATGGTAATAACTGGCAAAAGCCATAATGGTTGCCACCACGGTGGCGATAATCAGGCCCACCAGGGCCCTCTCCGGCCCCCAGATGTAGCCGACTAAGAAGCCGAGGAGCAGGATGAACGCGATGAACACGGAGACCAGCACCGCCGTCTTCCACTTGTTCTTGGATATCTGGTCGTAGAAGGTCACTTTCCACGCTCCTTCAAACTACCTCGGCTTCCACCCGCCGGCGCGCCCGCTCCCGCCTCACGCCCCCGCCGCGGCACATGCCACGACGTGAATTGAGACGCACGCGCAGAGCGTACGGTTCACCCGGCTCCCTACCCCCGCACGGCCCCGTAGGATCCCCCTCGTGCCCGCGCGCCGTAAAGCCTACCCCGCGTGCCGCCGCTCAGAACTCCACCTTGGGGGCGGCCCGCTCCGCGGCGATCTCGATCTCGAAGTACTCGCGCGGGGTGAAGGTGCCCGAGAACATGCCGGCGACGATATTGCCGGGGAAACGCTGCCGATCGGTGTCGTAGGACATCACGCTGTCGTTGTAGAACTGGCGCGCGAAGGCGATCTTGGATTCCGTCCCGGCGAGCTCCTCCTGCAGCATGAGGAAATTCTGGTTGGCCTTCAGGTCCGGGTAGTTCTCGGCCACGGCGAAAAGGGTCTTCAGGGCCTGGGAGATGGCGTTCTCCGCCTGTGCCTGCTCCCCCACCGTCTGCGCGCTTATACCCATGGCGCGCGCCTGGGTTACCTTCTCGAAGACCTCCTTTTCGTGCGCTGCGTAGCCCTTGACCGTCTCCACCAGGTTGGGGATGAGGTCGTAGCGCCGTTTCAACTGCACGTCGATCTGGTGCCAGGCGTTGTCCACGCGGTTGCGGTCGCGTATCAGCTTATTGTAATAGTAGACTATCCAGGATATGACAAGGAAAACCAGTACCGCGATTATCACGATGACCCAAACCACTTCCCGTACCTCCTTTCTTCACGTAGTTGCATTCCACACTGCGCCGGCGAGCGCGGCTTCTTCCCGCACCTATCCCGTGCCCCCTGACCGCACGAGCGGGATACCGTAACGGCATACGCACATGCTCCTCGCATGCCCGCCCCCGCGCGTTAATATTAACCCATGTGCGACCCGGCCACCAACCTCGCCCTAACACGGCAGGCTATCGTACGCCCCGCGAGGCCTACGAAAGGTATCGGAAAGAGCGGCCTTTCCCCTTTATCGCTTCCCGGTGCTCCGTTCGCCCCGTGCTTGCCTCCCCGCGCCGCCCGCCGGACCGGTCGCCACCGCCGGCGGGAGCGCTTGCGCCAGGTCCCCTCAAAGCAGGTGGGCCAGGCCGTCACCGACGAACCTGGCCCCCAGCACCAGCAGGAAGGCGCCGCAAGCCAGGATGACGCAGTTGTAAACGCGGTCGGAGAGGAAACGCTTGCCCGTGACCACCAGCATGGCCACCAGAAAATACCAGAGAACATCGGCCATGATATGTCCGGAGTAGAAGAAAACCACCCCCGCGACCCCGCGCTGCAGCGAGCGCAGCATCCAGCTCAACCCGAAGGTCGCCCACCACATGAACCAGTAAGGGTTGGAGAGGCTGATGGTGAGCCCCGATAAGAAAGGCCCGAGGCGGCTCGCGGAGCGGTCCTGCAGGTCCAGGCGCAGCTTGCCGTCCCTGACGTCGATGGCCATCCCCAATCCCATCATGAAGAGGAAGGCGCCCCCCGCCACCCCCACCAGGCCGAAGAAGACGTCGTTTCCCACCACGCGGTCCAGACCCAGCATGAGGAGGATCACCAGGCTTCCCTCCAGCACCGCATGACCCGCCACCAGCAGGGGGCCGGCGATGAAACCGCGGCGGTACGACTCGCTTATGGTCACCGTGAGCAAGGGCCCCGGCATGAGGGCGCCGGAAAGCCCCACGCCCAGGGAAACGAAGAAGATGGATGCCAGGCTCATAGGCGTCGCTCACCATCCGTAATGGTCCCGCATGCGCGCCATTCCCACGTCGATGCAAGCCACGATCGCCTCGTATAGCCGCGGGGTGACCGCGGCGACGCAGGAGAGCTGCCCCTCCCTTCCCGAAGCCAGCAGCGGGTACCCGTCCAGCGACCTGCCGAAAGCGTCGCCGATGGCCAACCCCGCTTCGCCGGCTATGAGGCTGGCGGCGGCCAGGTCGTATGAGGAATTGTTGAGGGCATGGCCGTGCCCGCAACGCAGGAACATCCCCTCGAGTTGCGGAACCTCCCTCAGCATGCGGTCTCCCACGTCCACGTAGGCGTCCAGTTGCCCGGTGAGGAGGCGGGTGATGCAGAAGGCGGCGCTCCCCAGGTCGAAGATGCCGCCATCCACGCTGGAGGCATCGATGAGCTCCTCGAGGACCAGGGCGGTGGGAAGGGCGGGGCGTCCCCGCAAGCCCAGCGTCCAGAAGAGGGTGGAGAGGTCGTGGTGGGGGTGGATGGTGATCTCCCTCTCCTCCCCGTCGATGACCATGCGGGAGCCGCCTCCCCGTCTCGCCTCGAACCAGGCATCGTTCTTTATCTCCCGGACCAGCCCGTAGACCACATCGCCGAGGACGGTGCGCGCCTCCTCCCGAGGATCATAGGCGGCGACCGCTACGGAAACGCAGCACGCCTCCAGGCCTGCCGCGGCAGGCCGCGTGCCATCTATGGGGTCCACCACCAGGACCCAGCTCGCGTCCTCGCACCCCACCAGCCCGCGGTCCTCGGAGAAGAACCCCACGCCGGGCAGGTCCGCGAGGCTTTTCTCCACCATGCGTTCCGCCATCTCGTCGATGGCGAAGGTGGAGTCCCCGCTGGCCCCCCTTCCCTCCATCCTGCGCGCCTCCTTTTTCCCCAGGTGGGGGCGGACCAGGTCCCTTACCCCGGCGGAGAGGTCGCGGCAGAACTCCACCAGCTCCTCCAGTCGCATCTCCTCTCATCCCTTCCCTCGTTCCGCCGGTAAAGGGCCCGCAGGCCGCTCCCGGCGCGCGCTCTTCCCGCGACGGCTCACGCGGCCGACCGCATGGCCTCAGCCGCACCCTTCCCGGACCCGCACGGCTTCCTCATATGCCGCTTCCACGTCCACTACCAGTTTATCCCAGGAAAATTCAGCCGCTCGAGCCAGGCCGGCCGCGGCCATCGATTCCCTCTTGCCGCCGTCCTCCACCAGCTCGTTCACCGCCCTCGCCAGCGCTCCCGGGTCTCCCGGGGGGACCAGCGTCCCCTCCACGCCCTGCCGCATAACGGAACGGTAGCCCGCGATATCCGAGGCCACCACCGGCAGCCCGCATGCCATGGCCTCCAGCAGCACGATGCCGAAGCTCTCCCACCCCAGGGCCGGGGCAACCATGAGGCGCGAGGAGCGGTAGGCGGCCGGCACCATCTCGCTTTCCAGCCTTCCCAGCCACACCACGCCCTCCGTGCCGCTCCTCCTCCCCTCCGCCCCCACCACCAGCAGCTCCACCTCGGGATGCCCTCGCCGGATCATGGGCAAGGCGTCCAGCACGACCTGGAGGCCCTTGCGGGGTTCGTCCCTGCCCACGAAAACAAGGTAAAAGCGTTGGGGGTCCAGTCCCGGCAGCGAGGGGCCGCCGGGGGTGAACCTCGCCGTATCCACGCCATTGGGCAGGATGCGGTATTCCCCGGGGAAGTAGCGCGACACCAGGTCCAGGGCGGCGCGGCTCACCGCCGCCCGCACGTGCAGGCGCCCGGCCAGCGGCCGCAGCAGGGGAGCGGCGACCCGGTAACCCGCGCTGCCGCCCTCCCGCGCGGCGTGAAAGGTACCCAAGTTGGCCGCCTGCGACGCCAGCAGCGCGAGCATGGAGGCGCTGGGGACGAGGGGCTCGTGCAGGTGCAGGAGGTCGAAACGGTGTCGCACCAGGTAGCGCCTAATCCTCGCGTAAATGCGCGGGCCGCAGGCGATGTGGGCCACGGAGCGGTTGGCGGACACCGCGAAGGAACCGCCCACGGAATAGAAGTCCTCCCGGGTGCTTCCTCCGGGGGCTATCACGGTCACGCTGTGCCCGCGCTCCCGCAGGCAGTTCGACAACTGCTCCACATGGCGGTTCACTCCGCCGGGCACGTCCCAGGAATAGGGCGTCACCATCGCGATGTTCATGGGGACCATCTTACCCTTCCCCGGGGAAAATGGGCTGGAACATGTGCCACTGGGTGGGGTCCTCGCGGATGAAGCGCTCGAAGACCCTTGCCAGTTTCTGGGTGTTCGCCTGCACGTCACGCCGGGTGTCCCCCGTGACCTCCACTTCCAGGGGAGGCCCCACGTAGCCGTGGTATACACCATCCTTGCGGATGATGTGGCAGGGAAGCACCGCCGTGCCCAGTTTCACCGCCAGCAGGGCGGGCCCGATGGGCATGAGGACCTTCTCCCCGAAGAACTCCACCTCCACCCCGCTCCCCGCGATGAGGCGGTCGGAGAGCAGGGCCACCATACCGTTGGCGAGCAGGACCTCGATCACCTTTTCCACCGTCCCTTCCCCCAGCGGGATGATGCGTATGCCCATGCGCCGGCGCAGCTCGGTGTGGAATTCGTACATGGCCCGCGGCTCGAGCCGCTCGGCCACCGCCCAGAAGGAGGGGTAATTGTGCCCCACCCAGCCGCCGATCAGGTCCCAGCTGCCGTAATGGGGAAGCGCCAGCACCACTCCCTTGCCCCGCCGCAGGCATTCGTCGAACCACTCCACCCCGTGGGGCACCGCCAGCGAATAGTATATCTCCTCGAAGGAGAGGTGGTAGCAGCGCAGGAAATCCACCCAGTAGCGGGCGTACTCGTGAAAGCAGCGCCGCGTACACTTCCTCCAGGCGCGCGGCCCTTCGCCCGGGAGCACGCGGCGCATGTTGCCGTAAACCACCTCGCGCTTGCGGGGCGAGAGGCGGTAGGCGACCTCGCCCACCGCCACGCCCACGGCATGGGATGCGCGCGCCGGCAACCTGCCTACCAGCCAGCAGGACGAGCGCAGGAAAAAGTAGTTCAGGTAACCGGAAAGTCTGGCGGCGGAGAGCGCTTCCCTGCGCATAGCGCCCCCCGGCTCAGGCCCCTTGCCCCGGGGCGTCCTTGTCGCGTGCCCCCCGGTAGATCACCAGCAGCCTGTGCATGAGGGTCTCCACGCCGAGGGCCAGCACCAGGTAGAGAGCCCCGCGGAAAGTCCAGAGGTTCCCGGTGAAACCGAAGACGAAGAGGGGGATGCCGAAGAGGAGCATGCGTAGTGGGCGGGCGAGAAGGCCCACCCCGCAGGAGAGACCCAGCCCCTCCGCCCTGGCCTTCACGTAGCTGATGAGCGAGGAAAGCACCATGTAGCCGACCACCATGAAGGCGACGTCGAAGATCCTCTCCACGGTGAAGTAATAGAGGGCTCCCAGCGAATAGAGGAAGTCGGCCACCCGGTCCGCGGTGGAATCGTAGAAGGACCCGAAGGTGGTTACCCTGCCGGTCAGCTTGGCCACCTGCCCGTCCCAGATGTCAAAGAGCCCCGCCAGGAACATGAGCCACGCCCCCAGGAAGAAACGCCCCCTGGCGAAGAAGTAGCCCACGGCCACCGAAGAGAGCAGGGAGCAGGTGGTGAGCAGATTCGGCGAGAGGACGCGGCCCAGGACCCACCCCAGGGGATGAAAGACCGTGCTGGAGAATCTCCTCAAGCCGGCGTCAACGCTCCAGCTCCTCCCCATGCCGGACCTCCTTTCAGCGCAGCGGCCCGTAGAAGACGCTGATGATGGTGCATCCCTCCTCGCCCGCGATGAAGGGGCCGTGCCGCAGGCCAGCGGGCAGGAAGACGAAATGTCCCTTGCGGAAGACCTCTTCCTCTCCCCCCTCCAGCGGCTGGTGCAACTTTCCCTCCAGGACGTACGCAGCCTCGTCCGAGGCCGCGTGTCCGTGGGCGGGCATCTCGCAGTGGGGCTCGAAACGGACCAGGAGTATTTGCCCGCCTCCCCTCGGGTCCATGTACAACACCTTCATCTGGGCGCGGGGAAAATCGGCGGGGACCCACTCCAACTGGTCCTCATGCGTCACGAACTTGTCCATGGTCGTTCCTCCGCTGCTCCTCATCGTCTTCCTGCGCCGTCCTCGCGGGAAGCCCGGCAGGCAGGCTGCCGTTCGCTATGTCAACGCCGTCAAGCATCGTCCCTCGCCGCAAGGTTCCGGAAGGACCGGAAGGATTCTTCGAGCCTGGCAAGGGCATCCTCCGCATCCATCCTCGCCCCCTGTCCCGTGGCCCTCTCCTGCAGCTCCACGGTGCCATCCTCGTCGTATCCTCTGCCGATCACCAGGCGGAAGGGCATGCCCAGGAGATCGGCGTCGGCGAACTTCACCCCCGCGCTCTCCTCGCGGTCGTCCAGCAACACCTCCCAGCCCCTTTGCACGAAGGTCTCGTAAAGCTCCTCCGCCGCCCTTCTCCTGTTCTCCTTCTGGAAATCGAGGGGGATGACGTGCAGTTGGGCGGGGGCCACGGAAAGCGGCCAGATGATGCCGCGCTCGTCGTGGTGCTGCTCCACCACGGCCGCCATGAGGCGGGTAACGCCGATGCCGTAGCAGCCCATGTACATGGGGCGGGAAACGCCCTCCTCGTCGTGATAGTAGCAGCGCATGGCCTGCGAATACTTCAGCCCCAACTGGAAAACCTGTCCCACCTCTATGCCCGTCTCCATTCGCAACCTCCCCTCGCAGCGCGGGCAGGCATCCCCTTCCCTGGCGTTAGTTATGTCTGCGAAGCGGCCCACGCAGAAGTCGCGGCCCTCCTCCACGTTCACCAGGTGATAGTCTTCCCGGTTGGCGCCGCACGCCATCCCCCCGGCTCCCTGCAGCGAGATATCCGCCACCACCTCCACCCCGTCCAGGCCCACCGGCCCCACGAAGCCTTGCAGGTATGTTGGATATTTCTTCCAATCCTCTTCCCGGAAGAGCCGGAACTCGTCGCTCGCGAAAACGCGGGCCAGCTTCGCCTCGTTGGCCTCCCGGTCTCCCGGTATGAGCACGGCTACCGGCCTCCCCTCAACCAGGTACATGAGGCACTTGATCATGCGCTCCGGCTGAAGTCCCAGGAATTCGCCCACTTCACCTATGGTGCGGCGGTCGGGGGTACGGACCGCCTCCACATCCTTTCCCTCCCCCTGCGGAGGTTCGCCGCGGCGGTATGCCGCCAGGTCCAGGTTGGCGGCGTAGGAACAGCGGTCGCAGAGAGCTATGCAATCCTCTCCCGCGGCGGCGGGGACCATGAACTCATGGGAGACGTCGCCGCCGATGAGCCCGGTGGCCGCCTCCACCGCCCGCCATGTGCACCCGCAGCGGCTGAATATGCGGCCGTAGGCCTCGTACATGCCGCGGTAGGACTCGCGCATGCCCTCCTCGTCACGGTCGAAGCTGTAGGCGTCCTTCATGATGAACTCGCGCGCCCGCATGAGGCCGAAACGCGGGCGTATCTCGTCGCGGAACTTGCTGCCGATCTGGTAGAGGTTCATGGGCAGCTCACGGTAGGAGGACACGTTGGAGCGCACCAGGTCGGTGATGACCTCCTCGTGGGTGGGCCCCAGGCCGAAATCCCTCTCCGCCCTGTCCTTGAGGCGCATCATCTCCGGACCGTACTTGGCCCAGCGCCCGCTCTCCTCCCACAGCTCCCGCGGCTGCAGGACGGGCAGCATGATCTCCTGCGCCCCCGCCGCGTTCATCTCCTCGCGTATGATCCCGCTTATCTTGCGCAGCACCCTTACCCCGAGGGGGAGGAATTCGTAGATGCCCGAGGCCACCCGCCGGAGGTAGCCTGCCCGCAGCAGGAGGCGGTGGCTGGCTATCTCCGCGTCGGCGGGGCTCTCCCGCAAGGTGGGGATGAAGGTCCTGGACTGTCTCATGGCGCCTGCTCCCTCGCTACCCTTCCTCTCTCCGTCCCGCCGTTACCCGCTTCCGCCCTCCAGCCTCCCCGTTACGCGCTCTTCTACGTTCCTTCTCCGCTTTCCTTCTCCCGTTCCCCGGCCATCCTCTCCACCTCGCGCAGGAGTACGGCAAGGAGTTCCTCCTTGGGGAACCACCCCACCGGCTCGCCGCGCCGGAAGAGGAGGCCGCGCTCCCTGCCGCCCGCTATACCCACGTCCGCCTCGCGAGCTTCCCCCGGACCGTTGACCGAGCAACCCATCACCGCTATGCGCAGGCGAGGTCGCAGGTCAGCCAGCCGCCGCTCCAGCTCGCCGGCGATGGCTGCCACGTCTATGCGGCAGCGTGCGCAGGTGGGACAGGCGACGATGTCCGCGCCTCCCTCTGCCATCTCCAGCACCCGCAGGATGGCCAGGCCGGCCCTCACTTCCTCCACGGGATCCCCGGCCAGGGACACCCTTATGGTATCCCCGATGCCCTCCGCCAGCAGGGTCCCTATGCCCACCGCCGACTTCACCGTCCCCGTCCAGGGGGGTCCCGCCTCGCTAACGCCAAGGTGCAGGGGGTAGTCCACCGCCCGTGAGAGCAACCGGTAAGCCTCGATGGTCTGCGGGACGGAGGAGGCCTTCACGGAAACCTTTATATCATAGAAACCGTATTTCTCGAGAATGGATATCTCTTCCAGCGCGCTCTCCACCAGCGCTCGCGGCGTGGGGTGGCCGTGTTTCGCCAAGATGTGGCGGGGGAGGGAACCCGCGTTCACCCCCACGCGTATGGGTACCCCGGCTGCGCGCGCCGCCAGTGCCACCTCGCCCACTTTCTCCTCCCCCCCGATGTTCCCCGGGTTGATGCGGAGGCCGTGTACCCCCGCTTCCAGGGCCACGAGCGCCAGGCGGTGGTCGAAATGGATGTCCGCGACCACGGGCAGGGGTGAACCCTCCACGATCTCCCGCAGTGACTGCAGGGCGCGCCGCATGCCGCTGCGCCCCGCTCCGGTCACCGCCACGCGCACTATCTGGCACCCCGCCTCTTGCAGCTGCCCTATCTGTCTCAGCGTCGCCACGACGTCCTCGGTGGGCGTGTTGGTCATGGACTGCACGCTGACCGGCGCCCCGCCCCCCACCGGGACGTCCCCGATCATCACCCGCCTGGTCATCTTGCGCACGGTCATGGCAGGCTGATGGGGTTGGTGATGTCCAGCCGCAGGGCGAGCAGGAACATCACGGTGAAGAAGGCCAGCACCGCGGCCGCCACCGGATAGAGCTTGCGCATGTCGATATCCTTACCGGTAATCTTTTCCAACAAGAGCACCATGAGGTGCCCGCCGTCCAGGGGCGGGAGGGGCAGCAGGTTTATGTAGGCCAGGAACAGCAGGATGAAGGCCAGGAAGTTGAGGAAGTAGTACATGCCCTCTCCCGCCAGCTCGCCAGCCACGCGGGTGATTCCCACCACGGTCATCGGCCTCTCCTCCGTGGGCTCCGTGATGCCCACCAGCTGTTTCAGGGTGGAGAGGTTGAAAACCCGGTAGATGCTGTAGAAGACGCCCCTGGAATACTCGAGGAACCACTTCCCCGTCTCCGGGAAGGAGGCGAGGAAGGAGTGGTGCTCTTCTCCCGGCTCAGGGCTGACGCCCAGGAAACCCCTGCCGTTCTCCAGTTCCGCCAAGCGCACCGGGAGCACGGTTTCCCGCCCCCCGCGCTCCACCAGCACCTCCACTTCACGTCCCGGGTTGTCGACGATGAAGTCCCGCACGTCCTCCCAGTCGCTCATCTCCTCGCCGTCCATGGAGAGGATGGTGTCTCCCTTCTGCAGGCCCGCCATGTGGGCGGGGGTCTCTTCCCCCGTCTCCTCGATGTACTCGCCGACGCTGCCCACCGTGCTGGTGAGCACGGGGATCCCCAAGAGCCATACGGTCAGGAAGGCGATGAGCAGGGCGAGCAGCACGTGAACCAGCGACCCCGAGATGATGATCCAGAAGCGGCGGGGGCGGGATACGCCCTTGTATGAATGGGGCCAGTCCTCGGGGCTCACCGTCTCCTCGGGGTTCATGCCCAGTATCTTCACGTACCCGCCGACCAGTATCCATTTTATGCCAAACTCGGTGTCGCCGCGCCTGGTGCTCCATATGCGCGGCCCGAACCCCACGAAGAACTCGGTGGCCTTCACTCCCACCAGCCTGGCCGCCGCGAAGTGGCCCAGCTCGTGGGTGATGACCATGAGGATGACGGCAGCGAGGGTGGCCAGCACGTAGACGATTACAGTCACCTCCTCCCACCCCCACCCGTTTGCCGCTTCCCCGCTGTGCCCTTCTCCCCTGCCCGCTCCCTCACGGCTTCCCCGGCACGCGAACGTGCCCACTCCTCGGCGCGCAGGATATCCTCCAGGGAGCGCAGCGGGGCAGGGCGGAAATCATCCAGGGTGGCCCCGATGACCTCCTCTATGCCCAGAAAGGCGATGCGCCCTTCCAGGAAGGCCTCCACCGCCACCTCGTTGGCGGCATTGAGGACCGCGGTGTGCAAGCCCCCCTTCCCGCCAGCCCGGTAGGCCAGGTCGAGGCAGCCGAAGGCCTCGCGGTCGACCTCCTCGAAGGTGAGGGAACCCAGCTCGGCCACCGCGCTCCTGCGGAAGGGAGGTCCCCAGCGCTCCGGGTAGGAAAGGGCCAGGCATATGGGAAGGCGCATGTCCGGCAGGCTCAGCTGCGCGGCGAAGGATCCGTCGACGAATTCCACCAGGGAGTGGATCACGCTCTGGGGATGGATGATCACCTTTATCCTCTCGTAGGGCAGGCCGAAGAGGAAGTGCGCCTCGATCACCTCCAGTCCCTTGTTCATGAGGGTGGCGGAGTCCACGGTTATCTTCCTGCCCATGCTCCAGGTGGGATGCGCAAGCGCCTCCTCCACCGTCACCGAAACCAGCTCCTCGCGGCTGCGGCCCCGGAAGGGGCCCCCGGAGGCGGTGAGCACGATGCAGGCGACGTTTTCCATTTCCTCGCCGCGCAGGCAATGGAACACCGCCCCGTGCTCCGAATCCACCGGTATCAGCTCCCCGCCGTGCCCCAGCGCCTCTCTCACCAGCTCGCCGCCGGCCACCATGCTCTCCTTGTTGGCCAGGGCCAGGCGTTTCCCCGCCTGGAGAGCGGCAAGGGTTGGGGGGAGCCCGGCGGAGCCCACCACCGCGTTGAGCACCGTCTCCGCACCGGGATGCCGTGCGGCCTCCAGCAGGCAGTCCTTCCCGGCTGATACCCTTATCCCCGTGCCCGCCAGGCGTCTCCGCAGCTCCGCCGCCTCCTCCTCGCCCACCATGCCCACCATCTCCGGGCGGAAGCGCCTGGCCTGCTCCTCCAGGAGAGCGAGGTTGCGATGGGCGGTGAGGGCTACTACCCTGAGGCGCTCGGGGTGCCTGCAAACCACCTTCAGCGCCTGGGTCCCGATGGAACCCGTGGACCCCAATATGGCCAGCCCTCGCGAACGGTTTGCCTCGCTCATATGAACATTATAAAGGTCTTCCTCACCGAGGAGCACGTCATCATGGCACGCCGCTCCCGTGGCTTCGGGAGCGAGGGAGCGCCGTAAACCCGTCCCCGGATATGCACCTTCCTCCCGCGGGGGTTGGGTTTCGAGCGCGGGGCGGCGGACGGCCAGCCCCCGGCCCTCACCATGGCACGCCGCTCCCGTGGCTTCGGGAGCGAGGGAGCGCCGTAAACCCGTCCCGTGCTTCAGGCGGTATTCATGAGCCGGAGCACAAGGCACGGCAGGCGGCGTGGATCAGGCCTTGATGATCAGGTAGCGGAGAAAGTAGTAGCAGACCACGGCGGTCAGGAACATGCTGTCGAAGCGGTCCATGATGCCGCCGTGCCCGGGGATGAGCGAGCTCATGTCCTTCACCCCCAGCTCCCTTTTCACCATGGACTCCGAGAGATCCCCCAGGGGCCCGAAGACGCTGACCAGCGCGGCCAGCTCCATGGCCACCGCCACCGACAGCCAGTCGCGGTTCAGGGTCACCTGCAGGATGTAGGCGGCCAGGAAGGCCCCAGCGGTGCCCGCCGCCGTGCCCTCCCAACTTTTTCCAGGACTGATGCGCGGGGCCACCTTGTGCTTTCCGAAGGCGGAGCCGGCGAAATAGGCGACGGCATCGTAGACCCAGACCATGACGATCACCGCGAAGGGGGTCGTCCAGCTCACCTGGTCGAAGCGGAGCATGAGGACGAAGTGGGATAGGCAGAAACCGACCAGCACCACGCCCAGGAGGGATACCGCCATGTCCGTGGTGGGCGACTGGGAATGGCGGCCGAAGAGCGTCCGGGCGAGGAGGACGGGAAGGTAGAGGGCCAGGAGTATGGCCAGCGGCGTGAGCTCTCCCCCCTCGCTGCGGGAAATGAAGTAGGCGACCACCGGCAGCCCGCAGCCGGCGGCCAGGGAGACGGCGGCGGCGGGCCGGTAACCGTGTCTTGCATAGGTGGAGTAGAACTCCCACAGCCCGCCGGCGGTGATGAGGGCTATCCCCACCGTGAAGGGGATCTCTCCCCACCAGAGGAGGATGACCATCACCAGGACCAGGACCACCGCGCTCACCACCCTGGCGGCGAGGTCCGCGAAGCGGGCCCTCAGGGGGGAACGGGTGTCCTCGGCCCTCTCCTCGCCGCTCAAGGCTCAGACCTCCATGAGCTCCTTTTCCTTCACCTTCAACATCTCGTCCGTCTCGGCCACGAAACGGTCGGTGAGCTTCTGGATCTCGTCCTGACCGCGGTGCAGGTCGTCCTTGGTGATCTCCCCCTCCTTCTCGAAGGAGCGCAGGTCCTCTATGGCATCGCGGCGTATGTTGCGGATGGCCACCCTTCCTTCCTCGGCCCTGGACCTCACCAGCCGCGTCAACTCCTTGCGGCGCTCCTCGGTCAGCTTGGGGATGGGCAGGCGGATGACGTTGCCGTCGCTCACCGGCGTCAAGCCCAGGTCGGAGGCGAGGATGGCCTTCTCCACCTCGCCTACGACGCTCTTGTCGTAGGGGGAGACGACCAGCAGGCTGGGCTCCGGCACGGCGATGGAGGCAAGTTGGTTCAAGGGCGTTTGCTGCCCGTAGTAGTTCACGAAAACCCTGTTCAGCAGGGCGGCGCTCGCCCTTCCGGTGCGAATGGCCGCGAAATCGTCCCGCACGTGTTCCACCGCTTTCTTCATGCGCTTCTCCGCGTCCTTCAGCACGTCCTCGACCACTCGCTACCTCCTCTCCTCCTTATCCGCGGCGACGACGGTGCCGATCTTTTCCCCGAAGAGGACCCTGATGATGTTGCCGGGGACGGTCATGTTGAAGACCACGATGGGCAAGTCGTTGTCCATGCAAAGGGAAACGGCAGTGGCGTCCATGACCTTCAACCCCTGCTGCAGCACATCTATATAGTGGAGGGAGGTGAACATGACCGCGTCCGGGTTCTGCAGGGGATCCGAGTCGTACACGCCGTTGACCATGGTGGCCTTGAGGATGGCCTCCGCCCCGATCTCCAGGGCGCGCAGGGCGGCGGTCGTGTCCGTGGTAAAATATGGGTTCCCCGTGCCGGCGGCGAAGATGACTATCCTTCCCTTTTCCAGGTGGCGGATGGCCCTCCTGCGTATGTAGGGCTCGGCCACCGCCTGCATCTCGATGGCCGATTGCACCCGCGTGAACACGCCCCTTTTCTCCAGGGCATCCTGGAGGGCCAGCGAGTTCATCACCGTGGCCAGCATTCCCACGTAATCCGCGGCCGCCCGGTCCATGCCCCGTGCGCTGGCCGCCACTCCGCGGAAGATGTTGCCTCCTCCCACCACGATGGCCAGCTGCACCCCCATGCGGTTAGCCTCGGAGAGCTCGTCGGCGATGGAGTTCACCGTGTCCGGATCGATGCCGTATTCCCGGCCTCCCATGAAAGCCTCGCCGCTGAGCTTTATGAGCACTCGCTGGTAGAGGGGCTTCGACCTGCCTTCCTCCTCCAATCTCACCATCCCCTTCGCCCCGTCGCTTAAGGCTTCCTTCCCTTATTCTATTTCTCACGCCTGCAGACCTTCCCCGGCGGCCCGCGCCACTTCCCCGGCGCCCTTCCGGGCGGCTATCCCGGATGTTCTCCCTCGCCCGCCGGCCCCGCGCGCCCCGCGCCTCAGCCCCCGGCTTCCTCGCCCAGCCGGTAGCGCACGAAGCGCCGCACCACGATGTTCTCGCCCAGCGAGGCGATGGCCCGCTGCACCAGCTCCCCCACCGTGATCTCGGGATCCTTCACGAAGGGCTGGTCCAGGAGGCAGACCTCCTCGTAATACTTCTGCAGCCTCCCCTCGACGATCTTGTCCAGCACCTTCTCCGGCTTGCCCTCCTGCAAGGCCCGTGCGCGGTAGATCTCGCGCTCCTGCTCCAATACCTCCGGGGGTATATCCTCGGCGGAAACGAAGAGCGGGCTGGCGGCGGCGATGTGCATGGCGATATCGTGGGCCAGGGCGCGGAAGGTCTCGTTGCGGGCCACGAAATCGGTCTCGCAGTTGACCTCGAGCAACACGCCTATGCGGTTGTTGAGATGTATGTAAGCGTCGACGACGCCGTCCGCCACGGCGCGCCCCGCCTTCTTCTTCGCGCCGGCCAAACCCTTTTCCCTCAATATGCGAAGGGCCTTGCCCATGTCCCCCTGCGCCTCCTGCAGCGCCTTCTTGCAGTCCATGATGCCGGCCCCGGTAGATTCCCTCAGCTCCTTGACCTGCGCGGCATTGATCTCCATATCTCCTCCTTATATCCTGTTGCCCCGTGGTCACGTTCAGTCCCCCACCTTTTCCCCCAACGGCTCCTCCCCGTCCGCCGCGACCGCTGCCTCTGCCCCCTCCGCGCTCTCCTCCTCTCCTTCCTCTGCGCCCTCCTCCCTGCGCTCCATGGAGCGCATGACCTCTCCCAGCTGCATCCCTTCCAGCACCGCGTTGGAGATTATCTTGCAGATGAGGTTGGCTGCCCTGATGGCATCGTCGTTCCCCGGGATCACGTAATCCACGAGGTCGGGGTCGCAGTTGGTGTCCACCACCGCCACCACCGGTATCTCCAGCCTGCGGGCTTCTATGAGGGCGATGTTCTCCTTGCGGGGATCGATGATGAAGAGGGCGTCGGGCAGGCGCTCCATGCTCTTAAGCCCCTCGAGGTTGCGGCGCAGCTTGGCCAACTGGTGGCGGACCCTGGTGGCCTCCTTCTTGGGCATCTCGCCTATCTCTCCCGAGACCTCCATCTCCTCGAGCTGCTTCAGTTTCTCTATGCGCTTCCTGATGGTGATCCAGTTGGTGAGCGTGCCGCCCAACCAGCGGGTGGTCACGTAGGGCATGTCGCAGCGGAGAGCGTTCTCCCTTATGGCCTCCTGTGCCTGTTTCTTGGTCCCCACGAAGAGAAGCGTCCCGCCCTGGGCGACCGTGTCACGGATGAAGTTGTAGGCGATTTCGATGAGGGATAGGGTCTGCTGCAGGTCGATGATGTAAATCCCGTTGCGCTCGGTGAAGATGTACTTGGACATCTTGGGATTCCACCTGCGAGTCTGGTGCCCGAAATGGAATCCCGCTTCCAGCAGGTGTTTCATGGAAACGACGGTCATGGTTCCTCCCTTGGTTCTCTCCTCCGCCCGCCTCCACCCCTGCCCCCACCCAGCCGGGCACCCGGGCGCAGGGTCAGCGAGCGTGTGAATTTATCGGCCAAAAAAAATCCCGCCCGCGGCGGGCCTTGCGGCGCCATCCCTCCGTCCCTGTCTCCTCGGCCCACCTCCTTTCAGCGCGTGATGGCGCCAGTAAAATATAGCACAGGGCAATTTCGCAGGCAACGTGCGGCCTTTCCACGTATCCTGATATCGCCGCTGCCTTACCTGGCCGGGTCCGGTGACGGGGCCTCAGGTTTCCAGGGACCCCTTGGCGCTGGCCAGCCTTCCCCGCAGGCGGAGGATGGCCTTGGTGTGCATCTGGCAGACCCTGGATTCGGTGACCCCCAGGACCTCCCCTATCTCCCGCAGGGTCAAACCCTCGTAGTAGTAGAGGCTGATGACGATCTTCTCCCTCTCGGGAAGCCGGTTGATGGCGCCGGCAAGGATCTGCTTCATCTCCTCCACCTCGTAGGTCTTGGAGGGATCCTTGACCCGGGAGTCCTCCAGGGTGTCCACCAGGCTTACCTTGTCCCCCTTGTCGCCGCCCACGTTCCACAATTCGTCCAGCGCCACCAGGGAGATGAAGCTCATCTGCTGGAGCAGCTGATGGTATTCGTCCAGGGTGATGTTCATGTGCCGGGCCACTTCCTCGTCCGCCGGCAACCTCTTGAGCTCGTTCTCCAGCACCACGTAGGCCTTTTCCATCTCCCTGGCCTTGAAGCGGATGGAGCGGGGGACCCAGTCGATGGAGCGGAGCTCGTCGATGATGGCCCCCTTGATCCTCGCCAGGGCATAGGTTTCGAACTTGATGCCCCTCTCGGGTTCGTACTTCTCTATGGCGTCGATGAGGCCGAAGATGCCGTAGCTCACCAGGTCGGCGTATTCGATGTTGGGTGGCAGGCTCGAGGAAACCCTGCCGGCCACGTACTTCACCAAGGGCGCGTAGTTGAGGATGAGCTTTTCCCTGGCCTCCTGCGAACCCTCTTCCTTGAACTGCTTCCAGAGTCCGCTTACATCCGCTATGTCTTCCAACCTCGCCCCTCTTCTGTAAAAGTCTGCCGTATTCAACATTCTCCCCATCTCGGTTTCCGGACGCTCGTCTCTCGCGGTGACATCATGCGCGGGGATGGGCTTGAAAGAACGCCTCTTTTACTCGGCTTTTGCTAAGATGAGTATATATCTGGGTAGTCGATAAATCAACATGACCCAGCAGCTCCTGGACGGACCTCAAGTCCGCTCCCCCCTGCAGCAAGTGCGTGGCGAAAGTGTGCCGCAGGGTATGGGGACTCACCCTTTTCCCGCCCTCCAGCCCGCGATAGAAGCGTTCCACCACCCGGCGCACTCCCCGGTCGCTCAACCTGCCCCCCCTCACGCTCAGGAACAGGGGGTCCGCCTTCCCGTCCCCCGTTCCTGTATTCGCGGCAAGCACGTGCCTCTCCTTGGTCAGGTAAGCCTCGATCAGTTCGCCCGCCACGCGGTGAAAGGGTATCACGCGTTCCTTCCGTCCCTTGCCGAGAACCTTCACCTCCCCTCTTTCCAGGTCCACGTCCCCGAGATCCAGCGCGGCGAGCTCGCCGACGCGCATCCCGGTGGCGTAGAGCAACTCCACCAGCGCCATGTCCCGCAGGGACGTGCGGTAGACATGCAACGATCGGCTTTCGGCCGCGGCCTCCAGCTCCCGCAGGCTCAAGAGTTTCGGCAGTCTCCTTTCGCGGCGCGGCAGGGAAAGGGAGAGGGTGGGGTCGACATCGAGGATTCCCTGGCGCACGAGATAGCGGAAAAACCCCTTCACCGCCGCCGCCCTCCTGGCGACGGTGGAGCGGGCGTATCCCCTGCTCTGAAGGTTCGCGAGGTAGCGCCTGAGCAGGCGGTGATCCACCGCCTGCGGCCGCTCCGCCCCGGCGCGCAGGCAGAATTCCAGGAAAAGCCCGAGGTCTCCCCGGTAAGCCCGCAATGTTTCCGGGGACAGGTTGCGCTCCGCCTCCAGGAAGCGCAGGAAATCCTCGGCCTCTTCTTTCATTGATCCCCCTTTTTCGCCGGCCTTTCTGTTGAAATTATATATAATTTTATACTAAAACTAATTATTGTCAATATCTGAATTATATGTTGAAAATTATAACTAATGTTAATGTATGGGTAGCGGGCCGGGCGCGCTCAAAGGGGCCGTGACATACCGTACTTCCCCCCCGGCTCCTGCGTGACCCACCCCTTTAGCGCCAGCGAGGCGAGGCGCGACAATATCTCGCCGGGAGAGACGCCGGCCATCTCCACCAGGCGATCCAGCGACTGTGACCCGTCCCTCAGCAGCGCGAGCAGCACTTTGTCCCGGGGGTGCATGTCGCCTGCGAACGAGAGCTGCGCGCCAGCTTCCCCTCCCCCCGTCCCGGGCTCGTAGCGGGGCTGGAAATACCGCAGTTCCTCGAGTACGTCCTCGACGCCGGCGACCAGCTTTGCCCCTTTCTGTATAAGGGCGTTCGTCCCCCTGGAGATGGGGCTGTCGATGGGGCCGGGGACCGCCAGGACCTCGCGCCCTTCCTCCAGCGCGAACTCCGCCGTTATCAGCGCCCCGCTCTTCTCCGAGGCCTCCACCACCACGACGGCCTGCACAAGGCCGGCGATGATGCGGTTGCGGTGGGGAAATCTCCACGGCAGGGGGTCCTCCCCCGGAGCGTACTCGCTGAGAAGGCACCCCTGCTCCTTTATGTGCTCGAAAAGCGGCCCGTGTTCCGGGGGATACACGCGGTCGATGCCGCACCCCAGGACGGCGACGGTGAAACCGCCCGCCTCCAGGCAACCGCGGTGGGCATGCCCGTCTATCCCGTAGGCCGCCCCCGAAACCACCACCACGCCGCAGCGTGCCAGCTCGCAGGCGAGGAAGGCGGCGCTCCTCTTCCCGTAGCTCGAGGCCTTCCTCGCCCCCACCACCGCGACGAAGGGGGCGCCGCTCCCCGCCTCCCTCCCCTGGGCGAAGAGCAGTGCGGGAGGATCGTATATGGACCACACGCCCTGAGGGAGGGCCCCGTCTTCCGGGAGGATAACCCTTATCCCCTTCTCCGCGAGGCTGGAGAGCACCTGCACCGGGTCCGTCTTCCGGCATGCGTCTACCCAGAGCGCCGCCCTCTCTTCCCCGACCACCTTTTCCAGCCCGGACTTGTCCTTCGCGATCAGCTCCCACAGCCCAACCGCCCCGCCCGCCATGGCGAGCAGCCTGGGCAGTGCGAGCGGGCTCATCTGCGGCAGGCAGGCCAGGGCGGCCCTACAGGCCCTTTCCATAGCCCACCCCCTCCATCGCCCATGCCCCTTGCAGCCTCTCCAGGGAGCGATACTGCACTGCTTCCGCCAGGTCAGCGACGGTGATCCTTTCCCTTCCCGCCAGGTCGGCGATGGTCCTCGCCACGCGCAGGCAGCGATCGAAACCGCGCGCCGTAAGTCCCAGGCGGCCCGCGGCGGCGAGCATGAACTCCTTCTCCTCGTTCCCCAGAGGGGAGGACTTGCGCATCCTGGCCATGTCCACGTGCGCGTTGAGCGGCGTGCGGGGGCCCCAACGCCTCTTCTGCCTTTCCCTGGCCTGCAACACGCGCGCCCGCACGGACCGAGACTTCTCCCCGCGCGGGAGCTCCACCAATTCCCGGGGGGTCAGCCTCGGCACCTCCACCTGCAGGTCGATGCGGTCCAGGAGCGGCCCGGATATGCGGCCGTAATAACCCTTGATCCTGCCGGGAGGGCATGAACAGTGGCGCATGCTGTCCCCCAGGAAACCGCACGGGCAGGGATTCATCCCCGCCACCAGGATAAACCTGGCCGGAAAGGTGGTGTTCACGAGCGAACGGGATATGGTCACCATCCCGGTCTCCAGTGGTTGCCGGAGCACCTCCAGCGCGTCCCGCCGGAACTCCGGCAGCTCGTCCAGGAAGAGGACCCCGCGGTGGCTCAGGGTTATCTCCCCGGGATGGGGGAAGTTCTTCCCTCCCCCCACCAGGCCCACGTGGGATATGGAATGGTGGGGCGCGCGAAAAGGAGGCCTCCTGAGCAGGGGACGCCGCGCGTCGAGCAGTCCGGCGACGCTGTGTATGCTCGATACCTCCAGCACCTCCTCGGGATCCAGGGGCGGCAGGATGCCCGGCAGCCTCTCCGCGAGCATGGACTTCCCCGAGCCGGGCGGGCCTATGAAGATGATGTTGTGGCCGCCGGCGGCGGCTATCTCCAGGGCCCGCTTGGCGTGCAGCTGCCCCTTCACCTCGCAAAAACAGGGGCCTTCCCCCTCTTCCTCCTCGGGCCAGGATATCAACGGCCGCTCCAGCGGTTTTCCCTGCAGGTAGTCGAGCGCCTGCCGCAGGTTGCCCACGCCCACCACCTCGATGCCCTCCAGGCGCGCCGCCTCCGCGAGGTTCGGCAGGGGGAGCAGGATCTCCTTCCAGCCCTCCCTCCTCGCCCAGAGGGCCATGGCCAGGGCTCCCCTGATGCCGCGCACCGTGCCGTTGAGGGAGAGCTCCCCCACCACCAGCCTTCCCGCGAGGGCCCCCGCGTCCAGGCAGCCGGCCACCGCCAGCATGGCCAGGGCAATGGGAAGATCGAAATAGGACCCCTCCTTGCGCAGGTGGGCGGGGGCCAGGTTCACCGTTATCAGCTGCCGCGGGAAGGGCAGGTCCGAGTTGGCGATGGCCGCCTTGATGCGCCTGTAGGATTCCCGCACCGCGGCGTCGGGAAGCCCCACCATGTGGATGCCGGGAAGGCTCCCCGAGGTGTTCACCTCGACCTCGATGCGCATCACCTCCATGCCCAGTATGGAACAGCTGTCCAGCCTGGCGTACATGTCATCACCTCCTCTACAAGTTATATATATTATATAACATGTAGAGGACATGGCGGGCGGCGTCAAGTGGAGCGGAATCCGGCGGCTTCCATGCAGCGGGGATGTCGCGTCCGGGAAGGCCGCGGTGGCGGGGTGCCCTCAGGGGGCCGCCGTCTCGGTGGGCGCCTTCCTCCCCGCCAGCCAGGACACCAGGCATCCCAGGGCCAGGAAACCCGCGTACGCCCACCAGGTACGGGCCAGGAAGTGCAGGATACCCGATATGTAGCCGCGGTGGGAGAGGAACCAGAGGGCGGGGGGGACGCAGGCGGCGAGCAGGATCGCGTTGCTGGCCGCGGAAATCCACACCCCGCGAATGCCGATCTTGCGCGACAGCCTGGCGTCGGGACCGTACACGGACAGCAGCACCGAGAGGCACAGCAGGGCGAGCGCCGCCAGCGCGACAACCGAGTTGTCATAGCTGACCCAGATGGCTATGAGGGCGAAGATGAAAAAACCTCCCAGGGCCAGCAGCCCGTAGATGGCCTTGCGCAGCAGGGAGAGGAGGATCATGCGCAGCAGCGAGGGGGGCCTGCGCACGCGTATGCGCCTCATCTCCTCCTCCACCCACACCTCGTCCTCGGGACCGGGAACGGCGTGGAGATCCCGCTCGCAGTTGAAGCAATAGTCGTCGCTGTCCAGGTTGTTCCTTCCACACCAGGGGCAGGGTTTCATGGTCACCTACCGGTCTCGTTCGCCTCTGCAGACCGCTTCTTCCGCGCACGCCCCTCGCTCTCCCGCGGAGCCTGCGCACGAGCACGGCGTCCACCTTCCGCCGCGCTCTCCGCCTTCACGGGAGAGCGTGGCCCTCCCCGTCAAGATCCTCCAGCGCGAAGGCGTCCTTGACATGGACTATTTTCCACTTCCCGCCCTTCTTCAGCAAGGCTATGACGTCGAACCGGCACCCGCATTCCTCCGGCTTCTCGCTGGCGAGGTAATAGGAGGCCGCCCTCGCCATGCGTTCGCGCCTTTTCGCGTCCACGGCAGACAGGGCCTCCTCCGCGTCGCCCACGGTCCTCGCCTTGACCTCGCAGAAGACCAGCTCCCCCGCCTTGCCGGCGACGATGTCCAGCTCCCCGAAGGGGGAACGGTAATTCCTCGCCAGGATGCGGTAACCGCGCCCCCTCAGGTAGCGGGACGCGAGTTCCTCCCCTTCCTGTCCGGTGCTTCTGTTCCGGTTAGCTGCCATGCGCGACCCCGCGTGTCTCCTCCCCCCGACCCCCGCGCGGGAAGCCGGGCCAAGCCGCGCAACGCCGCCGCACGCGCGCCGAACGCATGGCTACAACCCCAGGTCCATCTGCAAGACGCCGCGGAAGGAGCCGCGGTGGCACGGCGCCGGCCCGTGCTCGGCTATGGCCTTCCTGTGAAAAGAGGTCCCGTATCCCTTGTGTTTCTCGAAACCGTATTCCGGGTAGCGCACCCACCAGGAGAGCATGAGGTGGTCCCGGATCACCTTGGCGAGGACGGAGGCGGCCGCCACGCTGCGGGAAACGCGGTCCCCGTGCACCAGGCTCCACTGCGGTATATCCAGGCCCTCGAGGTGGTAATAGTCCACTAGCACCAGGTCCGGGGGAGGCGCGAGCGAGAGCACCGCGAGGCGCATGGCTGCCGCGTTCGCCGCCTGCAGCCCGGCCATGTCGATATCCCACGGGGACACACAGGCATAGGACCAGCAGTCCGCGATCGCGGTGATGCGGCAAAAGAGCTCCCGGCGCCTGCCCGGCGTCAGGGACTTGGAATCGGCCAGCCCCTCCAGGCCGTCCTGCCGCTCCCCCGGGGGCAGCATCACGGCGGCGGCCACCAGCGGCCCGGCAAGGGCTCCCCTTCCCGCCTCGTCGGTGCCGGCGATCCTCCGGAAACCGAGCCTGCGTGCCCATTTCTCCGCGGCGTCCGAGGCGGGGTCCATCTCCCAAGACCTCAGAGGCTCGTCCAGCGTCCGGGAGGCCACCAGATGGCTATGGCCCTTCCGATGATGGCGCCGTAGGGAACGAACCCCCATCTCCGGCTGTCGTTGGAGTTGGGGCGGTTGTCACCCATGACCATCACCGTGCCGGCAGGGACCTCCCAGCTGCCGTTGCTCCCGTCGGATACGTACTCGTATTCGACCTGATAAGGCACGTGGTTCACGTAAAGCTGCCCCTCGCGCAACTCCACGACGTCTCCTTCCACGCCCACCACCCGCTTGATGAAGGGCATGGCTTCCTGGTGCGTGATGTTGAGCACCTCGGCCAGCAAGTCAAGGGAGCGGGTGAACGGGTTGCCGCCCTGCGTCGCGTTCGCCGCGTCGTTGGGGTTGAAGCGGAAGACGATTATCTCCCCCCGGTGCGGCTTGCGGAAATGATAGGTGATCCTGTCCACCAGCACGCGGTCTCCCTCCTGGAGCGTGGGCTCCATGGAAGGCGAGGGAATGATGAAAGGCTTGATGAAAAAGGCCTGTAAAAATATGGTAAACGCCAGGGCGGTAATGAACAGTACGGCGATTTCCAGGACCGCCCCGAACAGGTTCCTCCGCTCCCTGCTCCACCGCGAGGGGATACCCGGCTTGCTCCCCCCTGCTTCGCCGGAGGCCGGACGCGAGCCGGCGCTCTCCTCCCGTTCACGACCCTCGCGGGAACCGCCGGGGTGGAAACCCGTCATGTCCGAACCTCAGATCCTGCGCTTTTCCTTGATCCTGGCCGCCTTGCCGACGCGGTCCCTCAGGTAGTAGAGCTTGGCTCGCCTCACCCTCCCCTGGGAAACCACTTCAATCCCGGAGATGATGGGAGAGTGCAGGGGGAAGGTCCTCTCCACCCCCACCCCGAAGGAGACCTTGCGCACGGTGAAGGTCTCGCGCGTGCCCCCGCCCTTGCGGGCGATGACCACGCCCTGGAAGACCTGGATGCGTTCGCGGTTTCCCTCCACCACGCGGACATGGACCTTTACCGTGTCCCCGGGCCGGAAATCCGGTATGTCATCTCGCAGGTATTCGCTCTCCACGAGATCCGTCTTCTGCATTCCTTCCTCCTTTCCGTTCTATTACAAACCATCGGGCCGCCACGGGGCAAGTGCGCGCCGGCGGGCATCCCGCCTATCTTACCCCATCCATGCGGGAAAGGAACCCCTCCGGCAGCTCCCGCCAGAGGGGCGGTGCCCCTCCTCGCGCCCCGGCTTCTTCATTCCTCCCCGCCTTCCGCGCCTCCTTCCCCGCCCGCTTCCACCTCTTCCCCCAGCAGGTCGGGCCTCACCTTCCTCGTCCACTCCCTGGCCGCCTCGCGCCGCCACCTCTCGACGGCGGCGTGATCCCCGGAGAGGAGGACTTCCGGAACCTTCCAGCCGCGGAAGTCGGCGGGGCGGGTGTACTGAGGGTACTCCAGCGTTCCGCCGCTGAAGGACTCTTCCCGCAGCGAGGCCTCGTTTCCCAGCACTCCGGGCAGCAGCCGGGACACCGCCTCGATGACCACCAGGGCGGCGAACTCTCCCCCGGAGAGAACGTAATCGCCGATGGAGAGGGTCTCGCTGCAAAGATGCTCGAGAACCCTTTCGTCGACCCCCTCATAGCGCCCGCAGACGAGCGCGAGGTGAGGGAGGGAGGCCAGCGCGGCCACCTTGGACTGGGTCAACCGGGCACCGCGAGGAGTGAGCATGATCACCGACACCTCTCTCCGCAACCTGTCGAGCTCATCCATTCCGTAACCCAGGGCGCCGGTCACCGCGCTGAAGAGGGGTTCCGGCTTCATGACCATCCCCGCCCCACCTCCGAAAGGCGCATCGTCCACCTGCCGGTGCTTGCCCGGGGCGTACTCCCGGATGTCATGCACCCGCACCTCGACGATCCCTTTCCGGACGGCCTTTCCCAGCAGCCCTTCCCGCAAGGGGGAGTCGAAGATCGCCGGGAATATGGTGAATACATCGATGCGCACGGTGATTTCCTCCGCAAAGAAAGGACGCCGTCATCGCCCGCGGAGCGCGGCGGGGCCCAAGAGTCCCCTAATCCAGCAAACCGGGCAGCGGGTTGATGGCAATTTTTCCCTCCTCGAGATATATGCCCACCACCACCTCGCCGGTCATGGGGATGAGGTACTCACGCTCCCCTCTCACCACCAGGACGTCGTTGGCGCCCGTCTCCATCACCTCCACCACCTCGCCAAGGCAGCGGCCTTCCGGGGTGAAGACGCGCAGCCCGAGCAGGTCGTGCTCCCAGTAGGAACCCTCCGGCGGCTCCCCCATCTGCTGCGGGGTTATGAGGAGGTGCTTACCCGCCAGGCCTTTCGCGTCCTCCCGCGTCTCCACGTCCCTGAACTTCACCAGCAAGGCCCCCGTGGCCTGGCGTGCCTCCTGCAGGACCAGCCGCCTGCCCTCCCCTCCCTCCAGGGTAAAGGAGTTGCCGGCGGCGAAGCGCCGGGGATTGCTGGAGAGCACCTCCACCTTCACCCAACCCAGCACGCCGTAGGGCTTGAGGACCCTACCGGCGACCACCAGGTCGGCTTCCCCCGAATGCCGCGGCATGGCCTTCAGTCGATGATCTCCACGATGGCGTTGCGCCCCTCCCTGGTGGCCGAGGCCTTGATGAGGGTGCGCATGGCCTGGGCTATCCTTCCGTTCTTGCCGATAACCTTGCCTACGTCGGAGGGGTCGACGCGCAGTTGCAGGATGACCGATCTCTCGCCCTCCACGGAAGTGACCTCCACGCCATCCGGGTTATCCACCAGGGCTTTCGCCAGGTACTCAAGCAATTCTTTCATCTCCAACCCCCGGTCGTTTCCGTCATTGCTTTCCACTTTTTTCCTCCTGGTACCTCTGCCAGACGCCCTTGATCTCCATGAGCCTGCGCACCTGGTCCGTGGGCTGCGCTCCCTTGCGCAACCATTCCAGGATCTTCTCCTCGTCGAGCTCGATCAGGGACGGCTCGAGGCGCGGGTCGTAACGCCCCAGGGTTTCGATGAATTTCCCGTCCCGGGGGCTGCGGGCATCCGCCGCCACCACCCGGTAATAGGGCTTCTTCTTCCCTCCCATCCTCCGCAGCCTGATCTTCACCAAAGAACATGCACTCCTTTCCTCTTTTCCATCCCGCTCCTTGCGCGGACCCGCTACAACTGGAAGGGGAACATCTGTCCCATCTTGCGAGGGGACATCTTCCCGAACTGCTTGATCAACTTCTGCATCTGCTGGAACTGCTGCAGCAGCCGGTTCACGTCCTGGGTGCTGGTGCCGCTGCCTCGCGCAATGCGCTGCTTGCGGCTGGCCCCGATGATCTGCGGTTTGCGCCTCTCCTCCGGGGTCATGGACTGGATGATGGCCTCCGTTTTCCTGATCTGCCCCTCGTCCACCTGCAAGCCCCTGAGCTTAGCGGGCGAGAGGCCCGGTATCATGCCCAGGATCTGGTCCAGGGGACCCATCTTCTTGAGCTGGTTCATCTGATCCAGGAAGTCCTCCAGGGTGAACTGCTGCTTGCGCAGCTTCCTCTCCAGCTCCTGGGCCTTCTCCTCGTCGTAGGTCGCCTGGGCCTTCTCGATGAGGGTGAGCATATCACCCATGCCCAGGATGCGCGAGGACATGCGGTCCGGGTAGAAGGGCTCCAGGTCGCCGATCTTCTCACCCACGCTGGCGAACTTGACGGGTTTCCCCGTTACCGACTTGATGGAGAGCGCTGCCCCGCCCCTGGCGTCGCCGTCCAGCTTGGTGAGGATGACGCCGTCGAAACCCACCTCTCCGTCGAAGGCCTGCGCCACGTTCACCGCGTCCTGCCCGGTCATGGCGTCCACCACCAGGAGGGTTTCGTGGGGAGGGTGCTTCTTCTTCAGGCGCACCAGCTCCTGCATCATCTCCGCGTCGACATGAAGGCGCCCGGCGGTATCCACGATCACCGTGTCCAGGCCCTCCTTCTCCGCCCTGCGGATGCCGTGACCGACGATACTCTCCGGGTCCTGCCCGCGCTCCGCGTGGACCTCGATCCCCGCCTGCTGCCCCAGCTTTTCCAGCTGGTCGATGGCCGCGGGGCGGTAGATGTCGGCGGCCACCATGAGGGGGTGGCGCCCCTGGCCGCGCAGGTGATGGGCCAGCTTGGCGGTGGCGGTGGTCTTGCCCGAACCCTGCAGGCCCACCAGCATGATCACCGTGGGAGGGCGGCCGGAGAAATTGATGCGCTCGTTCCTGCTCCCCAAAAGGGCGGTGAGTTCCTCGTCCACTATCTTGATCACCTGCTGGGCTGGGGTGAGGGAGCGCAGCACCTCCTGCCCCACCGCTCTTTCCTTCACCCGGCCGATGAAGTCCTTGACCACCTTGAAGTTCACGTCTGCCTCGAGGAGGGCGAGGCGGATTTCCCGCATCACCTCCTCCACATGCTTCTCGCTCAGTTTGCCGTGCCCCCGCAGGCGCTTGAAGATGTCCTGCAGGCGGTCGCTCAGGTTGTCGAACATCCGTCTTCCCTCCGCCGCCCCCGCCGCACGCAACGCCGCGGGATGGGCCTCGATGCCGGATAGGGCCACACGTAGCCCAATCACTAAATTATTAAAACTATCCGAAACGCCAGGTGATGTCAAAACCGGGCCGCAGGCACACCGGCACGGGGGGGCAGGGATCGGTCTCCTCCGCCCCCGCCACCCGTTTCCGCGCCCGTCCCCTAAGAGAACAGGGCCGCGGCGAATTCACCCTACGGGGTGAGTCCCTCCGGGCTGACCTGTTAGGCGTCCCCTAAGAGAACAGGGCCGCGGCGAATTCACCCGGGTCGAAGGCGTGGAGGTCGTCCAGCCTCTCGCCCACGCCGATGAACTTGATGGGGATGCCGAGCTCGTGAGCGATGGCCACCACTATGCCTCCCTTGGCGGTCCCGTCCAGCTTGGTGAGCACCACCCCCGTCACCTCCACCGCCTCCTTGAACTGCCGCGCCTGGATGAGGCCGTTCTGCCCGGTGGTGGCATCGATGACCAGCAGCGTCTCGGTCACCGGGGCGTTGCGCTCCGCCACGCGCTTGATCTTCTTGAGCTCCTCCATGAGGTTGGTCTTGGTGTGCAACCTCCCGGCGGTGTCGGCGATGACCACGTCGATTCCCCGCGCCAGCGCCGACTCTACGGCGTCGTGCACCACCGCGGCGGCATCCGACCCCTGCCGGTGCTTTACCGTGTGCACGCCCACCCGTTCTCCCCAGGTCTCCAGCTGCTCGATGCCCGCCGCGCGGAAGGTGTCTCCCGCCGCCAGCAGCACCCGTTTTCCCTCGCCGCGAAGGAGGTGCGCCAGCTTGGCGATGGTGGTGGTCTTTCCGGTGCCGTTCACCCCCACCACCATGAAGACGCTGGGGCCGGAGTCGGCGTAGCGGAGCGCGCGGTCCCCGCTGTCCAGGGTCTCGGCCACCGCCATGCGGAAGGCGGCCATGAGCTCCTCCGGCTCCCTCATCTTCTCCCTGGCCACCGCCTCCTTCACCCGCTCCACGAGGCGCAACGTCATCTCCATGCCCACGTCCGCCCCCACCAGGATGTCCTCCACCTCCTCCCAGAAGGCCTCGTCGAAGCGGCGGGCCGCCATCGCCCTGGCCAGCGGCGTGACCAGGCCGGTGCGGCTGCGGGAGAGGCCCCGGCGCAGGCGTGAAAACCATCTCTCCTTTTCCTCGGCGAAGCCCTCCCCGGCCCCCTTCTCCTCGCACACCGTCTCCCCAACGGCCCTTTCCTCTCCCTCCCTTCCGTGTCCCGTCATGGGCCGCGGCCCCCGAACCGGGCCGGCGGCAGGGGTTTCCTCTTCCGCCGCGACCCCGGCGTAATCCTCCTCCGGGTGCAGGGATACGGGACCGCAGCGGAGTTCCTCCCCCGTCCCCATCTCCACCATGGGGAGTTCCCGTAGCTCCTGCAGGGCCTCCCGCTTCTCCCTCTTTCTCGCCTCCCGGAGCTCCGTCTTCTCCGCCCTCAGGCGCGCCTTCTCCTCCTTCCGGCGCCTCTTCTGCTCCTCCTTCTCGCCCTCCCGCCTCTCCTTGTCTCGCTTCTTTTCCTCGCTCATGGGTCATGTCCTCGCAAGCCTCTTATCTCCCGTCCACATTCACCGCCTTCACGAACTATCATAGCGCCACGGCGCACCTGCCGTCCCCGCCGTCGGGGAAAAGCGCCTTCCCGCCTGTTGATCGTTTGGGTGGGCCGCGGAGGTTCGCCGGGTTGTCAGGCGATGCCGGTGCGCTCCAGGCGCTCCGAGTCGCTTAGTTTCTGGCTCACCACGCGGGAGATGCCCGAGGCCTGCATGGAAACTCCGTAGATGATGTCCGCGATCTCCATGGTCCGCTTCTGGTGGGTGATGACGACGAGCTGGGAGTCGCCCTTGAACTCCCTCAACATGTTCAGGAAACGGTGCAGGTTGACGTCGTCCAGGGCCGCCTCCACCTCGTCAAGGAAATAGAAGGGGCTGGGCCGTGTCTTGAATATGGCGAAGAGGAAGGCCAGCGAAATGAGGGCGGTCTCTCCTCCCGAGAGAAGGGTGAGTTTCCTCAGCCGCTTGCCGCGCGGCTGGGCCTCGATCTCCACCCCCGTGTTGAGGAGGTCGGTGGGGTCTGAGAGGCTCAGCTCCGCCCTTCCCTGCGGGAAGAGCCTCTCGAAGAGCTCCTGGAAATGTACGTTCACCTCCTCGAAGGTCTCCTTGAAGATGCGGATGATCTCCCTGTCTATGGCCCGCACGACCTTGAGGAGCGAGGCCTTGCTCTCGCGCAGGTCCTCCACCTGTTCCATGAGGAAAGCGTGCCGCTCCTTCAGCGCCTGGTATTCCTCCACCGCCCTCGGATTCACCTGTCCCAGCGCCTCCCGCCGCCGCTCCAGCCTCTCCAGCCTCGCTCGCATCTCATCCATACCCGCCGTCGGCAGGTATTCGGTCACCGCCGTCTCCAGGGGAAGCTTGAACTCTTCCAGCAACCTCTGGACCAGCATATCCACCCGCATCTTCAGCTGCGTTGATGCCAGGTCGCCGTGGTGGACCATCTCGCGCAGCTCGGCCTCGCTCTCCTCCAGCTCCTCCAGCCGCTCCCTGAGGGCCTCGAGCTCCGCCTCCGCTTCCGCCAGCTTCGTCCGTGTCGTCTCCTCTTGCTCCCGCAACCGCCCCTCCAGCCTGCCGTGTGCCTCGCAAAGGGCGGCGATGATGTCGAGCAGCCTCTCCTGGGCGGATACCATGGACGCGATCTCCCCGCGAGCAGGGGCAGAGGCCCTGCCCTCCTCCTCCCTTTGCTCGGCGATCCTCTGCTCGAGGTGATAGCGGCGCTCGCGCAGGGAAGCCTCGCGCGCCTGCAGTTCCTGCAGGCGCTCCGCCAAGCGCCTCTCCCGGGCACGCAGCTCCTCCACCCTGGATTCCGCCTCCCTGAGCGGCGCCTCCGCACCCCGCAGGGCTTCCCGCAACTTCTCCTCTTCCTCCGACAGTCCCCGTATGCTCTCCTCCAGCCCGGCCAGCCTCCTGCGCATGGCCTCCGCCTTTTCCCTCACGCGCCCGGCGGCCTCCTCGTTCTTATCGCGCCGTTGCGACAGGGCCTGCCGGACCGTTTCCCCCTCCCTGATCTCCCCCTCCAACCTGCGCCTATCCTCGGCCATGCCTTCCAGGTCGCCGCGCAAGCCCGAGACGGAGGCGGACAGGCTGTCGTGCATCACCTCCAGTTCGGCGGCTTCCCGCCCGCACAGAGCGGCCTTCTCCCTCAGCTCATCCATCTCACGGCGCCTGGCCACGACATGGAAGGGGCTGCGGCGCCGCGCCCCTCCCTTCACCGCGCGCCGCGGGGCGACGACGTCGCCATCCGCGGTGACGAAAGTGAGCTCGGGGTGGACCGCGGCCCTGCTCTCCGCCTCCGCGAGGTCGCCGCAGAGCACCACGTCTCCCAGCAGGGACACGAGGGCGGGCCGTATCTCCGGGGAACAATGCACCGCCGTGAGGGCGGAGACGCCTCCCGCCGCCTTGACCGCCGCCGCCTTTTTCTTCATGGAAACATCTTCCAGCTCACCCAGGGGTAGGAAGATCGCAAATCCTCCCTCTTCCTCTTTAAGGGCGCGCACCGCCACCAGGGCATCGGAGAGCTTCTCCACGACGAGTGAGAAGAGCCATGGCCCCAGGTAAGATTCCAGCGCCTTCTCCCACCTCTCCTCGATCCTGACCTCGTGCAGGAGCAGCCCTCTCACGCCGCTCCCGGCGCCGCTTCTTTCCAGTATACGCACGGCGGTGGCTGAGTAATCGATATGGGAGTCGAAAACCTCTTGCAGCGCGCGTAGCCTCGCCGTCACCAGGGCTTCCTTCTGAAAGGACTCCCTCTGCCGGCGCGAGAGCGCCGCCAGCTCCTCCTCGCGGCGGGCGATGTCCTCGCGGGCCGCGGCCATCCTCTCCTCCAACTCCCGCAGCCGCTTTCTCCCCTCCTTTAGCTCCGCCTCCTTGCGGCCTATCTCCTCCTCGAGGTCCTCTCGCTCAGCTTCCAGGCTCTCCAGCTCCGAGTCGGCTTTTCCCGCCTCCTCCGCGAGCGCCGCGGCGAGCTCTCTCTCTTTCGCCGCCCTTCCCGCTATCTCCTTGAGGTGCTCCTTCGACTCCTGCAGGGAACGGCGCAGCGCCTCCCTGGCCTCCCGGGCACAAACCAGCTCTTCCTTCATGCGGCGGAGATCCTCGCGCAAAGAACCCGCCTCTTCCTCCAGGCTGTTTATTTCTTCCAGCGTGCCCGCCAGCTCGCCTTCCAGGGCAACCCTCTTCTCCTCGGCCTCTTCCCTGCGCGACCTCCACCTCTCCCCCCCGCCTCCCTCTCCCGACAGGGCGCCGTAAAGCCTGAGTCTCTCGCGGCCCAGGTGCTCGCAGGCGCGCAATCTCTCTCTCAGCGCCAGCAGCCTCATGTCCCTGTCGCGGCAGGCCTCCAGCGATGCGCGCAGCCCCTTTATCTCCAGCTCCAAGCCGGCCTGTCTCTCCTTGTTGCCTCTCACCTCCGCGGTTGTCGCGTCCAGCCTTTCCTGCAGCCCCCCTTCCTCCTGTAGGCGGTCCTCCCACTCTCTCCTCAGCTCCTGCATCTCGGCCACCAGCAGGCGTATGGAAAGGTCCCTGATCTCGGAGGTGAGCTCGTTGCATTCTTGCGCTTGCTGGGCTTGCCTCTCGAGCGGGCGCAACTGCTTGTTCACCTCGGAGATGATGTCCTTCACGCGGACCAGGTTGCGCTCCATGGCTTCCATCTTGCGCAGGGCTTTCTCCTTCCTTCGCCGGTGCTTGCGCAGGCCGGCGGCCTCCTCTATAAAGACCCTGCGTTCCTCGGCGCCGCTGCGCAGGATGCTCTCCAGCCTGTTCTGCCCCACCACCGCCGTCAGTTCCCTCCCCACCCCCAAGTCGGAGAGGATCTCCTGTATGTCCACCAGGCGGCAGGGGGCGTTGTTGAGAAGGTACTCGCTCTCTCCGCTGCGCAAGATGCGGCGGGTGACCACCACCTCGGGGAAGTCAATCGCTATGCCGCCTCTGCTGTTGTCGAGGGCCAGCGAAACCTCCGCCATGTTCAGGGGTTGGCGGGTGGCGCTGCCGGAGAAGATGACGTCTTCCATCCTGCTTCCCCTCAGGTTGCGTGGGCTCTGTTCCCCCAGCACCCAGAGCACCGCGTCCGCGATGTTGCTCTTGCCGCTGCCATTGGGGCCCACGATCACCGAGATGCCGGGCTCGAACTCGAGGGTTACCCGATCGGCGAAGGACTTGAAGCCGCGCGCGCTCAAGGATTTCAGGTACATATGCGTCCGGTCTCCTTATCTCGTGGCCATCACGTAACTTTGCCTATTTTTCTCTACGCCTCGCCTTTTCACCTTCCGGCCAGGTCCGCTTACTCTGCGTCACCTTATTATAAATAGGCAAGTAAGAACGGGGTCAGGCCTCAAAAGGCAACATTTGAGGCCTGACCCCGGATGTTGACGCGGGACGCCAGCTGCGCCAGCCGCGTCCATGCCGCGAAGGGTTTCAATAGTAGAAGCCTACGCCCACCGTCCCCGGCCCCACGTGGGAGCCGATAACCGGACCCGTCTCGTTCCAGCGTATCTCCTCGGGATCGCAGTCAAGGGCCGCCTTGACCTTTTCCATGAGTTCGAACATGCGTTCCTCGTCCTGGACATGGGTCAAGCCGACCTTCACCCTGCGCCCGCCCGCCTTCTCCGCCGCGACCTCCACCAGGCGGTCCAGGGCCTTGTTCGCCCCCCTCACCTTCTCCAGGGCGTCTATGGTGCCGTCTATGTAGAGGATGGGCTTGATGCGCAGCATGGAACCCATGAAGGCCTGCGCCCCGCCTATCCTCCCCCCCCGGTGGAGGTATTCCAGGGTTGCCACCATGAACAGGAGGGTGCTGTGCGAGATCTTCTCTTCGACCATCGCCACCAGCTCTTCCAGGCTCTTGCCCTCCGCCCTTCCCTCGACGAGTTCGTCGATGAACATGCCCATCTGTATGCTGGTAAAGCGGGAATCGATGATCCTGATGGGAAAATCACCCATGTCCATCGCCGCGGAACGCGCCGACTCGCAGGTGCCGCTGATCCCCGCAGAGATGTGGATGCTGATCAGGGAGTCGTACTTCTGGGCCATCTCGCGGTATGCCTCCAGGAACTCGCCGGCGGATGGCTGGGAGGTGGTGGGGAAGACCCCCGGCTCGCGCAGGCGCCGGTAGAACTCGTCGTGGGTGATGTCCACGCCCTCCCGGTAGGAGGCTTCTTCCATGATCACCTTGAGGGGCACGACCCTGATATCATGCTCCCTGATGTAATCCTTCTCGAGGTATGCGGTGGAGTCGGTGACGATACCGATGCCTGCCATTTCCATCCCCCTTTCCTCCCGGCGCGAACAGGCCTTAAAGGTCTGCCGCGTGCCGTCCAACACAACCGTTCCCAGAACCGCTTTTTATATTTTTATAAACGATTATGACATCTTCTCAGGAAGCCACAATATATTGTCATACCCTCCCGCTACGGTATAAGCAGGAGGGTGATACTCATGAGAGACGGCGGATACGAGCAGATGAAGGGCTTCCTCGA
>CAKZMC010000176.1 GCA_937128055.1 uncultured Actinomycetes bacterium | reverse complement strand
CTGTAGGGACGTTCGCCGGCAAGGTGCCTATCCTGGGTGTCTGCCTGGGCCACCAGATAATCGGGCACTGTTACGGGGGGAAGGTGGTGCGAGCCCCGCGGCCGGTACACGGCAAGACCTCCTCCATCCAGCACGACGGACGCACCATCTACCGGGGGCTTGAAAACCCCTTCACGGCCACGCGCTACCACTCCCTGCTGCTCGAAGACGACCTTCCGCCGCAGCTCGAGGTGAGCGCCCGCAGCGAGGACGGGCTGATCATGGGGGTGCGCCACCGCCGCCTGCCGGTGGAGGGCGTGCAGTTTCATCCCGAGTCCTTCCTCACCGAATACGGGATGGACCTTCTGAGAAACTTCCTGCTCATGGAGGTGAAAAGATGATCTCGCAAGCCATTGCCATGATCACCGAGGGGGAAAGGCTCAACCGCGAGGAAGCGCGCGAGCTCATGCTGTGCATCATGCGCGGAGAAGCCAGCGACGCCCAGATCGCCTCCCTGCTAACCGCCCTCAAAATGCGGGGCGAGACCGCCGACGAGATCGCCGGCTTCGCCGAGGGGATGCGCGCATCGGCGGTGAACATCCAGCCCTCGGTGAGCCCCCTTGTCGACACCTGCGGAACCGGTGGAGACGGTCAGGGGACCTTCAATGTCTCCACCGCGGCGGCCTTCATCGTGGCCGGCGCGGGGATACCCGTCGCCAAGCACGGCAACCGCGGCGTCAGCTCGCGGTGCGGCAGCGCGGACGTGCTGGAGGCGCTGGGGGTCAACATAGACATGGAACCGGAGATGGTCCGCGAGTGCATCGAGGAGGTGGGCATCGGGTTCCTCTTCGCGCCGAAATTCCACCCCGCCATGCGCCACGTGATGCGGGCGCGCAGGGAAATGGGCATCCCCACCGCCTTCAACCTCCTGGGGCCGCTGGCCAACCCCGCCGGGGCCAGGGTGCAGCTACTGGGCGTGGCAAGGAAGGACAAGGCTCCGCTCCTGGCGCGGGCCATGGCGGAGATGGGAGTGCAGCGCGCCATGGTGGTGCACGGGGAAGACGGCCTCGACGAGATAAGCACCTGCGCGCCCACCCTCTTCTGGGAAGTCGAGAACGGCGGCTTGAAGGAGGGTTTGCTGGACCCGCGCCAACTGGGCCTGCCTCCGGCGGACAAGGCGGCCTTGCTGGGCGGCGACGCGTCCTTCAACGCGAGCATCATCAGGGACGAAGTCCTGGCGGGCAAGCGCGGGCCGCGCAGGGATATCGCGGTCCTCAACGCGGCGGCCGCCCTGGTGCTCTGCGGCGCGGCCCCGGGTCTCGAGGAGGGACTGGCGGCGGCGGAGAATTCCATCGACACGGGAGAGGCGCTCCGCAAGCTGGAAGACATGGTTTCTTTTTCCAGAAAAGGAGGGTGAGGTGTTCCTGGACCGCATGGGCGAGCTGAGCCGCGAGAGGGCGCGGCGCAGCAGGGAAACGCTCCCGGATAGCGAGTTGATGGAGGCCTGCCGGCGCCTCCCGCGCCCTCCCTCGCTGCAGCGGGCCATCGCCGCGACCCGCGGCGTTGAGCCCGGGATCATAGCGGAGATAAAACGCCGCTCTCCCTCGCGGGGCGAGATCAACCCTCACCTCGATGTCCCCGCCATCCTGTCGGCCTACGAAAAAGGGGGGGCCGTGGCGGTTTCCGTGCTCACCGAGCCGTCCTTCTTCAACGGTAGCCTTGCCGATCTGAAGGCGGCCTCGTCGCTCACCCGCCTTCCCCTGCTGCGCAAGGACTTCATCGTCGAGGAATACCAGCTCCTGGAAGCCCGGGCATGCGGTGCTTCCGCGGTGCTCCTGATAGCCGCCATGCTCGATGACGAAACGCTTTCCCGGCTCATGGAACGGGCGGGGGAACTGTGCCTGGAGTGCCTGGTGGAAGTGCACGACGAGCGGGAATTGGCGCGAGCGGCCGAGGCGGGGGCCAAGATCGTGGGCATTAACAACCGCGACCTGCATACCCTGAAAACCGACCTGGAAACCACCTTGCGCCTGGCGCCCCTCGTTCCCCCGGGCATCACCCTGGTGTCCGAGAGCGGCTACGCGCTGCCGGAGGATATAGCAAGGGCGCGGGAGGCGGGGGTGGGCGCCTTCCTGGTGGGCGAGGCTCTGTGCGCGAGCGTCGATCCGGCGGGAGAACTGATGCGCCTGAGGGGTGACGCCGGTGCCCTACATTAAGGCCTGTGGGATAACCAGCCTGAGGGACGGCCTCGCGGCCTGCGCCGCCGGCTTCTCCGCCGTGGGCCTCGTCTTCACGGAAAGCCCGCGCCGGGTGAACCCGGACCTTGCGAGGAAGATATGCGCGCGCCTCCCCTCATCCGCCCTCCGCGTGGGGGTCTTCACCGACGAGGGGGAGAGCGAAATAAAGCACCTCCTCCGTTTCTGCTCCCTGGACCTGGTGCAGTTGCACGGCGCCTTCCCGGTAGAGCACATCCGCCGTCTCGGCGAACGCGCCATACCCTGCCTGCGGCCGCGTTGCCCGGACGACCTGGAAATAATCTCGGAATGGAAGGGCGCCTTCGCCGTGCTCATCGACACCTGGCATGAACGGAAGGCTGGAGGAACGGGTCTTACCGGGAACTGGGAGCTCGCGGCCTTCGCTGCCGGGAAGGCCAGGATCATCCTGGCGGGCGGCCTGAACCCGCGCAACGTGGGTTCCGCCATCGCCGCCGTGGCGCCCTTCGGGGTGGACGTCTCCACGGGCGTCGAGATCGCCCCCGGCATAAAGGATGCTCCCCTTCTCGAGGAATTTGCCCGGGCCGCGCTGGACGCGTTCAGATCACGGGATATGCGCGGGGGCCGAAACAGCGCGGATGAGCTCATGACATAGCAAGGCATACACGGTAGGAAAAGGCCGCAAGGGAAAGAAAGGAAGGTCCCGATGGCGGTTTCAGGAGAAAGAGAAAGAGCGGAGGGAGAGCACGTGCCGCAAAGGCGCGGCAGCTTCGGAAATTTCGGCGGGCGCTTCGTGCCCGAAACCCTGGTCGCCCCGCTGCTGGAGCTGGAGCAAGCCTACCTCGAAGCGCGGGAAGACGCCTCCTTCCAGGAGGAACTGGAGAACTACCTGCATGATTACGCCGGCAGACCCACCGCGCTCTATGAGGCGCGCCGCCTGTCCCGGGAGCTGGGAGGAGCCACCGTCTTCCTCAAGCGAGAGGATCTCTGCCACACGGGTTCCCACAAGATAAACAACACCCTCGGGCAATGCCTGCTTGCCCGGCGCATGGGCAAGCGTAGGGTCATCGCGGAAACCGGCGCCGGGCAACACGGGGTCGCCACCGCGACCGCCGCCGCCCTGCTGGGATTGGAATGCGAGGTGTACATGGGAGAGGTCGACATGGAGAGGCAGGCCCTGAACGTGTTTCGCATGGAACTGCTCGGCGCACGCGTGGTCCCCGTGCGCAGCGGCTCGCGGACCCTGAAGGACGCCGTGAACGAGGCCTTGCGTGACTGGGTGGCCACCGCCGACTACACGCATTACTGCCTGGGTTCGGTGGTAGGACCCCATCCCTTCCCCTCCCTGGTAAGGGACCTGCAATCGGTCATCGGACGGGAGGCGCGCGAGCAGCACCTGCGACGCACGGGGCGCCTTCCCGACTGCCTGGTGGCCTGCGTGGGCGGCGGCAGCAACTCCATCGGCCTTTTTCACCCCTTTCTGGACACCACGGTGCGCATGGTCGGCGTGGAGGCGGGGGGCACCGGCGAGGGCCCGGGCGAACACGGCAGCACGCTGTGCCTGGGGTCGGTGGGCGTGCTGCACGGCGCCCGCTCCTTCCTCCTCCAGGACGAGGACGGGCAGGTACTGGAGACGCATTCCATCTCCGCGGGCCTGGATTACCCCGGAGTCGGCCCGGAACATGCCTATCTTAAGGAACGCGGACGCGTGCAATACACAAGGGTTAGCGACGGCGAAGCCCTTGCGGCGGTGGATCTCCTCTGCCGCACCGAGGGCATCCTGCCGGCACTTGAGAGCGCCCACGCCGTGGCGCTCGCGGCATCCCTGGCGCGGGAGATGGGACCGGGATCCTCCCTCGTGGTCTGCCTCTCCGGGCGAGGGGACAAGGACGTCTCCACCCTTATGGCGGCGAAGCGGGGCGGGAGCGCCGTACATGACGAGGGGTTGAGGCCATGAACCGTATCGACGAGATGTTCCGGGGAAGCGACGGCAAGGCCGTCCTCATCGGCTTCACCACCGCCGGCTTCCCGGACGGGGAGTCCTCCCTCCGCCTGGCGCAAGGCCTGCTCGCCCACTGCGACGCTCTGGAGCTGGGCATTCCCTTCTCCGACCCGGTCCTGGACGGGCCCGTGATCCAGGAATCTTCCCTCAGGGCTCTGCGGGCGGGTTTCCGGCCCAGGGACGTCTTCCCGCTGGCGCAGCGGTTGAGGGAACTCTCGGACAAACCCCTCTTGCTCATGACCTACTACAACCCCGTGCACCGCCTGGGACACGCTCCCTTCGCCGCAGCCGCCGCCGCGGCCGGGATCGACGGGGTGCTCATCCCCGACCTGCCGCCCGAGGAGATGGGCGACTGGAAAGAAGTGGCAAGCCAGCACGGGTTGCATACCGTGCTCTTCGCCTCCATGACCACCCCGCCGGAGCGCCTCCGTTACCTGGGAGAAATGACCGGTGGCTTCCTCTATTGCTTCGCGGTAAAGGGGACCACGGGCCTGCGGGACAGCCTCTCGCGTGACCTTGCGCCATTCCTGAAGCGGGTGCGCTCCTGCTGTTCCGTGCCCCTGGCGGCGGGTCTCGGGGTGTCCAACCCGGAGCAGTGCCGCGAGGTGGCCGGCATGGCGGACGGGGTGGTGGTGGGAAGCGCCCTGGTGAAGTCGGCCCTGGACGCCATCGCGGCCGGACTGGACCCCGCACCGGCTGCCGCGGAACTGGCCGCGGAGCTCAAGCGTTCCTTGCAACGCACGTGATCCCGGCCACGGGGAGGGGGTCAACCGGCGAAGTGCTTGCTGTACTCCGACGGGGTGGGTACGAGCCGGAAGGTGGCCTGCGCCTGGGCTACCAGGGTGCCGTTCGCGTCGAAGACCTTGAGGTCCATGGCCTTGTCCGCCCTCCGCTCCCGCCTGAACTCCTCCTCGAGGGCGCGGGCCTCCTCCTCGACCACGCACGCGGTGCAGGTCAGCTCGCCCCGCGGCGGGTGGACATAGCGGATGTTGAAGACGGTGTTCAAGACCAGGATCTCGCGGGGATCCAGGTGATGCATGAGGGCCATGCCGCCCGCGGTTTCCGCCAGCCCGCAGATGGCCCCGGCGTGCACCAGCCCGAAAGCGTTGAGGTTGGAAGGGTCTTCCTCCATCGCCAGGGTGACCTTCCCTCCCTCTCCGTCCAGCTCACGCAGGCGCAGGCGCATGCGCTGCGCGAAGGGGCATGCCTCCTCCACTATCTTCACCATCAGTTCCTTTTCCATCTCTCGCTTTCTCCCTCTATTCCCGTCTTCTCCTCCGCCTCAGCCCTATTCTTCCCCGCGGCGGCGCGTGCCTACCGCCAACGCCCGCCTGCGGGATGCGGCCAGGATACGCGGCACGACCGCGGGTCACTTGAAATACTGCATGGTTCCGTCGGGGATGACCGCCACCGACGCTTCGCAGGGGAACTCCCTTTCCAAAACGGCAAGGGTCTCACCCCAATCGCGGGTCACGGTGACCGCGTCCACGGGAGCGAAGAGGTCGCACATGGTCCGGTCTGGATAGCGCGAGCAGACTATGACCTTGAGCCCCGGCGGCGGAGGCCCCATGCGCATGTAGAACTCTCCGCCATACTCCTTCCCGAAGCTGCGGATGAGGTAATGGCACACCTGACCCTCGGGGGCGTTCACCACCAGGACTATGACTCCCCGCGACAGGTTCACGGTCATCAGGGACATGAGCATGCAGATGGCCATCTCGTTGTACTTCCCGTAGGCGTTGGTGACCACGATGTCCTTGCCGGGGCTGGGATCCGTGCCGTAATGCTCCCTGGCCACCTCCACCCCCGCGGCATATGCGGCGATGGGATCGCCCACGAAAAGACCGCTGATCTCCCCCCTCCCGTTGATGATGGCATCCACCTTGACCTGCAGGCCGGACATCCTCGTCACGTGCTTGATCTCCTCGTACATCACGTTCCCCTCCACCTTGCCCAGGCCCATGGTCTCCGGCCCCCTCAGGGCCACGTCGCGGTGGAAGGCCTTGATGGTGTCGACCCCGCAGATGCCGGGGAGGACTATCTTGCCGCCTCCACCGAAACCCACGTGCACGTGCGGGGTGATGCACCCGATGCCGATGCGCAGGTCGCATGACATGAACTCCCGGTTGATGTGGACGGGTATGCCGGTAGGGCTCTCGCCGAGGTCGACGCAGTTTTCATAGGGGTTATGGTTGTAAATGGCGTAGTTTTCCACCACCTCCGCCCCCAGCTTCTTGCGGAAATCGATGTTGTTCATGGCCCCGTGCATGCCCAGTGCGGGGATGAAGCGGATATTGGCGCGTGGTATGCCCGCCTTGCTCAACGGCTCCAGGACGAAGGGAAGCACCTCCTTGACGGGGGTGGGCCTGGTGATGTCGTCGAAGACGATGGCCACCTCGTCCGCGTCCTTCGCCAGTTCCTCGAGAGGGGGACAGCCGATGGGGTTCCGGAAGGCTTCCTCCATCCTCTCCCCGCCGATCGCCTGTTTCTTGAAACCCGGGGGCTCCAAGACCTCCACCGCCCAACGGTCGGGGAAAGAGATCTCCACCGGCTGGTTGAGGTACCACAGGAGGTCGGGAATGGTCACCTTTTGCATGTCTTTCCTCCCTGTCGCACGATCCGCGCTTGAACCTGAAGCCGCCGACACGGCAGGCGCGTTGCACGGCATCACGGGGAAACCTGGTTGCTGGCCGCTGGACGGCGCCTCCCCGATACGCCCCCGCCGCTTGATGCTCCTCCGCAAGAGAAATCGCCCGCGCCTGCTTTCTCCACCGGCACCAGGACTACGTCCACTTGCGCGACCGGTCTCCCTCCTCCTTGTCCAGTGGCGAGGTCTCGAAGGAACGCGAACGGTGATACTCGAAAACGATGGACCCCAGTACGATGAAGATCCCGAGCACCACAAAGGCGATGAGGAGGATGGAGGTGTATGCCGCGGGCTTCGTCCTCCTATATTCATCGGCGACTTCGGCCCCGTCGTGCGCCACGGTCTTCTCGCGATTGGCGATGCCCCAGAAGACCGCCGCCAGGAGGAAGAGCAGGGCGAGCAACACCAAGATTCTCATCGCCAGGTAGAACTTGTTCATATACCAATCATACCCCCATCCGGGGAAGCCGGTAAGCACGGCCCGCGCAGCCCGTCGCGGAGGCCCCGGCGGGCGGTGCCGCGCGCCACGGGCTCAATGACGGAAGTGCCGCCTCCCGGTAAGCACCATGACCAGGCCCCGCTTTTTCACCTCCGCGAATATCTCCTCGTCCCGCATCGACCCTCCCGGCTGGATGAAGGCCTCCACCCCGGCCTCAGCGGCCAGGACGATAGAATCCGGGAAGGGGAAGAAGGCGTCCGATGCCAGCACGGCGCCCTTCGCCTTATCCCCCGCCTTCATCAAGGCCACCTTGGTGGCGTCCACCCTGCTCATCTGGCCAGTACCGATGCCCACCGTGGTGCGCTCCTTGGTGATGACGATGGCGTTGGAGCGCACGTGCTTGGTCACCTTCCAAGCGAACATGAGCTCCTCCCACTGGCCATCGTCCGGCATGCGGTCACCCACGCAGAGCATCTCCTGCCAGACCTCCTCGCCGCGGTCGTAATCCTGCACCAGGAGCCCGCCCTCGACCCGCTTCACGTCCTTGAGGAAGGAATAGGTCTCCCTTTCCAGGGGCAGTTGCAGGAGGCGGATATCCTCCTTGCCCTCCAGGATGCGCCGCGATGATTCCGGGAAGGCGGGGGCTATCACCGCCTCCACGAAGGTCTCGTTGACCTGCATGGCCGTTTCCTCGTCCACGGGGCGGTTGAAGGCGATAACGCTCCCGAAAGCGCTCACGGGGTCGCAACGGTAAGCCCGCTGGTAGGCGGCGGCCAGCTTGTCGGCGAGGGCTACCCCGCAGGGGTTGTTGTGCTTGATGATCACCGCAGCCGGGAGCTCGAACTCCTTGACCAGCGCCCATGCTGCGTCCAGGTCCAGCACGTTGTTGAACGAAAGCTCCCTCCCGTGCAGTTGCTCGGCGAAGACCAGGGAGGTGGAAGGGGCGCCGATCTCCTGGTAGAGGGCGGCCTTCTGGTGCGGGTTCTCGCCGTAGCGCAGGTCGGCCTTCTTCTTGAACACCATGTTCAGGGTATCCGGGAACTCCTCGAAGGCGCGCGAGAGGTAGGCGTAGATGGCGGCATCGTAGTTTGCCGTGTGCCGGAAAGCTTCCGCCGCCAGGGCCCGCCGGGTCTCGAGGGAGACGTCGCCTCCGTTTCGCCGCATCTCCAGGAGGAGCGCGGAATACCTCTTGGGATTGGTGACCACCGCCACGTTGGCGAAATTCTTGGCCGCGGCGCGGATAAGGGTCACTCCCCCTATGTCGATCTGCTCCACCGCCTCCTCCAGGGTGGTTTCCGGGCGGGCGACGGTTTCCGCGAATGGATAGAGGTTCACCACCACAAGGTCGATGAGCCCGATGCCCATCTCCTCCATCTCCCGCATGTGTTGCGGATCGTCCCTCCTCGCCAGCAGGGCGGCGTGGATGTGGGGGTGCAGGGTCTTCACCCTTCCCCCGAGCATCTCGGGAAACCCGGTGACGCTGCTGATGGGGGTGACTCCGATGCCCTCCTCTCTCAGCTTGGCTTCCGTGCCTCCTGTGGAAATAATTTCCACGCCCATGTCCTGCAATTCCCTGGCGAGGCCCACGATGCCCGCCTTATTGGAGACGCTCAAGAGCGCCCTCCGAATGCCCGACATGCCTTTCCCCTCCTCCTATCCTCTCCGAAAGTCGCTCGCCACCTTATGACGCGCGTAAGCCGCCGTGCAGGCGGCGCCGGTTCAGGCCAGGCCGATGCTTTCCTCTCCGCCCTCGCCCAGAATACGCACGTGCCTCCCCTCCACCCGCAAACGGCCCTCGCAGAAGAGGCGTATGGCCTCGGGGTAGAGGCGGTATTCCACGCCGTGTATCCTCTCGTGCAGGCTTTCCACGTCGTCACCTGGCAATACGGGGACGGTGTCCTGCAGGATGACGGGGCCGGTATCCAGGCCCTCGTCCACGAAATGCACGGTGACCCCGGTCACCTTGACACCGTAGGCCAAGGCGTCGGCCACACCGGAAGTCCCCGGAAAAGAGGGCAGCAGCGCGGGGTGGATGTTCATGATGCGATGCCGGAAAGCCTCCACGAACTCCGGGCTCACCATGCGCATGTACCCGGCGAGGATCACCAGGTCCACCCGGTTCTCCTGCAGCACGCGGATGAGTTCGCGGTCAAAGGAAACCCGGTCCGGAAAGGACCCCGGATCCAGGAACACCGCCTGCAGCCCGTGACGCCTCGCTCGCACCAGCCCGTAAGCGTCCTCGCGGTCACTGATCACCACCGCGATGCGCGCCCGCAGGTAACCTTCCTCGATCTTCACGGCGATGTTTTCCAGGTTGGTGCCGCTGCCCGAGATGAGCACCCCCAGGCGGCGTATCTCGCATGCCCCTATCCCCGCATCGGGGGTCCTACCGCTCGACATTCCCGATCCTCCCGCCGGTTCTCCGTCTGCCTGACGTCCCTTCACCGGTTTCCGGAAACCGCGCGCCGTCCCCCCGACGGGCACGCGCCTTCCCTAACACGTGAGGCAAATGCCGCCGGTGCCCTCACGGATCTCCCCTATCCTGACCGCATGGCAGTGCGCAAGGCCGAGGGTGTGGATGGCCTGGCGGTAACTGTTCAGGTCGACGACGAGCACCATGCCTATCCCCATGTTGAAGGTGCGGAACATCTCCACCTCTTCTATGCCACCCATTTTCTGGATGATACGGAATATGTTCTGGGGATGCCAGGTGGTCAGGTCGATGATCGCGTCCACGTGGGAAGGCAGCATGCGGGGAACGTTCTCTATGATGCCGCCTCCCGTGATATGCGCCATCCCCTTCACATCCACCTCGCGCAGCAACTTCAGAATGACCGGTGCGTATATCTCCGTGGGGGTCAGGAGCTCTTCCCCCAGGGTGCCCGATAGCCCCTTGAGCCGGTCATCGGGATCAAAGTCATTGACCTCGAAGAAGACCTTGCGGACGAGGGAATAGCCGTTGGCGTGCAGCCCAGTGCTGCGCAGGCCCAGGATGACGTCCCCCGGCTGGATGCGCGATCCGTCGATGATCTTCTCCCTGTCCACCACGCCCACCACGAAGCCGGCCAGGTCGTACTCTCCCTCTTCCATCACGCCGGGGTGCTCCGCCGTCTCGCCCCCGATAAGCGAGCAACCGGCGCGGCGGCAGCCGCGGGCGATGCCCGAGACGATCTCCGCCACCTTTTCGGGATACACCTTCCCCATGACCAGGTAGTCCAGGAGAAAAAGGGGCTCTGCCCCGCAGACCACCACGTCGTCCACGCACATGGCCACCAGGTCCAGGCCGATGGTGTCGTGGCGGTTGAGCATCTGCGCCACCTTTACCTTTGTCCCCACGCCGTCCACCGAGGACACCAGCACCGGCTCCCGCATTCCCCGGAAACTGGCGGCGAACAAGGCCCCGAACCCGCCCAGCTCGGAGAGGACCTCCGGCCTCATGGTGGTGGAAACCTCGGCGCGCATGAGGTCCACCGCCTTCTTCCCCGCCTTGATGTCGACGCCGGCCTCGTGGTAGGTCAGCGGCCGCCGTCCTTTATCTTTCCCTTCCTGCAATTTCCTCCACCCGCCGTTCAACGCATCGATGTCGCCGTCTCCCCGCTCGCTACCCCGTCACAAGTCAGACGGCCTCCAGCCTGCACTTGGCCATCTTCATCTCGTCGGGGACGGGGATGGGATAGCGGCCGTCGAAGCAGGCCATGCAGAACTCCTCCCGCGGCCTCCCCGTTGCCCTGACAAGATTTTCCATGCTCAGGTAATGCAGGGTGTCCGCACCGATAAACTCCCTTATCTCCTCCACGCTCCGGGATGAAGCGATCAGCTCCTGGCGGATGGCGGTGTCTATGCCGTAGAAGCAGGGGAAGCGGTCGGGAGGGGAGCTGATACGCATATGCACCTCGCTGGCCCCTGCGTCGCGGAGCATCTTCACGATTTCCTTGGTGGTGTTGCCGCGCACTATGGAATCGTCCACCACCACCAGCCGCTTCCCGCGTATATCCCTCACCAGGGGATTCAGCTTAAGGCGCACGCCCAGCTGCCGTATGGCCTGCGTGGGCTGGATGAAGGTGCGCCCCACGTAGCGGTTCTTGATCAAGCCCTCCCCGAAGGGGATGCCCGAGGCCTGCGAATACCCGATGGCGGCGGGCACTCCCGTGTCCGGAATGGGCATGACCACGTCCGCCTGCACCGGCGCCTCGTCTGCCAGGCTCATGCCCATGTGCTTGCGGGCATGGTAAAGATAGGTCCCGTACATCACCGAGTCGGGGCGCGCGAAATAGATGAACTCAAATATGCACAGGGAAGGCTTGCGGGCTTCCATGACCCTCTCGAAGCGGAGCTCCCCGTCCGCGATAATCGCCATCTCCCCCGGCGCTATCTCTCGCACGTACTCCGCTCCTATGATATCCAGGCCGCAGCTCTCGCTGGAGATGACGTACCCGTCCATGTACTTTCCCACGCACAGGGGCCGGATGCCGTAGGGGTCCCTTATCCCCAGGATCTTTTCCTCGGTCATGACGCCCAGGCTGTAAGCCCCCTGCAGCATGGGCATGACCTCCTTCGCCGCCTCAACGACGTCGTCGGCGTCGGAGCGGGCGAGAAGCACGGCGATGACCTCGGTATCGGAGGTGCTGCGGAACCTGACCCCCTGCGCCTGCAGTTGTCCGCGCAGCTCGTCGGTGTTTATCAGGTTTCCGTTGTGGGCGACGTAAACGGATCCGCCCCGGCGGGGAACCTGTATGGGCTGCGAGTTCTCCCAGAACGAGGAGCCAGTGGTGGAGTAGCGCACGTGACCCAGGGCCATGTGGCCTTTCAGGCTCTGCAGGTCCCGCTCGCTGAACACCTGGGAAACCATGCCCATGTCCTTGAGCATCACGGACTCCTGGCCGTCTGCGACGGCGATCCCCACGCTCTCCTGCCCGCGGTGCTGCAGGGCATAGAGGGCATAGTAGGTCAGTTTGGCCACGTCGTCCTCGCGTGCGTATATGGCGAAAACCCCGCAAGATTCGTTGATCTCGAAGCTCACTGCCGCGCACCCCTCACGTAGCTCGTGCGCATCCTCCGCACAAGACCGCCTCCGCCTGGTAATCCCCGGTACAAAAAGCTCAACCGCCCTCAGTCCTCATGGCCGCCGCCGGAAAGGATCCTCTCCAGCGCCTCCTCACGCGCCCTGCGCATCTCCGCGACTTCCAGGTCAATCCAATCGTTGATCCGCAGGCGCCGGCCTCCCGTTCTCCCCAGCACCTGCAACGGCACACCGCGCACCGTAGCCAGCCTGCGCAGTGACCCCAGGTCCTCCTCCGCCACGGTGACCACGAAGCGCGACTGGCTCTCGCTGAAGAGCCATTCGTGGGGGAGGAGGTCGCTCTCCGCCCGCAGGTCCGCTCCCCTCTCGCCGTAGCAGCAACATTCGAGCAGGGCCACCGCCGCCCCGCCCTCGGAGCAGTCGTGCGCGGAGCGTATTATCCCCCTCCGTATGGCCTCGATGCAGGTGGTCTGCACGACCTTCTCCCGGGAGAGGTCAAGCGCCGGCGGCCTTCCCCCCGTCAAGCCGTGCACCAGGTGCAGGTATTCCGAGCCTCCCAGCTCCGCCATGGTCTCGCCCAGGAGGACCACCAGCAGGCCTTCCGCCGGGAAACCCATGGTCCTGCGGTGCGCCAGGTTGCCGATCAAGCCCACCATGCCGATGACGGGAGTGGGGTAGATGGCCTCCCCGAAGGACTCGTTGTAGAAGCTCACGTTGCCGCTGACCACCGGCAGCTCCAGGTGCCGCGCCGCGTCCGCCAGGCCGCGCACCGCCTCCCTGAATTGCCAGAATATGTCAGGACGCTCCGGGCTGCCGAAGTTGAGGCAGTTTGTCAGGGCCATGGGCACGCCCCCGGAAGCCACCACGTTGCGGGCCGACTCCGCCACGGCGATCTGGGTTCCCAGGTAAGGGTCCAGGTAGACGTAACGGGAATTTCCGTCGCACGACACCGCCAGGGCCTTGCTGGTTCCCTTCACCCGCAGCACCGCCGCGTCGGATCCGGGGTAGACGACGGTATTCAGCTGCACCATGTGATCGTACTGCTCGTACACCCATCTCTTGCAGCAGAGGTTCGGTCCTCCCGCGAGTTCCAGGAGCACGCGGTCATAGTCGGTGGGGTGGGAGAGGGAGGCGATATCCAGTGAGTTCGCCTCCGCGAGATATTCCGGCTTTTCCGCGCGGCGATCGTAAACGGGTCCGTTGGCCAGGGTGGAGGCGGGAACCTCGGCGACTTTCTCCCCGAACCAGAAGACCTCCAGCAGGTCGCCCTCGCTCACCTCCCCGATGACCACGGCGTTGAGGCCCCACCTGGCGCATATTTCCATGACACCTTGCAGCTTCTCCGGCTCCACCACGGCCAGCATCCGCTCCTGGGATTCGGAGATGACGATCTCGAACGGCTCCATCTCCTCCCGCAGAGGCACCCTCTCCAGCCAGACCTTCATGCCCACGCCGCCGCGGGCCGCCGTCTCCGAGCAGGCGCAGGAAAGCCCAGCCGCCCCCAGGTCCTGCAACCCTACCAGGAGACCCTTCTCGAGGAGCTCCAAGCATGCCTCTATGAGCAACTTCTCCGTGAAGGGGTCACCCACCTGCACGCTGGGCCTCTTCTCCTGGCTGGTCTCGTCGAACTCCTGGGAGGCCAGGATGGAGGCGCCCCCTATCCCGTCCCTGCCGGTGCGGTTGCCGATGAGGACCACGGCGTTGCCCACCCCGGTGGCGATCCCCCGGGTGAGATTCTCCTTGCGCATGATCCCGATACACATCACGTTGACCAGCGGGTTTTCGTCATAACAGGCATCGAAGTAGATGTCCCCGCCCACGGTGGGAATCCCCAGGCAGTTCCCGTATCCGGCGATGCCGGCCACCACCCCGCCCAGAAGATAGCGCGTCCTGGCCCGCGAGGGGTCGCCGAAGCGCAGGGGGTCCAGGCAGGCGATGGGCCTCGCCCCCATGGTGAAGATATCCCTCACGATTCCCCCGATGCCCGTCGCCGCTCCCTGGTAGGGCTCCACGGCGCTGGGATGGTTGTGCGACTCCATCTTGAAGGCCACCGCCAGGCCACCGCCTATATCTATGATGCCCGCGTTCTCCCCCGGCCCCTGCAGGACATAGGAGGCGCGGGTGGGGAGCTGCGAGAGCACCATCTTGGAGCTCTTATAGGAGCAGTGTTCGCTCCACATGAGGGAGTACATGCCCAGCTCGACCTTGTTCGGCTCCCTGCCCAGGAGTCGCACTACATCCCGGTACTCGTCCTCGGTCAGTCCCAGCTCCTCGTAAAGCTCCGCCATGCTCTAAACCTACCCTCTTTCCGCGTGGTACGCCATGATGGACTCCCATATCACCAGGCCGTCCGCGCTGCCCAGGATCTCCTCCGAAGCCCTCTCGGGGTGGGGCATGAGGCCGAAGACGTTGAAGCCCTCGTTGCAAATGCCCGCGATGTTGTCCAGGGCACCGTTGGGATTGGCCTCCTCGCTCACCTTGCCCTCTCCGTCGCAGTAGCGGAGTATGATCCGCCCTTCCTCCACCATCCGGCGATGCGTGTCGCGGTCGACGACGTAGTTCCCCTCGTTATGGGCGATGGGTATGCGGAGCACCTGTCCCGGCGCGGCCCGGTTGGTCCAGGGGGTAGAGCTGTTCTCGACCCGCAGGTTCACGAAGCGGCAGATGAAGTGGAGGCTGGTGTTGCGCAGCATGGCCCCGGGGAGAAGCCCGGCCTCCAGGAGGATCTGGAAGCCGTTACATATGCCGATCACCAGTCCTCCCTCACGGGCGAAGGAGGACACCGCATCCATCACCGGGCTGAAGCGGGCGATGGCGCCGCAACGGAGGTAATCGCCGTAGGAAAAGCCGCCCGGCAGGACCAGGCAATCGTAACCGGAAACGTAGGTTTCCTGGTGCCAGACGTACTCCACGTCCTCCCGCAGGACCTTGTTTATCACGTGATAACAGTCCGCCTCGCAATTGGAACCCGGAAATACCACCACTCCGAATCTCATCCGCCGTCTCCTCCTGTCGCGCATGAGAAGGCCGCGTAACCATTCCTTCCCACGATCTCCTTCCCGCCGCGGGAACCGCGCGCGAGAGCCTCAGGCCGTCGCGCCCCTCTACTCCTCGATCTCAATCCTGTAGTCCTCGATGATGGGGTTGGCCAGGAGACGTTCGCACATCTCTCTCACGCGGTCCATCACCCTCTCCGCCTCCATGCCCGGCAGCCGCAAGGTTATGTACTTGCCTATGCGCACCTCGCCCACCTCGTCGAACCCGAGGGACTTCAAGGCCCCCAGGGCAGCCTGGCCCGCAGGATCCAGGATGCCTCTCTTCGGGCTGATGAACACCGATGCGGTGATGCCGGTTTCCTCCTCCCCTATCCTTCTCAGCACCTCGGCGTATGTCTCCTCCACCTTTCCGAGATCCTGCCGGAAACGGTCCTTGTCCATGACCTCGCCCGTCTCCGTGTCCCAGAGGCGGCACACGTCCGGGCTGAACTCGTCCCCCAGGTATAACCTGCCCTCCCGCAATCCGAACTCCAGCTTGAAATCGGCGAGGACAAGGCCGCGCTCCTCGAAGTAAGGGCGCAGGATGTCGTTGACCTTGAGGGCGATGGCGGCCATCTCGTCCATCTGCTCTTCGTCCGCCAGGCCCAGTTCGCGGACGTGCTCGCGCGAGAGCATGGGGTCTCCCAGCTCGTCGCTCTTGTAATAGAACTCCACCAGGGGCGACCTCATCTCCGTGCGTTCCGGGAGGCCGAGCCTCTTGGCCAGGCTTCCGGCGGCGTAATTGCGCACGATGATCTCCACCGGGATCATCTCCAGCCACCAGGTCAGGATCTCGTTCTCGGAGAGGAGCTTGATGTGGTGGGTACGGATGCCCCTCCTTTCCAGGTAACGGAAGATGATGTCGCTCATCTGCGCGTTCACCCGTCCCTTGCCCTCGATGATCCCCCGCTTCTTCCCGTCGAAGGCGGTGGCCTCGTCCTTGAATTCATGGATCACCTGACCGATCTGGTCAGTGGCGTAAACGCGCTTCGCCTTGCCCTCGTAGATCAGCTCTCTCTTTTCCATCCTTCCCCTCTCCGCTCTCTCAGATCTCTAAGCCCTGCAAGCGCTCGAAGATGCGGCTTACGTTGCGGAGGCGGACCTGGAGGTCGAAGCAGGCCTCCAATTCTTCCCGGCTCAGCCTGGCGGTAACCTCCGTGTCCTCCAAAAGCAGGGAGAGAAGCTCCTTCCCCGACGCCCAGCTTTCCATGGCGTTGCGCTGCACCAGCGCATAGGCCTCCTCCCTGGTCAAACCCGTGTCCACCAGGGCCAGCAACACGCTCTCGGAGAAGATCAATCCCCGGGTGAGCCCGAGGTTGCGCCGCATGTTGTCGGGATGCAGGTGCAGGTCGCGAAGTATGTCCCGGAATTTTACCAACATGTAATGGAGCAGGGTGGTGGAGTCGGGGATGATCACCCGTTCCACCGAAGAATGGGAGATATCCCTCTCGTGCCAGAGGGCGACGTTCTCCATAGCCGCCACCGCGTTGGCCCTCAATATCCGCGCCAGGCCGCAGATGCGCTCGCACAGCACGGGATTGCGCTTGTGGGGCATGGCGCTGGATCCCTTCTGGCCGGAACGGAAGGGCTCCTCGGCCTCCAGGATCTCGGTGCGCTGCAGCCCCCTTATCTCCAGGGCGAACTTTTCCAGGCTGGCCCCGGCGACGGCGATAGCCGCGAGGCACTCCGCGTGCCGGTCCCTCTGCAGGACCTGGGTGGAAACCTCCGCAGTCTTCAGGCCCAGTCTGCCGCAGACGTACTCCTCCACCGCGGGATCGAGGTGGGCGTAGGTGCCCACAGCTCCCGAGAGCTTCCCGCACGAGACGACCTCGCGCGCCTCCCGCAACCTCCTCAGGTTACGCGCCATCTCGAAGGCCCACAGCGCCAGCTTCTGTCCGAAGACCATGGGCTCGGCGTGCACACCGTGGGTGCGCCCCACCATGGCCAGGTCCCGGTGCTGCAGGGCCTTTTCTCGCAGGAGCGAGGCCAGGGAGGCGGCCTCCGCGATGATGAGGTCCATGGCCTCCCGCATCTGCAGGGCCAGCCCGGTGTCCAGGATATCGGAAGAGGTCATGCCGTAATGGAGGTAGCGCGAGCTTTCCCCCACGTTCTCGGCAACGTTGGTGAGGAAGGCGATAACGTCGTGGTGGACGGTCTCCTCGATCTCGCGCACCCTTGCGAGATCGAAGGAGGCTCTCTCCCTAATCTCCCGGAGGGCTTCCTGCGGCACCTCTCCCCGCTCCACGCGGGCCTCCACGGCCAGGATCTCGATGTCCAGCCACTTGCGGAGCTTGTTTTCCTCGCTCCAGACTTCCGCCATCTCCGGCAAGGTGTAACGCGGGATCATGCCTTAGCAACCTTTTCCATGATACGATCGCCTCATCACTTGCGGACACCAATATTATCTTTCATTTAAGCCGCCGGTAACAGGCTTTTTTCTCGCTCCGGGCAAAACCGCGCCCGCCCGCATCACGCCGCTGGCGGCGCTTCCGGGCTGCAAGCCGCGCTGTCATGCCTTCTCCGACATCTCCTCCCGGAAGGAGCGCCAGCTCACCGCCACCTCTTCATGCCTCAAGGCCAGGATGGAACATGCCAGCAGCGCCGCGTTGACGGCACCGTCCACGGCCACCGCGGCCACGGGGATCCCACGGGGCATCTGCACTATGGAAAGCAGGGCGTCCAGGCCCCCCAGGGTGCCCGATGAAAGGGGAACGCCGATGACGGGAAGGGTCGTCAGCGAGGCCACCACCCCGGGTAGATGCGCAGCCATGCCCGCGGCAGCGATGAATACCTCCACCCCCCGCGAGGGAGCCTCCCGGACGAAACTGCGCAGTTTCTCCGGCTGGCGGTGAGCCGAGATAACCTCGCTTATCACCTCCACCCCCATCCTTTTAAGGGTTTCCTCCGCCGGCTTGACCTTGTCTCGGTCGGATTCCGAGCCCATGAGCAGAGCGACTGTGGGAGCCATTCCTTTCACACCTCCTGCTTCTCAACCTCTCTCAATCCCCAGACCCGCCGTACATTGCGTACCCTCCGTTTCCCGAGCCTCGTGCGCCTTTCCGCGCCCCCATGATACATCGCGATACCGTTTAGCGCCCGGAGGAGGGCGTCAACGCTGCTATCGTTCACGCCACCTCAAGGGGCTGCCCAGCGGTGGGCCGTTTCGCCTCTGCCCGCCTTCTCGCCGACCAACGCGTGCCGAGACCCCAAGGGCGGGGGCATTCACCTTGCGATTACCGCCCCTACCGGCATGCCAGCCGACCCGCGCTCCCGCGTGCGGCGGCGGTCAGCGGCGGGCGTCAGGCCGGCTCAATGGCACGCAGCGCGATATCACGCCGGTAATAGGCGTCATCGAAGTTTATTCTCTCTGCCGCCCGGTAAGCCCTTTCCCTGGCTTCCCGGAAGTCCTTCCCCAGAGCGCTCACGTTGAGCACCCTCCCGCCGTCGGTCAGGACCTCGCCCCCCTTGCCCTGCCGGGTCCCGGCGTGGAAGATTACCACCCCTTCCATGGACGATGCCTCATCCAGCCCGGATATGGGAAACCCCTTGCGGTAATCGGCCGGATAACCCCCCGAGGCCACCACCACCGTCACGCAGGGATCATCCCTCCATTCCAACTCCACCTCCGCCAGCCTACCCTCCACGGTGGCCAGCATGGCGGGGACGATGTCGCTGCGCAACCTGGGCAGCACGGCCTGGGTCTCGGGATCGCCGAAGCGCACGTTGAATTCCAATATCTTAGGGCCTTTATCGGTGAGGATCAAGCCGGCGTACAGGATGCCGCGGTAATGGATGCCCCTCTTGGCCAGCGCCCATGCGGTGGGCTGCAGTATCTCCTCCACCACGCGGCGGTATTCCTCCCTGGATATCACCGGCACCGGCGAATAGGAACCCATGCCGCCGGTGTTGGGGCCCGTGTCCCCGTCGCCCACGCGCTTGTAATCCTGGGCGGGGGCCAGGGGAAGGATCTTGTCTCCATCCACGAAGGTGAGGACGGAGACCTCATAGCCCGTGAGGAATTCCTCGATGAGCACCTTCTCGCCCGCCTCGCCGAAGCGTCGCTCGAGGAAACAGGCCTTGAGGGCCTCGTAAGCGGCCCGGTCATCCTGGGCGATTACCACTCCCTTGCCGGCGGCCAGCCCGTCAGCCTTCACCACGTAAGGGGGTCTGCCCCTGCGCACGCAATCCGCCGCCCGGTCGTAGTCGATGAAGGCCTCGGCCCTTCCCGTGGGCACCCTCGCCTCGAGCATCACCTGCTTCGCGAAATGCTTGCTCCCCTCCATGCGGGCCGCCTCGCGGGAGGGCCCGAACACGGCGAGGCCTCGCTCCCGGAAGAAGTCGGCGATGCCGGCCACCAGGGGCGCTTCCGGACCCACCACCGTGAGGTCGATCCCCTTCTCCTGCGCGAAATCGGCCAGCGCCGCGATATCCTCGGCCCCTATGGGCACGCATTCCGCGACCGACGCCATGCCCGCGTTTCCCGGCGCGCACCACAGCTCGTCCACCAGGGGTGACTGCGCTATCTTCCAGGCCAGGGCATGCTCGCGGCCCCCTCCTCCCACCACCAGGATCTTCATGTATACCTCCCTTTGATCACCCCGACTGTATCATTATTATTCTAAACGATTATGACATCTTCTCAGGAAGCCACAATATATTGTCATACCCTCCCGCTACGGTATAAGCAGGAGGGTGA
>CAKZMC010000175.1 GCA_937128055.1 uncultured Actinomycetes bacterium | reverse complement strand
AAAGAGATCAGGGGAGCGTTATCCGCCCGCGGACCGCCGAGTTACGGAGAACGCTCTCGGGCGGGGCGAACCTTAAAGACGTGGAAGCGCGCGGAACAAATAACCCGTGTTTTACGCAAGGTTTACAGGGAGGCTTTAATTGTGGTAGAAATATTGCCTAAAGCTGGAGTCTTTGCTCATGGGAGAATCCGTCGGAGACGGAGACCGGAAAAACGGTAAGGGGGTTGAGGAGTTGAAAACCACAGGCAAGATCGTGATCCTGGCCGTTGCCGCCCTGCTGGCGGTCTCGCTGCTTTCCGTCACGGGATGCGGCGCAAAGGAGGAAGCGGAGAAGGCGCCCATCAAGATCGGTGTGGTGCTCTCGGAGAGCGGGGCAAACGAGCCGCTAGGCAAGCCGGAACGCAACGCCATCGAGCTCTACGTGAAGAGGCTCAACGAGAGCGGGGGCATAAACGGCCATACCGTCGAGGTGATCATCAAGGATGACCAGAGCGATTCCACCAAAGCCCAGCAGGCAACCGTCGAGCTCTTGGAGCAGGATGAGGTGGTGGCGCTCATCGGGTCCAGCGGCACGGGTCCCACCCTGGCCATGAAGCAGGAGGCCACCAAGCGCGGCGTGCCCCACGTATGCATGGCTGCCGGCGCGAACATCATGGACGGGGACTTCACGTGGATCTTCCGCACTCCGCCTACGGCAACGGAGGCTGGCAAGAAGGCGCTGGAATATATCAGCGAGGTGCTCGGGGTGAAGAAGGTGGGGCTGCTCTACGACACCAATCCCTTCGGGACCGATGGGAAGGCAGTGGTTGAATCCCATGCCGATTCATACGGCCTGCAGGTGGTGGCCTCCGAGGGCTACGGGACCAATGATTCCGAGGACACCATGGACACGCACCTCACCAACATCATGACCGCCAAGCCAGAGGTCATCCTGGTTTGGGGCACCAATCCCGGACCGGCCATCATCGCCAAGCGCATGAGGGACAAAGGGATAGACCTTCCCTACGTTGGCAGCCACGGCATAGCCAACCAGCAGTTTATCGAACTGGCCGGAGAGGCCGCCAACGGAGTCATTTTCCCGGCGGGGAAGATGCTCATCTATGAGAAAGTGCTGGAACCGGGCTCCGAGGAATACGAGTTCATCAAGGATTTCGACGAGGCTTACCGGGAAGAGTACGGCCAGCCCATCAACACCTTCGCCGGCCACGGCTGGGACGCCATTCTCATCATCACCGAAGCCCTGAAGCGGGTGGGGGCCGATGCGACCCCCGCCGAGCTGCGGGACGAAATCGAGAAGACGGAGGGCCTGGTGGGCACGGCGGGTATATTCAACTACTCGCCCGATGACCACAACGGCCTCTCGCCGGATGACCTGGTGATGGTGGAGATCGTCAACTCCCAGTGGGAGCCTGCGGAGCAGTAAGCGCCCATTGCCGCCAGAGGCGGGGAGGCTGGATACGGTCCGGCCTCCCCTTATATTTGCCGCCGTTTTTAAAAGTTGCGGACGAAAATCCCGCACTACGTTATATTTATGGCAAGTGCCTCAAAAGGAGGCGCTGACGGCGCTTTTAACTGCACGCCGGATTGTGGAAGGCGGAGACGCGGGCGCGAACGGCGTGGCGCTGAGAGGATCCGGAGACGGCGGGACATGTGTACGCAAGCGAGCTTGGGGAAAGGCGAAGCGAGGGCGTGAGGCTCCATGGTTGACTTCTTGCGTAATTGCCCCCAGTACCTGGCCAACGGGCTGGCCAACGGGTGCATCTACATACTGGTGGCCATGGGCTTCAACATCATCTACAACTCCACGGGGATCATCAATTTCGCCCAGGGGGAGTTCTCCATGTTCGGCGGGCTTTTCGCCTATGCGCTGGCCGTCTCCGCCGGCTTGTCCCTCCCCCTGGCAGTGTTGCTGGCCATCGCCGCCACGGGGCTCATCGGTGCCTGCATGGAGAGGCTGATGATATACCCGCTGCGACGGGCGAGCGTGCTCACCGCCATCATCGCCACCATAGGCGCGTCGATATTCTTCAAATCCCTGGGCAGGGTGCTATGGCCCAACGAGGCTTACAAGGTACCGGAGTTCACGCCCGGGAACATCTCGCTCCCGGGAGCTACCGTGCCCCGCCAGTTCCTGTGGGTGCTGGGTTTGACGGTGATCAGCGTCCTGCTGGTCTACGTCTTCTTCAGCCGCACGCGTGCAGGTAGGGCCATGCGCGCATGCTCCGTAAACCGCCAGGCCGCCTGCCTGGTGGGCATAGACGTATCACGCATGTCCTTCTATTCGTTTCTCCTTGCGGCCGCCCTGGGAAGCGTGGCGGGACTGGCAAATGCTCCCTACGCCAGTTATTCCATCGGCCTTGATCTGGGAGTCAAGGGCTTCACGGCTGCCGTGGTGGGTGGCCTGGGAAACACCTTCGGCGCGGTTACCGGCGGTCTGGTCCTTGGTTTGCTCGAGGAGTTGATCCCCGGCTTCCTCACCGTGGTCATGGGGATATCCACGGGGTATAAAGGGGCAGTGGCCTCCATCCTGCTCATCATGGTCTTGCTCCTTCGCCCCCAGGGAATCCTGGGAAAGGGAATGGTGGAGAAGGTGTAAGGGCACATGGAAGAGAAACGCGAAGACTCACTGCAGGAGGTCGCTGCAGCCGGGAAAGGAGAACGCAGGGGAGGTTTCCTGGGTGAGGCGCTTTTCCTCGCCCGCCGGCACGTCGTCTTCCTCTCCCTAGTGGCCTTCATCGCGGTTATGCCCTTCTGGGCCAAACCCCTCTCCAAGCCCCTGGGCATCCCGCTGGTGATGGTCATGCGCCTGGTGGGAATATATACCATCGTGGCGGTGGGGTTGAACATACTCATGGGCTACGCGGGGCAGATATCCCTGGGGCATGGGGCCTTCTTCGGCATAGGCGCCTACACATCGGCCATCCTCACGGTGAAGGCCCATTTCCCGCCCTGGCTGGGCATCATCATGGCCGTGCTGGTCGCCATCGCCTTCGGCTTCCTGGTGGCGCCGGTGCTGCGCTTGAAGGGGCATTACCTGGCCATGGCCACCCTCGGCGTGGGCATCGTGCTCTTCGTCTTCCTGCGGGAGATGACATGGCTGACGGGAGGCAACGACGGGATACGCAACATCCCGCCGCTCTCCCTTCCCGGCATGAGGATAGGCGAGGCGAGGGATTACCTGCGCGCGGAATACTATTTCATATGGGTTATCGCCCTCATCGTCCTGCTGCTCTGCTCAAACCTGGTGCGTTCTCGGCTGGGGAGGGCCATGCGTGCCCTGCACCAGTCCGAGGTGGCGGCGGAGGTCATGGGGGTGAACGTCTCATGGGAGAAGATAAAGGTGTTCGTGCTCTCCACGGCACTGGCCGGCCTGGCGGGAGGCATATTCGCACACGTACAGGGGTATATAGACCCCAACCTCTTCACCATCGTCCTTTCCATACAGCTCGTAACCATGGTGGTGGTGGGGGGAATGGAGAGCATCTGGGGAGCCGTGGCGGGAGCGGGGCTGATAACCTTCATACCCAAGATCGTGGAGGCCCTACCCAAGTGGCTGGGAGAGGTTCCCCGCTGGGTGGAGAAGTACAGCAACTACGAGGGCATGGTCTTCGGCCTCATCCTCGTTTTGACCATGATCTTCATGCCCGCAGGGATCACGCGGGGCCTGTCGGACATGGTGCGGTACCGCCGCAGCCCCTTCGTCAATCCCTTCCGGAAGAAGGCCATGGAGTGAGCGGGGTCGGTCTTGGAGGCTGTTTGGGATGCGAGATTCGCCACAGGGCGGGAGAGGCATGCAAGGGTCATGCTCGTCCGGCGAGAGAGCGTCGGCAGGCGGTAAGGTGAACGTGTCATGAATGTAGCGCGAACGGCGGGAGGAACGGAAGGCGGCGCGCCAGGCTTTGCGCCAGGCGAGCACCTGCTGGCCGCGGAGAGCCTTACCAAGACCTTCGGCGGACTGGCGGCGGTGAAGAACGTCTCCTTCATGGTGCGCAAAGAGGCCATCAAGGCCATTATAGGGCCCAACGGGGCCGGCAAGACCACCCTCTACGACCTTCTGACGGGCATCTACGAGCCCGACGAGGGAAGCGTGATCTTCGAGGAGAAGTCCCTCCTGGGGTTACCTCCCCACCGCATATGCGCCATGGGCGTAGCGCGCACCTTCCAGACGGTGCGCATCTTCTCCCAGATGACGGTACAGGAGAACGTGATGGTTGGCTTGCACAAGAGCACAAGCTCCGGGATGGTCGGATGCTCCCTGCGGCTCCCACGCGCGAGGAGGGAAGAGGCCTGGATCGCGGAGGAAGCGACGCGCTACCTCGACCTGGTAGGCCTGGAAATGCAGGCCGACAGCCCCGCCGGGTCCCTTCCTTACGGCCAGCAACGCCTGTTGGAAATGGCCCGCGCCTTGGCCACCCGACCGAAGCTGCTTCTCCTGGACGAGCCGGCGTCGGGGTTGAACGCCTACGAGACGAGGGAGCTGGGAGAGCTCATCTACCGGATAAGGGACATGGGCATCACCGTCCTTCTGGTGGAACACGACATGGGCCTGGTCATGAGGATATCCGAGGAAGTTCTGGTCCTGGATTACGGTGAGGTGATCGCGGAGGGGACGCCCGAGGAAGTGCGCAATGACCCCAGGGTGATCGAGGCCTATCTGGGATCGGAGCTTGAGTGACAGGAGGCGTATCGCGGTGAAGCCGAGGGCAGGCAAGGGACGTCGTAATGGGAATCCCGCGCAGCGAGGAGGTTCTTCACCTTGCTGGAGATAAGCAACCTCTCCGCCTTCTACGGGAATATCGAGGCATTGCGCGCCGTGGATCTCTGGGTGCGGGCGGGAAAGATTACCACCATCGTCGGCGCCAACGGGGCCGGCAAGACGACCCTTTTGAGGGCCGTTTCAGGCCTCATTCCCACCCGCTACGGGGAGATAAGGTACGTGGGCGCCAATATCGCCAACCTCGAGCCTCACCGTATTGTGCGCATGGGAATATCCCACGTGCCAGAAGGCAGGCAGGTCTTCGCCTCCATGTCCGTGGAGGAGAACCTGATGCTCGGAGCGTATCTGCGCTCCGGGCGCCGCCACGCGCGCGAGGTGAAAAAGGATTTCGATTTCGTGCGCGACCTCTTCCCCGGCCTGGCCCAGCGCATGCACCAGCAGGCGGGAACCCTTTCCGGGGGGGAGCAGCAGATGCTGGCCATAGGGAGGGCCCTCATGTCCCGCCCCCGCGTCCTCTTGCTCGATGAGCCCTCCATGGGGCTCGCACCCATGGTGATTAAGGACATCTTCGCATGCCTGAGACGCTTGCACGAGGAGGGCCTGACCATTCTGCTGGTGGAGCAGGATGCCCAGATAGCCCTGAGCGTTTCACATTACGGATACGTCATGCGCGCCGGCAAGATCAGGCTGGAGGGTGAGTCCTCCGAGCTGTTGCGCAGCGAGGACATCAGGCACATCTACCTGGGCGAGGACGCCATGCTGGAGGGGTGAGGCGGGGCGCCGCCATGAGGTCGTTCCCGCCTCACCAAATCGGGAAAAGCAAGAGAGGTGCATGTAATTGGAGGAACCGAAGCTGATATTCGACGAAAAAGGCCTCATCCCCGCCATCGTCCAGGATGCGGAGAACGGCGAGGTGCTCATGGTGGCCTACATGAACGAGGAATCGCTACGCCGCACCCTGCAGACCGGGAGGACCTGGTTCTGGAGCCGCAGCCGGGGCGAGTTGTGGTGCAAGGGTGAGACATCCGGGCACCGGCAGTTCGTGCGTGAAATCCGTTACGATTGTGACGGGGACGCGATCCTTGTCAAGGTGATCCAGATCGGCCCGGCGTGCCACACGGGAGAACGCTCCTGTTTCTACCGCGTCCTCCCGGGCGCCACCGTCGACATCCCTTCGGATGACGTAACGCGTGGAGGTTGAGACTACGCGGCGGGAAACTTTACAGCCGGCAAGGTTTTACGACGATAATCAAGTTGATTGCGTTGTATATGTTCACGGAACGTGAGGAGAGGAAGGCCGCCATATGAGCACCTGTCCCCATTACGGGTCAGAAAATTCCCCGCAGGCCACCTTCTGCTCCCTCTGCCTGGCGAAACTTGCGCCCTCCGGCGCCGGTTCCCCCGCTCCCGGACAAGCGCTTCCCGAGGCGGTTGCCGCCGCCAGCCTTCCAGGCACTCCTCCCGCGACGGCTTATGTATCTCCGAGTGGTTTCCGTGCCATGACCATGGAATCGGGTGAAGGCGGCTTCCGCGCGGCAGGAGAGAGCGCACGTGGATATGGCGGGGGCCCCGGCGCGGGCGTGAAACCTGCTGCTGCAGCGGGCGTCCCGATCCAGAGGTCGGTGTGGAGAAGGAGCACCGGGGACAAGGCGCTCCTGGTCCTAAAGCATTCCCTGCTGGCGTTCATCCTGCTCTTCTCCGCGAGCCTTCTCGTCGGCCTCTTCATCGTAAACGCCATCTTCAGCGGCAGCGAATCCGGCTATTACCTCGGGTTGGGCATGCAGTTCGCGGCCGAAGCCTTGCTCATCATATGGGGCGGTTATCGTATATCCATGGAGGCCATGGAAAGGGAAAAGGGCTGGATTTACAGGATAGCCTGCGTGGCGGGGGTGGTCTTTTTCTGGCAGCCTTTAATCGCTTTCATCCTCACCCTGTTCTTCACGGGCAGGCCCATCCTGCCACAGACCTTCAGCCTGGTGGGTATCCTGGTGGCGGTCTTCCTGCTGTTTCCCCTGGGTGCGCTGGGGGGATGGCTGGCCGAGAAAAGGTATATGGGCTGAACCGTCGAAATATCCCAAGGAGGTTTGGCCATGATTTGTCCCCAGTGCGGCGCGGAAAATCCGGACAGGGCGGAGTTCTGCTCGCTCTGCATGCAGCGCCTCCGCCAGCCCTACGTCGGGGAAGGCCTTCCCCCGGGAGGGGATGTTCCCGGTGCCATCAAGAAGCCCGCCTCTCCCAGCGAGTGGCGGGGGGACGTGGCGGGCCCCGGGCCACGGAGAAGCCGTGTCGTGGAAGCCAAGGTAAGGAAATTCCGCACGAGCATGGCGCTGTATATCCTGGTCTTGTTGGCCGTCGTCGCCTGGCTGGTGCTCAGCTTCACCGTTTGGGGCAACCCCTCGCCGGGGAAAAGGGCGGGCCAACTCATAGATGCGGTAAACGAGCGCGAGGAGGAGTCCTTTATATCGCTTCTCATGGAGGAGGACAGGGGCTCGGCGCAATTGCTGTTCGACAAGGTGACTGATTATCTCGGCGCGGGAGGAGAGTTCCGCGAGGTGAAATTCCGGGTGGAGAAGAAGGACAGGTACATGGCCTACGCCTACCTGCAGTCCGGTAGGGTAGTCAGGGAAAGCGGGCCAGAACAGGATTTGACAGCCGACGACGGGCTCGTGGTATACATCGAGAACCACGGGGGAAAATGGTACGTAAAGTCAGGCGGCACCAAGCTCATCCCGTGATCTTTCCCTGCCGTGCCCTGCCGCGGCGTTCGCGGGCTCTCAGAAAAGCTGTGTCGGCAAGACCTGCGTAACCTTAAAGGCATTCACCATCACATGCGCCGATGCTAAAATAGGCATCGATAGCAGGTTTATCGCTGCTGCCGAAGTGGCGGAACGGGTAGACGCGCTGGTCTCAAAAACCAGTGGGGGTGACCCCGTGCCGGTTCGAGTCCGGCCTTCGGCACCACCAAAAGGGCCTCGCGGGACGGGGCCTTTTTTCAAGGCAAGCCGCGGCTCCCGGCGATGAAATGCCGCCACGAGGGAAGCGGGCAAACCTCTAAGCGCGGGCAAGGCCGGCGCGGGGGATTTTGTCGTCAAGGGGTATTATCATCAAGATACGTTCTCCTTGGGTGAGGGGACGGGGTCGCAAGGCCCCGTCCCCGAGCCTCCAAGCGGGAGCCGCGCCGGTGGCCAGGACCGAGAGGGGGAAGGGGGTCGCGCGGGACTTTGGCGGACAGATACGTGCTCATCGACGGCCACAGCCTGGCCTACCGCGCTTTCTATGCTCTTCCGGCGGACTTGGCCACCTCCTCGGGTCAGGTGACCAACGCGGTTTACGGCTTCGTCTCCATGCTCATCAAGGTCTTGGAGGACTTCAAGCCCGATGCGGTGATCGTCGCTTTCGACCGGGGCAGGCCGGATTTCCGCATAGAGCGTTTCGAGGAATACAAGGCGCACCGCAAGCCCATGCCAGATTCCCTCCGGGAACAGATGGACCTCATCCGCGCAGTCCTGGAGGCGATGGGGATAGCTTGCCTCGAGAAGGAGGGTTACGAGGCCGACGACGTGCTCGCGACCCTCGTCACCCTCCTGCCGGGCGAGGCGGAGGTGTTCATCGTCACCGGCGACCGCGACGCCCTGCAACTCGTCGGAGAAAAGGTAAAGGTGGTAGCCAACCGCCGTGGCATCACGGACATCCTCGTTTACGACGAGAGCAAGGTCGAGGAGAAGCTGGGCATAAGACCGAGACAGGTGGTGGACTACCTGGCTCTTAAGGGGGACGTGTCCGACAACATCCCCGGCGTCCCGGGCTTCGGGGAAAAGACCGCGGCTTCTCTGATAGCGGAATATGGTTCCCTGGATGAGATCTATGCGCACCTGCACGAAATGAAGAATGCCAAATGGAGGCGCCTGCTCGAGGAGCACCGCGAAAGCGCCTACCTGAGCCGCGATCTCGCCTCACTGCGCAGAGACGTTCCCCTTTCCCTGCCGGAACTGAAAGACATGCAATTGAGGCCTTGGGACGAAGAGGCCGTGCACAGCCTCTTTTCATCCTTAGAGTTCCGCAAGCTGTACGAAAGGCTGCAATCCCTGCGGGAGGATCTCTTCCGGGGAGAGGAAGTCGCCGGGGCGGCCGCGCCGGCATATGCACGGGAAAGGGCGGACGAGGAGGCGGAGGAGAGCGGCTGGAGGGATCTCCTGCAGGAGGCGGAGCGGAGAGGGGAGATTTACCTTTTCCCCCGTATCGCGGGCGAGGGGTTCACCAGAGGCGAGATGAGAGCGGTCGCCGTGGCGGCGGGAAGTCGCGTCTGCCACATGCCCCTGTCGTCGCGGGGGGATGTCGAGGAGCTGCGCGTCTTTCTGGAAAATCTCACGTCGCTGCGTGGGCTGCGCCTGGCCTGTTACCGCGGAAAGGATTTCATGGTGCAGTGCGCCAAGGCCTGCCGCATAATGCCCGCATGTGATTTCGACGTGCAGGTGGCCTCCTACCTGGTTAACCCCTCGGGGTCGACGCATGACCTCGACGCCATCGCCCGGCGTTTCCTGGGTGTTTCGCCGGCGGGAGAGAGGGAGGCGCAGCTTGACCTACTGGAGGAGGAGCCGGAGGAGAAAGGGGAGGACCTCTCATATGCCATGGTCCTCGAGCGCCTCGTGCATGCGCTCAAGGCGGAGATGAACCTCCGGGACCTGCGCTCCCTTTTCGAGGGGGTGGAGATGCCCCTGCAGGAGGTGCTCGCGAAGATGGAGATCTGCGGCGTGCGCCTGGATGGGGAGGTTCTGGCCTCCATGGAGAAGGAACTGAAGGAGGAGCTCGATGAGCTTGAAAAGCGGGCGCACGAGATGGCCGGGGAGCCCTTCAACCTCAATTCTCCCCAGCAGCTTTCCCGTGTCCTCTTCGAGACCCTCGAGCTGACGCCGGTGAGGCGGACGAAGACCGGCTATGCCACGGACGTCAGCGTGCTTCAAGCGTTGCGGGACAAGCACCCGATCGCAGAGGTGCTGCTGCGCTACCGTGAGCTGTCCAAGCTCCTGAACACCTACGTCGCCGCCCTGCCCAGGATGGTGGATCCCGACACCGGCAGGCTGCACGCCTGCTTCAACCAGACGGTCACGGCTACCGGGAGACTCTCCTCCAGCAACCCCAACCTGCAGAACATACCGGTACGCACCCCCCTGGGAAAGAACATACGCCGCGCCTTCTTGCCCACCTCCCCGCAAGGCAGCATACTGGCCGCGGACTATTCCCAGATCGAGCTGAGGATTCTCGCCCACCTATCGGGCGACGAGGGTCTGCGGCGAGCCTTCTCGGAAGGCCTGGACATCCACGCCTCCACGGCGTCGGAGGTTTTCGGCATCCCCTTTAACGAGGTGAACGAGGAGCAACGCCGCCGTGCCAAGGTCATCAATTTCGGGATCATCTATGGGATGAGTCCCTACGGGCTGGCGGAGCAGCTCGCCATCGACGAAGTTGAGGCGGAGCGTTACATAGAGGCCTATTTCCGCAAATACCCGGAGGTGCGCGGCTATCTTGACCGCACCGTATCGGAAGCCTCACGCCAGGGTTACGTGACCACCCTGCTGGGACGGAGGCGGGAGATACCCGAGCTACTGGAGGGGAACGTGCGCCTGCGCAAGCTGGGTGAGAGGCTGGCGTTCAACACCCCCATTCAGGGCAGCGCCGCCGACGTCATAAAGTTAGCCATGTTGCGCATCCACAAGCGGCTCCACGAGGAAGGGATGCTCTCCCGTATGATCCTCCAGGTCCACGACGAACTGGTCTTCGACGTGGAGCCCGGAGAGGCGGAGGCCATGACGTGCCTGGTGCGGGAGGAGATGGAGAACGCCGTTTCCCTTCAAGTGCCCCTGGTGGTGGAGATAGGCTTGGGCCCCTCCTGGTACGAGGCGAAGTAGGCGGTTTTGGGCGCGCGCGGGTTAAGGCCGTTTGCGTCCCCGTCTTTTTCGCGAGCGGTCTCCCGGCGAGCAAGGAAACCTTCCGGCGTATAAATGGAATGACGTATGCGGTCACGCGAGGTCCCATCAAAGCCCGGGGTATCTCACCGCGGACGAATCCTTAAAGCGGACGCAGGAAGCTGGCGAGTGCAGGGATCATGTGTCCACCATTAAGTGAACCGGCACGATGCTGTATCGTCTCAGTAGGCGCTTTCCGGGTTGAAAAAGATTGAGAGACCACCCTATCATCCCGACAAACAAAA
>CAKZMC010000174.1 GCA_937128055.1 uncultured Actinomycetes bacterium | reverse complement strand
GCGGGGAACAGGTCGTTCACCTTGAGGGTGAGCCGGGCATACGCATCGACGGGGAAGCTGAAGGGCGTGGTGCCACCACCCGGCTTCATGAAGGTCACCAGAAGCGATGTTGGGGACGGGTTGGGGTTCTGCACCGCGATGTACTCCTCGAAGCCCCAGGCGGTGGTGCCCTCCGCCAGGTACCAGTCGGTGCTCTTGACGTTGGAGCCGACGGAAGCGTGCCCGTCCGTCCTCCCTCCCCAGTACATGGCCCGCTCCGCGATGACGGGAAGTTCGGCATGGATGTGGGTGGAGACGTCGCTCGCGGGGACCAGGGAGTTGACGTTGATGGTCAGGCGCGAGTTGCCGACCATGGGGATGGCGTGGTACTGGGTAGCACCTCCCGGTTTCATGAAGGTCACCTGGGCGGTCACGGGTGAGGGGTTGGGGTTCTGCACGCAGATATATTCCTCGAAGCCCCAGGCGGTGGTGCCCTCCGCCAGGTACCAGTCGGTGGAGGGCTGGGGCTGGGTGTGGTTGCGGAAGAGGGTCAGGGTATGCTCGCCGTCGTAGGCACCGCCGCTGGTGACGGCGCGCACGGCCACCTCGTGGGTGCCCTCGCCCAGGGAGGCGAGATCCCAGGAGCTGAAGGTATGGCTCACGTTCTTGGCCGGGATGGGATAATGTGACTCCACCGTGACCCCGTCCACCACCAGGTGCAAGGCGACTATGTTCTCGTTCTCGGAGAAGGCGTCCGCGGAAACCTTTCCCGAGGCGGGATAGGAGTAGTCGGCGGGCGACGTAACGCGCACCAGGGGCACGCGCAGGGAGGCGTTGATGTCCAGCAGCCCCCACCCGTACTCGTCGTCGTAACCGGGGGCACCCAGGTCTCGCGCGCCGTCCCGCAGCAGGCGCCATACCTCATCGGGGGAGAGTGCGTAGGAGGAATACTCCGCCAGCACCAGGAGGGCGGCGGCGGACACGTGGGGGGTGGCCTCGGAGGTGCCGTTACCCTGCGCGCTGCCGCCTCCCTTCCTGAGGCCCCAGATGCCCTCGCCGGGGGCCGCCAGGTCCACGCTTGAGTTGTGGTTGGAAAAGGAGGAGCGGTACCCGCCGGAGCCTATGGAGCCCACCCCCAGCACGTAGGTCATGCCCGCCGGGTAGTTGACCAGCGAGGTGCCCTCGTTGCCCGCCGCGGCGGCCACCACGCAGCCCAGGGCGTGGGCGTACTCCAGGGCATCGGCGAGTATCTGGGAATAGGCGGAGGAGGTGAGGCTCATGTTGATGACGTCCGCGTTGCTGGCGGCGTACCAGACGCTGTTGACCACGGCGTCCAGGCTGCCCGCTCCCGCGGAGTTGAGGGCCTTGAGGGGGACGATCTTCGCGTGCCAGTCGACGCCCGCGATATCCATGAAGTTGTTGGAGTTGGCGCAGGCGATGCCGGTGACCAGGGTGCCGTGCCCGCTGTCGTCCCAGGGATAGGGGTCGTTGTTGTAGTAGTCCCACCCGCCGCTTATCCTGCCCGCCAGGTCCCCATGAGCGGGGTCTATCCCGGTGTCGATGACCGCCAGGGCGAGGGAGGAGGAACCCTTTTGCAGGTCCCAGGCCTGGTTGGCGCGTATCCCGTAAGCCCCCCATAGGTTCCATTGCTGGGAGTACTGGGAATCATTGGGATCGTAGGAGGCGTGGAATATTATGTTGGGCTCGGCGGCCTCCACCAGCTCGGAGGAGAGCAGCTCGCGGCAGGCCTCCAGCTCGTCCACACCGGGGCGCAGGCGCAGGCGCGCCGCCCGCTTCACGGGGTCGGCGGCGAAGGCGACGAGGGTGCGCGAGGCTTCGTCCGCGAGTATTGTGGAATAATCTTCCAACAAGCGCGAGAGGCTCGCGAGCGAACGGCCGCGCGGAAGCACCACCACCTCCCCCGCGAGGTAGCTCCCCTGCGGGTAGTGCGCGGCGTCCAGGCGCTGCAGGAGGGAGAGCTTGCCGGGAGGCATGCCGTGGCCGTTCCCGACGACAGCCGCCGCCGTAGGCGGCAGGTAACCCCAGAGGAGGTAGGTCATGGAAAGGGCGAGCAGAAGCGCCGCCGCTACGCGGCCCCGGCAACGTCCCCTTCCCCGCGGACCGCGCCTTCCAGCTCCCCGCGGTCGAAGGCCCGCCGCCCCTGCTGCCTTGTCCCTTACCACGTGCACGCCTTTCTCTTTCTTCATCGGTAAGCGGCGGCTTTTCCGCTTTCCGTTTCCCTCCTTATCGTCAGCCGCCCTCCCCTCTCTTTACCCTTTCCCGAAGGGTCCATGCCGCGCCCCTCCATATGGGTCCTCCGGGCACACCGGGAAACACGGCTGTATGGTGAATGATGCCGAATAATCCGGCGCAAGCCATGCGCGACCCTTCCTCGGGTGGACGAGCCCTTGGCCGTGCAGGAGAGAAGCCCGTCCCCGCGCGCTCCCGCCGGGTTCCCTCCGGCGCCTCACGCGGCGTTCCCCACCCTCCCTATCTCGGCGCCCAGGCGCGCCAGCTTCTCCTCCAGCCTCTCGTAGCCGCGGTCTATGTGGTGTATGTCCAGCAGGCGCGTCTCGCCCTCGGCCGCCAGGCCCGCCAGTGCCAGGGCGGCACCGGCGCGCAGGTCGGGAGCGCAGACCTCCGCGCCGCTCAGGCGCCTCCCTCCCCGCACGATGGCATGGTGGCCCTCGATGGTGATGTCGCAACCCATGCGGTTGAGCTCGTCAACGAACATGAAACGGCTCTCGAAGACGTTCTCCGTGACCACGCCGATGCCCTGCGCCAGGCTCAGGAGCACCATCATCTGGGGCTGCATGTCCGTGGGAAACCCCGGGAAGGGAAGGGTGGCGACATCCACCGCCCGGTAATCGCCGCCTCCCCGCACGCTCAGGGCGTGCTCTTCCTCCTCCACCTGTACACCCATCTCCCGCAGCTTCTCCAGGGGCAGCCCCAGGTGCGCTGGGTCCACCCCGCGGACGCGCACCTCTCCCCCGGTCACCGCGGCGGCCACGGCGAAGGTCCATGCCTCCACGCGGTCCCCGACCGTCGCGTGGCGCGTGCCGCGCAGCTCCATCCCCCCCTCCACCTCCAGCACGGGGGTGCCCGCTCCCCTGATCTCCGCCCCCATGGAGACGAGGAAAGCGGCCAGGTCCTGTATCTCGGGCTCGCGCGCGGCGTTCTCGATGAGCGTGGTGCCCCGCGCTCCCACCGCGGCCATCATGAGGTTCTCCGTGGCCCCCACGCTGGGGAAATCGAGGGCTATGCGCGCCGCACGCAGGGACGGGGCGCGGGCGGTCACGTACCCGTGCTCGGTGGTTATCTCCACGCCCATCTCCGCCAGCCCCCTGAGGTGCATGTCTATCTTGCGCGAGCCTATGTTGCAACCGCCGGGGATGGCCACCCTGGCCTCGCCGTAACGCGCCACCAGGGGGCCAAGCACGACGATGGAGGCGCGCATGAGGCGCACCAGGTGGTAAGGAGCCTCGCAGGAGGAGGACTCGCCGGAGAGCACGCGGAGCGTTTCCCCTTCCCGCGCCACCTCCGCCCCCAGGTGCCGCAACACGTCGCACATGACCTCCACGTCGGTGATGCGCGGCACGTTCTCCAGCACGCACTCATCGGGGGTTAGCAGGCTGGCGGCCATGAGCTTGAGGGCCGAGTTCTTGGCGCCGCTCACCCGCACCTCTCCCTGCAGGCGCTTACCACCCACGATCAGAAAAGCATCCTCTCCCATACCACCCACATAATACCATGCACCCAACCCCCGCAGACCGCATAGCGTGAGCGACGGCGACGCTCGTTAGGGCGGCGGCGCGGTGCCCGGCGCCTGGCTCACCGCCACGCGACATGCGGAAGGCATAATATACTGGTGGATACGGGATCTATGGGGGCGGCGTCCCCAAGCGGGACCGGACGGTCGGGAGCGGCACGCGATCTCCCGGCGAACCCGCGAAAGCGAGCGGGGTCGCCGGGTTTATCGCGCGGCCAAACGGCAAGCGGGAAAAGGAGCGTGACCATGGGGGAAGATAAGGGCGTGCCCGTCGTCGTTTCGCGGTGGTCCTCGCAACGCGAGGAAGACCGCTTCGTGGTGGAAAATCCTGCCACGGGAGAGCCGCTCGCCGTGGTGCAGGGAGGCGGCACAGCCGAGGTGGACGGCGCGGTGAGGGCGGCTCACCGCGCGTGGGACGAGCGGTGGCGGTTGCTCCCGGCGCGGGAGCGGGGCAGGCTGCTCATGGAAGCCGCCAGGGCCATCGGTGAGCACCGCGCCGAGCTGGCCGAGCTGGAGTGCCGGGAGAACGGCAAGCCTTTGCTGCAGGCGTTCGTCGACGTGGAGACGTGCATCTCCCTCTTCGAGTATTTCGCAGGTCTCATAGTGAACGCCACCGGCACCTTCATAGACCTGGGGCCCGTGCACTGCCAGACATGGCTGGAGCCTTACGGCGTGGTGGGGGGCATACTCCCCTTCAACTGGCCGCCCATACACGCGGCCGGCAAGGCAGCCCCCGCGCTGGCCGTGGGCAACACGGTGGTGCTCAAGCCCGGCGAGCAGGCCCCCCTCACCGTCCTGCGCATCGTGGAGCTCCTGCAGGGGATCCTCCCGGAAGGCGCCCTGCACGCCGTGCCGGGGCCCGGCGCGACGGCGGGGGCGGCCCTGGCCTCCCATCCCCTGGTGCGCAAGCTCTCCTTCACCGGGGCCAGCGCCACCGGAGCCGCCGTGCTCAGGCTGGCGGCGGACAACCTCACCCCGGCCTTTCTCGAGCTGGGCGGCAAGAACCCGCTGCTCATCTTCTCCGACGCCGACCTCGACGCGGCGGTGGCCGGAGCCGTCGAGGGCGCTTTCTTCAACAAGGGCGAGGCATGCACCGCCGCCTCCCGCATACTGGTGGAGGAGGACGTGCACGACGAGGTGGTCGCGCGGCTGGCCAGGTCCGTGGAGGGCCTGCTCACCGGCGACGGGCTCGACCCCTCTACCCACGTCGGCCCCCTGGTCAGCCGGCAGCAGCAGAGGCGCGTGCTCGACTACATCGAGCTGGGCAGGAAGGAGGGAGCGGTGGTCGCGGCGCAGGGGAAGCTTCCCCGGGACCCGCGCCTGGCAGGCGGCTTCTTCGTGCCCCCCACCATATTCACGGGCGTGCGCCCCGACATGCGCATCGCCCGGGAAGAGATCTTCGGCCCCGTCACCTGCGTCATCCCCTTCAAGGACGAGGAGAATGCCATCTCCATCGCCAACGGTACCGACTACGGGCTGGTGGCCGCCGTCTATACCGGCTCCCAGGAGCGCGCCGCCCGCCTGGCGCGCCGCCTCCACGCCGGTATGATCTACGTGAACAACTACTTCCGCGGTGGGGTCGGCGCCCCTTTCGGGGGCGTGAAAGCGAGCGGCTTCGGGCGGGAGCACTGCGTGCAGACACTCGGCGAGTACGGGTGGATCAAGACGGTGAGGTTTCCCTCGGGGGTGGGGCGGATCCCGCAATGGACCGTCGATTACTGAGATTTCGCCGCAAGCGACCCCGCCCCGACAGCGCGGGCAAAGCTAAGCGCGGAGGCGCTCCAGGCGCGCCTCCTCCTTGCGCTGGAGGGCCTTCTTCACCTTTTTGAGCCGGAAGATGTCCTCGCGCATGCGTTCCTCGAGGCTCATCTCGATGAACTTGATCTGCTCGTCGAAGTCGGGGATGACGATGTTCTCCAGGGCGTTCACGCGCCGGTTCGTCTTGCGCAGCTCCTCCCCCAGCCTCCGCAGGCGGGTCTCGATGTCCGCGCTCTCGATGATCACGTCTATGATCTCCTCGAACTTCTCCGCCGCCGCGTCCACGCGGCTGGACACGCCGGTGATGCTGAAGCCGCGCTTGAGCTTGCTGCGCATGGTGCTCTGGCCCTTGCGGATCACCGGGATGGGAACCCCCATCACGTGGGTGCCGGTTATGTCCACCAGCACGTCGCCCTGGGAGGCGTAGGAGGCCGACCTCACCTCGGGCCCCCCCTCCTTGGCCTTGGCCATGGCCAGGTCGTACTGGGCGTCGGCGGTGACCCGCTCCAGGCGCAGGGAGAGGCGCATGGTCTCGTCGATGATGGGCATGAACTCCTGCAGCAGGGCGTCACGCTTGCGCTTGAGCAGGTTCATGCCCTGCTCGGCCAGGGAGCGGTTGGCCTTGCGCTTGAGCAGCTCGCTTCGCGTCGGGTGGACCTGCTCCAACTACGCACCTCTTTCCATATTATTCCAGGATCAGCTCTCGGAGGCGGCGAACTCCCGCGCGCCCTCCGGGTTGTAGTTCTTGTCTATGTATTCCGTCTTGATGCGCTTGATGGACTCCCGGGGCATCATGCTGATGAGCTTCCACCCCAGCTCCAGGGTCTGATCCAGCTCCCGGTTCTCGTCCTTCTGGTCCAGGTAGTTCTGCTCGAAGGCGTCGGCGAACTTGAGGGCCATGCGGTCCATGTCCGTGAGGGCCTCCTCGCCCACGATGGCCACCAGGCGCCGCAGGTCCACTCCCTCCGCGTAGTAGGCGTAGAGCTGGTCGGCGACGCCGCGGTGGTCCCCCCGCGTCCGCCCCTCGCCGATGCCCAGGTTCATGAGGCGGGAGAGGCAGGGGAGCACGTCGATGGGGGGGAAGATGCCCCGCCGGTGCAGCTGGCGGGAGAGCACGATCTGCCCCTCGGTGATGTAACCGGTCAGGTCCGGGATGGGGTGGGTGATGTCGTCGTCGGGCATGGAGAGGATGGGTAGCTGGGTGACCGAGCCCGTCTTCCCCTTGATCCTACCGGCCCTCTCGTAGATGCTCGCCAGGTCCGTGTACATGTAGCCGGGGTAGCCGCGGCGCCCGGGCACCTCCTCGCGCGCGGTGGATATCTCGCGCAGGGCCTCGCAGTAGTTGGTCATGTCGGTGAGGATCACCAGCACCTGCATGTCATGCTCGAAGGCCAGGAACTCCGCCACGGTGAGGGCGCAGCGGGGGGTCAGCAGGCGCTCCACGGTGGGGTCGTCCGCCAGGTTGAGGAAGAAGACCACGCGCTCCAGCGCCCCGGAGCGGGCGAAGCTCTCCTGGAAGAAGGAGGCCTCGCGCCGGGTGATGCCCATGGCCGCGAAGACGATGGCGAACTCCTCGCCGCCGAGGATCTTGGCGTTTTTCACGATGGCCGCCGCCAGCTCGTTGCCGGGAAGCCCCGCCCCGGAGAATATGGGGAGCTTCTGGCCGCGCACCAGGGTGTTCAGGCCGTCTATAGCCGAGATACCGGTCTGGATGAAGTCGCGTGGCTCCTCGCGGCTCCAGGGGTTGATGGGCGATCCGGTGACCTCCCTCTCCTCCTCGGGGAAGACCTCCGGGCCGCCGTCGATGGGCTGGCCCATGCCGTTGAGGATGCGTCCCAGCAGATTCACCGAGCAGGGCATCTTGGCCACCTCGCCGCGGAAACGCACCGTGGTCCGCTCCACGTCCAGGCCCGCGGTGGGTCCGAAGACCTGCACCACGGCAAGCTCGCCGTGGAGCTCGATGATCTGACCGTACTTCACCGATCCGTCCGCGGAGCGGATCTCCACCATCTCGTTGTAGGCCGCTCCCCGCACCTTGCTCACGAAGAGCAGGGGTCCGGCCACCTCGCCGACCGTGCGGTACTCGGCGGTCGCCAGCAAAGATTTACCGTCAGCCATTTTCCTCTCCCGTTTCCTTCCGCCAAACACGGACGGGGCCAGGCCCGCCCATGTCTACCATTCTCCCAGGGACCTCAGTTCGCGCTGCACCCTCTCCAGGAGCTCGGAGAGCTTCTCCTCCGCTTCCTCGGAGGGGACTTCCTTCATGCGCGCGATCTCGTTCTTGATGGGGTGCTCCGTGGCCTGCCGCAAGGGCACCCCCTGCACCAGCACCTCCTCCAGGCAGTCGTAGTAGGTGAGGATGACCTTGAGCATGAGGTACTGCTTGCGCAGGGAGCAGAAGGCGTCCACGTCCGAGAAGGCGAACTGCTGCAGGAAGTCCTCGCGCAGCATGCGCGTGGTCTCCAGCACCGCCTTGGCGAAATCCGGCAGGGCGTCGGGCCCCACCAGTTGCACGATCTCCTGCAGCTCCACCTCCTTCTGCAGCAGGCTCATGGCCTTGTCCCGCATCGCCCTCCAGTCCTCCGCCACGTTCCTGGTGTACCATTCCTGGATCTGGTCCAGGTAGAGGGTGTAGCTCTTGGTCCAGCTTATGGCGGGGAAGTGGCGCCGGTAGGCCAGTGAGGTATCCAGCGCCCAGAAAGCGCCGGTGATGCGCAGGGAGTTCTGTGTCATGGGCTCGGAGAAGTCGCCGCCGGGGGGCGAAACCGCGCCTATGGCGGTGATGGAGCCCACGCGGTCGTCGCTACCCAGGCACACGGCGCGCCCGCACCGTTCGTAGAAGTCCGCCAGCCGCGTCGCCAGGTAGGCGGGGTACCCCTCCTCTCCGGGCATCTCCTCCAGGCGGCCGGACACCTCGCGCAGGGCCTCGCCCCAGCGGGAGGTGGAGTCGGCCATGAGGGCCACGTTGTAGCCCATGTCCCGGTAATACTCCGCCAGGGTTATGCCCGTGTAGATGGAGGCCTCGCGGGCGGCCACCGGCATGTTGGAGGTGTTGGCCACCAGGATGGTGCGCTGCATGAGGGGGACGCCTGTCTTTGGGTCGATCAGGCTAGGGAACTCCGCCAGCACCTCGGTTATCTCGTTGCCACGCTCCCCGCAGCCGATATATATCACGATGTCCGCGTCCGCCCACTTGGCCAGGGTGGTTTCCGTCACCGTCTTGCCGGTGCCGAAACCGCCGGGGATGATGCTGTACCCTCCCTGGGCAATGGGGAAGAAGGTGTCCAGGATGCGGGTCCCGGTGATGAAGGGGATGTTGGGGTTCTCCTTGTTTTTCACGGGGCGCGCGACGCGGGCAGGCCAGGTCTGGTGCAGCTTGATCTCCGTGCCGTCCTCCAGGGTCACCACCGTCTCGTCCACGGTGAAATCCCCCTCCTTCACCTGCGCCACCCTGCCGGAAACCCCAGGGGGCACCATGATGCGGTGGGCGATGTGCGTGGTCTCCTGTACCTCCCCCACCACGTCTCCCTCCTCCACCTCATCGCCCTCCTCCACCATGGGCTGGAAGGTCCAGCGCCGGTCTCGGGGCAGGGCGTCGGTGGAGACGCCGCGCACCACGAAGTCGCCGTACTGGTCGGCGATGTCGGTGAGCCTCCTCTGGATGCCGTCGTAGATGGAGGAGAGGAGGCCTGGGCCCAGCTCAAGCAGGAGGGGCTCCTCCGTGCACATCACCGTCTCCCCCACCCGCAGCCCGGAGGTGTCCTCGTAGACCTGCACGATGGCCGTCTCCCCGTCCAGGCGCACGATCTCCCCGATCAGCCCGAGTTCTCCCACGCGAGCGATGTCGTACATCTTGGCGCCCGCCATGCCCTCGGCGCTGACCACGGGGCCGGATACCTTGACAATGGTTCCCTCGATCATATCCGCACTCTCCCGTCCTCAGATCTCCGTTCCATATATCTTCCTGTGCTCACGGACAACGTTACTGACAACAGAAAAAAGCAACCGCCTTCCGCGGCCCTACTCCCCTTCGCGCGCCCGCAGGGTGATGTCGAAGCCGATGGCGCGGTGGATGAGGCGGGCCAGGTAAGCGCGCCTCTCCCCGGCCATCTCCACCGATTCCTTGATGGGCAACGGGATGACTATGGGCCGGTATATGCTGTCGATCTTCTCCTGCGTCTTCTCGTCGATGGCGTTGTAAAAGCTCTCGTTCACCGCCAGGATGCCGGCATCGGGATCGTCGAGGAAGCCTTTGATCTTCTCCCGCGCCTCGTCGGCGTTCTCCACCTCGACCACGCTCACGCCCGCGAGGCGGAAGCCGTCCGCCGTCTCCGGGTCGGTTATCACGATGGCCTTGTACAAATGTCATCACCTCGCGCCGCGTTGTTCACGAGCCCTCTTCCCACATGTAGAGCTCCTTGCGTATCTGGGACTCGATGAGACCGATGCTCTTCCCACGTAAGATTATACGCAGGTTGGTTATTTCCAGGTATTTCCTCCACATGTAATCGATTATCACCCCGATGCCCAGGGGATCTTTGGACATGCCGAGGCAACGCCCTATCACGTGCATCTCCAGCTCGTCCTCGAAGGCCCCCTCCCCCTTCTCCTCGAACTTCTGCCACGCCCTCTGCATGGCGGCGCGATAATCGGGAAGGCGGCGCAGCAGCGCCTCGTAAACCATCTCGGGTTGGCCTAGGGCCATGATGCGCGCGAATTCCGCGCCATCCTCGAGGGTGCCGCCGGGAACGAAGTAATCCTCCGGCCGCGTCGCCTGCATCTCCAGGCCGCAGACGCGGATGAGGTTGACGATGTTGATGGAGTCCACCTCCATCCTCGCCACCTCGCGCACCAGGGCGGTGTTGGCGTCGCCTCCCTTGAGGAGTTCGCCCACCGTCTCGTAGTGCAGCTTGTCCAGGGCAAGCTCCAAGACGGAGAGGTCGTGGTCGCGCAGGTATTCCGCGAGGTGGTCGGTGATGGCTCTCCCGTAGGGTATGCGCCACTCCCGGCTGAAGACCACGATGGCGTCCAGGGAAGCCCGCAGGTCGGGCTGGTCGATTATCTCCCCCAGGGTCACCTCGTCGATGGCGCCTATGGGCACCAGGTTGCGGGTGATCTCCTGCTTGGGGACCAGCGCGCGCATGCCCCTCATGATGGTCTTCAGGTTATAGGGATCCCAGCGGGAGAGCAGGACGTTCACCAGCTCGTGCGGCTTCCCCATGAAGAAATCCTTTATCTTGGCGAAGGTGCGCACCAAATTGCGGTTGAAGGCGCGGTCCAGGATGGTGGGGCGCGCGCCCTCCAGCATGAACTGCTCGATGTCCTCGCTGTACTCCGTGTCCTCCAGGATGGCCAGGGCGCGGTTATAGTCCGGGGCATCGAGCAGGCCCTTGAAAACGCCGTTGTCGAGCAGGCGCGTGGTCATCGCCCGCACGCGGGCGTTGGCGTAGCTGTAATCCTTCAAGGGGACTTGGACCATGACCTCCACCTTGCCGTCCATATGGAAAGAGGGGGTTTACCCCCCTCCCGCCGCGGCCTCCACCTCCTCCCCGAAGAGGATCGCGGAGACCTGCATGCGCAACTTCTCCCTGGCGCGATTGAGCCTCTCTTCCACGGTGTTGATGATCTTAACGCGCTCGTCCGCGTCGGCGACCACCGCCCCGCCGAGGGTCCGGATATCGGTATGGATTTCGCACGCCAGGCCTTTCTCCTTCATGATCTCCGCGGCCAGCTTCCCGTCCGCGGGGTCCACGTGCAGGACGACCTTGCCGCTGACCCGGAAGAGGCCTTCACCTATCAGACCGGAGAGGATCTCCCGGTAATCCCCTCGCGAGCGCAGGTTCTCCATCCGCCGCACGGCCTCCGCGAGGGCTTTCTCCACCACCTTTTCCTTGGCCTGGATCACCTCGTTCTTGGACTTGAGGCGCGCCGAGTAGAGCATGGCGGTGGTCTCGCTTTCCGCCTCCGTCCTGATCTTCGCCAGGCGGGCTTGACGGATTTCTTCCGCCTCTGCCTGTGCCTTCACGATGATCTGCTTGGCCTCCTGCTCCGCGCGCCGGAATATATCCTGGCATTCCGCGCGGCACTCGTCGTCAAGCGCCTGCAGGATGTCCTCTATAGACATGCCCTCACTTCCCGATGAAAAACGGACGACGTTGCCTGATCGCTCGCACTATTCCCCGGGTTTGAGACCGGTGATGAGGAAGCCGATAACGAACCCCAGCACGACCATGGTCTCGGGGATGGCGATCATGATGATGGCGTTACCCGCCAGCTCCGGCTTCTCCGCGAGGGCTCCCGCCATAGCGGCCCCGATCTTGGACTGCGACCAGCCGGTTGCCAGGGCGGACAATCCGATGGCTAAAGCTGCCCCGATGGCGATGAGTCCTAGTTCCAAACTATTCACCTCCTGATCGTTTGAAGGGCTTGTAGACCACGTCGGTCTCCTTGTAAAACTTGGTGAAGCTCTCCACCAGGTTAAGACGCAGGGACTGTATGGAGGGGCTGAGCACCCCCAGTGCGATGTTCAGGACGTGCAGCAGGGCGGCCACGATCACCCCCAGGAAGACCATGGCCCCGCCGCCGAACTCCGCTCCCAGCTCGTTGGAAACCTCGGCCAGGATGACCGACGCCAGGCCGATGCCGTAAAGTCGGGCGTATGAAAGGAGGTTGCCGAAGGTAAGCGCGGCCTCCAGCCCGCCGCCGAACCCTCCCCCGTATCCCGCCAGGCCGATGCCCGCCACGGCCATCACCGCCCCCAAGGGCATCATCACCGACTTGGCGCTCTTGATGCCCCACACGCCGCCGAAGATGACCACCAGGCCCAGCACGAAGAGCAGGTAGCCCAGCTTCTCCAGGGCATGCTTGCGGTCGCGGTGGCGGATACCGTCGATGATGCCGATGAGCAGGGCGCCTCCCATGTGCAGCACGCCGATGATGACCACCACGATGAGCAGGAGCTTGAAGAGGTCCGGGTTGGCCTGGGCGATGCGCTCCAGCGGCCACCCCCAGGGCTTGCCGCTCGAGGTGTGGCCCCATACCCACTGCACCACCAGGTGCCCCGCCTCGTCCTTCCAGCCGAAGAGGCGGAAGAGCAGGTCGCCGAAGAACTCGAAGTACAGCAGGCCGAAGATGAACGACGAAATGGAGCATATGAGGAGCACGTTGGCGAACAGCTGGAAGAACAGGCTGCGTGACCCCTTCTTCTTCAGCATGCTCTTCATGAGGAAGACCGCGCCCAGGAGCACCAGGGCATATCCCATGTCCCCCAGCATGAAGCCGAAGAGGAGGGGGAAGAAGATGGCCACCAGGAAGGTGGGGTCGATATATCCGTACTTGGGAGGGTTGATGAGCATGTAGATGAACTCGAAGGGCTTGACCGCGGCGGGATTGCGCATGGCCGAAGGGGCCTCTTCCAGCTCCTCGTGCGAGGGTATCTCCTCGGTGAGTTCCACCTTGCCCTGGAACTTCTCCTCCAGTATGCGCCGCGTCTCCTCCACCTTGTCCGAGGGCATCCAGCCGGTGATGACGAAGACGTGCCCGCTCTGCCCGAACTTGGGGATGGCGTTCAGGGACTCGATGCGGTCGGCCAGGTATTCCTTGAGGGCCACCAGGGTGATATACCACTCATTGGAAATTTTATCCAGGTCTTCCTTTACCTTGTCCAGCTTTGGCGGGATCTCCTTGTAGCGGGTCTCGATCTCCTTGAGGGCCTCGTCGTAGGGCTTGTCGGCCAGCTCGCTGGGGAGGCGGACCTGGTTCACGTTCTCCGCGGCCAGGAAGTTGTGCACCTGCTCCGAGAAACGCTTGTGGAAGACCAGGATGGCGGCGTGGGTGCTCTCGTCCACCCGTGCGGAGAAGACCTCGCACTGCCCTCCGGTTATCCGCTCCAGTTCATTCTCGATGTAGTCCAGGACCTGCTTGTAGCGTTCCTCGATGAGCAGCGCCACCGAGGTGTAGCTTTCAGTGGTGGTCACCTTGCTGGCCAGGGGGTAGACCTTCTTGATGATGGGCTCGTACTTGGAGAGGCGCGAGAGCTCCACCTCCAGCTCGTGCTTGTAATTGATCAGCTCCCGGGTGGCCTTCTCCTCCTCG
>CAKZMC010000173.1 GCA_937128055.1 uncultured Actinomycetes bacterium | reverse complement strand
CGCCCAGGTTCGCGGCGCCGCAGAGCATCTCGATGGATACGTCCCGCATCTCGCCGCGACGGTGCTCGATGAGAACGAAGATGTCTTTCATTTATACCAGCCCCTTTTCCTTCAGGATCGCGGCGAGCTTGGCCGCGGTCTCTTCCGGCTCGCCCTCCAGTATCTCGGCCATCTCGCCGACCACCGGGGGCGTGAATTTCTCCAGCACGGCCCAGGATCCGGCCTCCCCTACCTCCGAGGCGTCGATCCCCAGATCGGCGGCGCTCTTCACCGCGATCTCCTTCTTGGCCGCCAGCTTGATGCCCTTGAAGGAGGCGTAGCGCGGCTCGTTGATGCCGGTCTGGATGCCCAGCACGCAGGGCAGCTCGATCTCCAGGAACTCCAGCAGGCCTCCCTCGAGCTCGCGGCCTACCTTGGCCTTTTTGCCGTCTTCCAGGATCTCCACCTTCTTCACGTAGGTGGCGTGGGGCACGCCCAGGAGCTCTCCCAGGGCCGCCGGGACCACCGCGTAGCTGTCGTCGTCGGCCAGGGCGCCCGTGAAGACGATGTCGTACTCGAGGCCCTTGATGGCCGCCGCCAGCGCCTTGGCCACGGCGAAACCGTCGCTCCCCGCGAAGGCATCGTCCTCCAGGCGCATGGCCTCGTCTCCGCCCTTGGCCAGGGCCATGCGGATCTGCTCATCGCTCTCCTTGCTGCCCAGGCTGATGACGGTCACCGTGCCTCCGAGCCTTTCCTTGATCTGGATGGCTTCCTCCACGGCGTAGTTGTCGCACTCGTTGATGCCGAAGGAAAGCCGGCTCTTTTCGATATCCTTTCCGGAGGCATCCACGTGGACCTCGGACTCCGCAGTGTCCGGGACCCTCTTCACGCATACCACCATGTTCATACGCTCTTCACCTCTTCCCTCGCTAATCTACTTCCTGCAGGCCAGGGTAAACGGATATCTATCTACAACGCCTCGGCGAGGAGCTCGAGGATATCCGCTACCCGCATCTCCTCCTCTACCCCCTTCACCTTGGTGGCGTCCTCCAGAGTGAGGAGGCAGAAGGGGCAGGCGACGGCGATGACCTCCGCTCCCAGCTCCTTGGCGTCCGTGACCCTTATCTCGGCCAGCCGCTCTTCCTTCGACTCGCTCTCCACCCACATCTTGCCGCCGCCTCCCTCGCAGCACAGGCTGCGCTCCCGGCAGCGGTCGAACTCCCGGAAATCGACGCCCGGGATGCGGGTGATGATGTAGCGCGGCTCATCGTAGATGTCGTTCTGCTTGCCCAAGAAACAGGGGTCGTGGTAGGTGACCACCTTGGGCAGCTCTCCCTTGAGCTCGAGCTTTCCGTCCTCGAGCAGCTGGGCCACCAGCTCGGTGTAATGAAGGACGGGGTGCTTGAGGCCATGGTATTCCTTCTTCAGGGTGTTGTAGCAGTGGGGACTTATGGTCACGATGCGGTTGACGTTGAACGAATTGAGGAGCTCGACGTTCTCCTCGTCGCACATCTCGAAGAGGCCCTCCTCCCCCAGGCGTCGCACCTCGCTGCCGCAGCAGCTCTCGTCCTCCCCGATGAGCCCGAAATCAACGCCGGCGGCGTCCAGCACCTTCACCAGGGCTTGCGCGACCTTCATGACCCGCGGGTCATACGCGTCGGTGCAGCAGATGAAGAGGAGGACGTCGGTGGTCTCCTCCGCCTCGGGCTCCAGGATCCTGACCTCCAGGTCCTTGGTCCAGTCCAGCCGCTTGGCCCGCGGCGAGCCCCATGGGTTCCCGTCCTTGAAGATGGACTCAAGGGCGTCGCGCACCGTAGGCTGGACCTTACCTTCCTCGATCTGCAGGCTGCGCAGGCCTATGAGCACCTCGAGGGGCTCCAGGCCCTTGGGGCAGCGGGCGGCGCAGGTGTAGCAGGTGGTGCAGTCCCATATCTCCGGTCTCTCGGAGAGCTCCTCCAGGCGCTCCTCGTTCTGGGTGTCGTACATGAAGCACCTCACCCGCAGGGGCGTCCGGAGAGCTACGGGACAACCTCCCGTGCACCTGCCGCACTGGATGCATCCAAGGAGGTCGTACTTGGCGATGAAATCGATTTCTTCAGCGCACATGGTTTACCCCGCTCCGTTTCCTTTTTCGTCCTATATCGCTTGCCTTACTATATCTGCAATGCCGGCGTGCCGCCCGTGGGGATACAGGGCTTTCCGGCAAGGGCCCTCATATTATATTAGATAATTTTCGCCCTTTTCAACCTGGCTCACAGCTTCTTCTCCAAGAAGCAGACTATCTCGGAGAGATGGGTCCCCGGTGTGAAGATCTCCGCCACACCCTGCCGTTTCAGTTCCTCCGCGTCTTCCTCCGGGATTATGCCGCCCCCGAAGACCATGATGTTTTCCCCGCCCATCTCGCGCAGGAGCTGCATGACGCGGGGGAAGAGGGTCATATGGGCGCCCGATAGTATGGAGAGGCCCACGGCATCCACGTCCTCCTGGATGGCCGCCTCGGCTATCTGTTCCGGCATCTGGTGCAAGCCGGTATAGATGACCTCGAACCCGGCATCGGCCAGGCCACGCGCCACCACCTTGGCGCCCCTGTCATGCCCGTCCAGGCCGGGCTTGGCGATGAGTATGCGTTTTCCGGTCTTCATCTCCACCTCCGACTGCTGCCGCCTCAGAAAAGCACCGTCTCGCGATATTCCCCGAAGACCTCGCGCAGGGCCCCGATGATCTCCCCCTCCGTGCAGTAGGCGCGCGCGCAGGCGATGATGGGGGGCATGAGGTTGGCGTCACCCCGCGCCGCCTCCCTCAGCTCGGCCAGGGCCCGTTCCGCCCGCGAGGCGTCGCGCGAGGCGCGCAGCTCGGCCAGCCGCTCCCGCTGTCTTTTCTCCACCGCGGGGTCTATCCTCAGGATCTCGATCCCGAGGGTCTCGTCCTCGTGCTGATAGCGGTTCACCCCCACCACCACCCGCTCTCCCCGCTCTATCTCCAACTGGTAGCGGTAGGCGGCATCCGCGATCTCCCGCTGGAAGAAGCCGTTCTCTATGGCGGACAGCACGCCGCCCTGCTCCTCGATGCGCCGGAAATACTCCTCCGCCTCCTGCTCCATGCGGTCGGTGAGCGCCTCCACGAGGTAGGAACCGGCCAGGGGGTCAAGGACCTCGGTGACCCCCGACTCGTGGGCTATGACCTGCTGCGTGCGGAGGGCGATCTCCACCGCTTTCTCGGTGGGGAGGGCAAGCGTCTCGTCCATGGAGTTGGTGTGCAGGCTCTGCGTACCGCCCAGCACGGCGGAGAGGGCTTCCAGGGCGGTGCGCACGATGTTGTTCTCCGGCTGTTGGGCGGTAAGGGAACATCCCGCGGTCTGGGTGTGGAAGCGCAGCATGCAGGAGCGGGGGTCCTTGGCCCCGTACCTCTCCCGCATGTGGCGTGCCCAGATGCGCCGGGCGGCGCGGAACTTGGCGACCTCCTCGAAAAAATCCATATGCGCGTTGAAGAAGAAGGAGAGGCGCGGCGCGAAATCGTCCACGCTCAGGCCAGCCGCGATGCCCGCCTCCACGTAAGCGAACCCGTCGGCCAGGGTGAAGGCCAGCTCCTGCACGGCGGTGGAGCCCGCCTCGCGGATGTGGTACCCGCTGATGCTTATGGTGTTCCAGCGGGGAACCTCGCGGGTGCAGAACTCCAGGATGTCGGTGATGATGCGCATGGAGGGCCGCGGGGGGAAGATCCATGACTTCTGGGCGATATACTCCTTGAGGATGTCGTTCTGTATGGTCCCCCCCAGCTCGCGGAAGGAAGCTCCCTGCTTCTCTCCCACGCAGAGGTAGAAGGCCAGGAGGACCGCTGCGGGCCCGTTTATGGTCATGGAGGTGGTGATGTCGCGGAGAGGGATCCCGGAGAAGAGGACCTCCATGTCGCTCAGGGAGTCGATGGCTACCCCGCACCTTCCCACCTCCCCCACGGACATGGGATCGTCGGAATCGCGTCCCATGATGGTAGGCATATCGAAGGCGACCGAGAGCCCCGTCTGTCCCCTCTCCAGCAGGAATTTATAGCGCCGGTTGGTGTCCTCCGCCGTCCCGAAGCCGGAGAACTGGCGCATGGTCCACAGGCGGCCACGGTACATGGTGGGGTGGATGCCCCGCGTGAAGGGGTAGCATCCGGGATAACCCAGGTCGCGCTGGTAATCGAGGCCGGCGATATCCTCCGGCGTGTAGAGGGGGTCCAGCTCCTCCCCGGATATGGTGGTGAATTTCGCTTTCCTCAGGGACGAGGGGAGGTACTCTTTCTCCAGCCAGTCCTTCTTGTCCATTTTCCGCTCCTTGCCATCACCTCGCACGTACCTGCAAAGGTTTTATGCCGTCGGCCCCCGGCGGCTTTCACGGCGGGCATAATAGAAAACGGCGCACGAAAATCGTGCCCCGCCCCGGAAACATGACGTATATGGTAAACTTTTCCAGTATATGTATCGGCCGTCAGTACTCTATCCCTTTCCTCATCTGCACGCCCTGCTGGTAGTGGTGCTTCACCTCCCGTACCTCGCTCACCATGTCGGCCATCTCCACCAGTTGCGGGGGCGCGTAACGCCCGGTGCATATCACCTCCACCTCGCGAGGACAGGAGCGCAGGAAGGAGAGGACCTCTTCGAGGGGGAGAAGCCCGTAGTCGATGGCCACGTTGATCTCGTCGAGGATGAGCATCTGGTGCTTCCCCTCGCTGACCACCTTCTTGGCCAGCTCGAAGCCTTCCCGGGCCATGCGCAGGTCGACCTCCTCCGGGGCGCCCTTCTTCACGAACTCGTCGCGTCCGGACATGACGATGGTGAGCTCGGGAAGGCAGCGCTGGCAAGTCAGCAGCTCCCCGTAAGTGCGCCCCTTCATGAACTGGATCATGAAGACCTTCATGCCGTGCCCCACGGCCCGCAAGGCCTGTCCCAGGGCGGCGGTGGTCTTCCCTTTGCCGTCCCCCGTGTAAACCTGTATCATTCCCGCAACCTCGCGCCGCAATTCGGGCAGAAGATCGCCTCGGGGCTGTCCACCTGCGCGTTGCAGGCGGGGCAAGTGCCGGTTACCGGTGCTCCCGCGGGAGCCCCGAGCTCCGCTCCCTCCGCCGGGACTTCCCCGGGGGATCCCTCTCCCGGGCCTCCCGCCTCCGCGGCGGCGCCCTCACCCGGCGCAGCGGCTTCCGGAGGGGCCTCGGCCGCAGGCGGCTGCAACGTTTCCTCCGCCACGCGGCTCCCGCAATTTCCGCAGAATATGGCGTCGGGGTCAAGGGGTAATCCGCAAGTCGCGCAGGTCTTGCCAACGGGAGCCACCGGCACGGAAGGGGCTGAGGAAACGCCCGCAGGCGGCGGGGAAGGAGGATAGGCGGCCGGGGGCGCAGGCGCTCCGTATCCCGTCGGCGCGGCGGGGGGCGCTACCGGACCTCCATAGGCGGGCGGGTAAAGCGGCGGTGCTCCAGGCGCCGCGGCCGCCGCTGGAGCGCCCAGGGGTGCGCCACAAGCCGGGCAGAAGACGGCTCCCTTGACCACCCCTGCCCCGCAGCGGGGGCATCGCGGCTGCTGTGCGGCCTCTTTGGCCGCCCGCATCCTCTCCAGATACTCCTCCCACCCGGATATCTGTCCCAAGATGTCCTTGAGGGTACGGTACGCATCGAGCATGGGGCCTTCCGCAAGCGTCCCCTCCTCACCCGCCTGAAAGGCCAGCTGCCCAAGATAATGGAGGTACTGCTCCCTTCTCTCCCTCAATTGCTTGAGGTATTTCTTCACCTGCCCCGGATTCAGCTGTTCCATGTTCTCCTCCTTGCTTTACCGTTTCCACCCGTAACGTGATCGGAAACGCCGGGCACGAAGCAACCTGGGCGGTCAAATCGTTTATCCGCGATCTATCCATACTTTATCAGATATGTCTTTTCCGGGCACGCTGCCCTTATCCATGCCTTTTCCCGGCACGTTGCCCTTATCTTGACCGTCTCGCTCCCTCCAAGAGGTCACCGCGGCAAGAAAGGCGCCCACGGCTGGAGAGTAATTAGTATAAAGTTAACAATTAACACCTGATTTGATTGATTTTGCCTCTCGATGTGTATTATTGTTTATGCGGATTGTAACGTTCCCTTTCCGGCAAAGGGAGAGGCGCAGGTTGTTCGGCTTTTCTTCGGGTCCAAACAGGAGGTGTTGCCATGTCACTCGCGGATAAGTGCATCATCACAGCGGCCTTGGCCGGGGCTGCGACCATGAAGGCCCAGAACCCGGCGGTCCCCTACACGGTGGAGGAGTTCGTGGAGGAGGCTTACAAATGCTACAACGCCGGAGCCGCCATCGTCCACATCCACGCCCGCGACCCGGAAACCGGGCTACCGACCTCCAGCATCGACGTGCTGCGGGCGATCGTGAAGGGGATCACCGAGAAATGCCCCATCGTCATCAACCTTTCCTCAGCCATCGGCATAGGCGCCACCCCGGAGGAACGCATCAACGTGGTTAAGCAGCTCAAGCCGGAGATGGCCTCCCTGAACACCAACTCCATGAACTTCGCCCTGGGCGACTGGAAGCAGCACATTATCCTGGGTGAGACGGTTTTCACCAACACCTTCCAGATGCTGGTGGATTTCGCCAAGACCATGAAGGAATGCGGCACCAAGCCGGAGCTGGAAGTCTACGACCTGGGGGGACTGTACAACACCCTCTTCGTGCGCCACCAGGGCATCTTCGTCGAGCCCCTGCACTACCAGTTCGTGTGGGGCGTGCTGGGCGGGTGCTGGCTGGACCTTGCCAACTTCAAGCGTTTCATGGACCTCATCCCCGAGGACGCCACCTGGAGCACCTGCGGCGTGGGCCCCGCCCAGTTCCGCGGGGCTTTCATCGCCGCCGTGGAGGGCGGGCACATCCGCGTGGGCCTCGAGGACAACATCACGGTGCGCAAGGGGGTGCTGGCCCAGGGCTCATGGGAGCAGGTGGAAAAGGCGGTGAAGATCGCCGAGCTGGCCGATCGCGAGCCCGCTACCCCGGACGAGACCAGGCAGATCCTCGGCCTCAAGGGCGGCCCCGAGATCTAGGCCTTCCGCCGAGTCGTTTGCAGGCGCCTCCCCGCGGGGCGCCTTTCTTTTTCGCCTTTTCGCCACCGTATCGAGACGGTCGTGCGGGCGCATGCGTGCGAGGCCCGGGCCATGCCCCGCTTACCGGGCCGCTGCCAGCTCGCATGTGTCCCGGTACGTCCCCGCATGAGACCCGCCGCCCATGCGATCGTGCCCCCGCGGCCCGCGCGCCGGGCTTCCGCGGCGGGGCGCTATTCCATGCCGTAATCCCGCCCGGTGATGGCGGAGGCGCAGAGGATGCCGCTGGAACAGGCACAGTCCATAGCCACGCCGTAACCCCGCGCCGTGTCCCCGGCGAGATAGAGTCCCTCCACGCCCGGAACGATGACGTCCGGTTTCAGGCTGCCCGCTTGGGTGATGCTCTTCGCCACCCCCTCCAGACGGGTACAAACGGGGTAGAGCTCCCATTCCACGCAGTCCCTGAAGCCCGGGTAGACTTTCTCGAGGAAGTCGGGAACCGCCCTCACCACCCTCATGACCATCTCCCTGTTCTTTGACTCGGCCTCGGTCAGCGGGAGGTACGCGGTGAAGAGGTGTTTGCCGGAGGGCGCGCATGCGGGGTCGATATAGGACTGGATGTTCCAGGCCATGTAGACATCCCAGTCGAAACCCTGGGAGCGCGGAACCACGCATGGCGTCTTCATAAGGCGTTTCGCATGTTCTTCCGGGACGGGTAGGCGCGAGAGCCCCATGTAGGGACTGACGCTGCCGTAGCCATAAAGGGACGAGATCCTTCGCGCGAACGCATCCGGAAAGACCCCTTCGCCGAGGTAGCCTAACAGCTCCTGGACGGGCGGGTTGAAGACTAGGCGGCGGCACGCGATGCGCTCCTCCCCTCCCTCGCTACGCAACACCGCTCCCTGCACGCGCCCTTCCGCCGTCTCCACGGATAATAGCCGGGCGTTCAGGCGTAGCTCTCCGCCGAAATCGAGGAAACGCGCCGCCACCGCCTCCGGCCAAGCCATCATCCCTCCCTCGGTGAATCCACCCACGTACACGTCCCCGCCCTTGAGGATGGCGGGGGCGATGACCTGGGCGGCATAGCGCAGTATGTCACCGATGGATATCTCGTGCGGGTTGTTGATGGTGGTGATGAGAGTGCTCACGCAGCGAAAATAATCGTAGAGCGCCTTGCTGCGATGAAAGCCGATCTTTTCCAGGTGATGGTGCAGGGAAACCCGGTCCAGCTCCTCGAACTCATGCGGGGCCATGGCGAGAAAATTACCAAAAAAATCCAGATAATGCGCGCCCAGGCGGTCCAGCTCCGCCTGCAGCTTTTCGTCCACCTCCGTGTTGCGGCTGAGGGGAGGCTCGCGGTAGAACTCTCCGTCCAGCCAGGATCCGGTGAGGAAGGGCTTGATGACAACCGGATGCGTCCCGTACCCCCCGATGAGATCGCGCAGCACCGCGAAATACCCTTCCCCGGCAAGGCTCACCCCGTGATAGCCGAGGTCCAGCGTGTAACCGTCGAGAAGCCCTCCGGCGGCCATATCCTCCAGAGAGGGACTGGCATGGGCTAGCCAGCAGTACTGCGCGGCGAGAAGCCTGCGGTACCAACCCGTCCCCTTCTCCCGCAACTCCTCCCCTCGCAGGGAGAGGGCGCGCCCACCAACGCGATCCCCCGCCTCCACCACCAGAGTCTTCATGCCTTCCTTTGCCAGCAGGGACGCCGCCGCGAGACCTCCCACTCCCGCGCCCACCACCAATACGTCATAGGCTTCCATTTCCCGCCTTCCCCTTTTTCCATCCACTTCCTGTAACCCTTAACCCGTTTTATCTTACAATACAACCTTACAGCCTGCCTTTTGAGAGCAACCGTTTTACCGTAGTTTATAAAAGGACTGGTTCATATCTCGTCCATGTCTGATGGAAGCGAGGCGGGTGACGCCGAGCGAGACCGTTACCCCAAGGCTCCGGGCCGGAAGAAGGAAGGATATACACCCGACTTGCCCGGGAAGGGCCGAGTCGGTCGCAGCGCAGCCTGCGGAGCGAGACCATTACCCGGCGTCCCGGGCCGGAAGAAGTAAGGGCTTCTCGCTTGCGGGGGATGGGTGCGGCGAAGGCCCGTCCAGAGGGCCGAGACGCACTCCATCCCCAGGAACGACCCCTCCCAGACATGAACGCGGTTTGACCCCAAGGTATGTCTGGGGAGGACCGACCCCCAAGTGTTGACATGTTTATTTTTCGGAGGTGGGGATGTCGTCCAGGGCTTGGGGGTTCTCGACGGAGGAAAGATCTCCCAGGTCCTCACCCAGGTACTTCGCCTTGATGAGGCGGCGTACTATCTTGGCGGAACGCGTCTTCGGCAGGGAACCCACGAAATGCACCTCGTCCGGGCGCCCCACCTTCCCCAGGTATTCCGCCACCTTGTCCTTGATGGACTCCGCCAGCTCGGAGGAGGGCTGGAACTCGTCGCGCAACACCACGAAGCAGACCACGGCCTCCCCCTTGATCTCGTGAGGGACGCCGATGACCGCCGCCTCCGACACCGCCTCATGCTCGATGAGGGCCGCCTCGATCTCCGCCGGCCCCGTGCGGCGGCCGGAGACCTTTATGGTGTCGTCGGAACGACCGTGAAGAAACCAGAACCCGTCCTCGTCCACGCTTGCCCAGTCGCCGTGATACCATACGTCGGGCCAGCGGGACCAGTAGGTCTCCAGGTAACGGTCCGGATCCTTCCAGAAACCGCGGGTCATGGAGGGGGCGGGCTTCAACGCCACCAGGTGTCCCTTTTCCCCTCGCACCGGCTTCCCGTCATCGTCGAAGACGTCGATGCACATGCCCAGCCCTGGTCCCCGCAAGGTGATGGGCTTGAGGTCCGTGATGGGGAGGGGAGAGAGAAAGCATCCCACGATCTCGGTGCCCCCGGATATGTTGATGATGGGAAGCCTGCCCCTGCCCACCTTCTCGAAATACCACATCCACGACTCGGGGTCCCAGGGCTCTCCCGTGGAGCCCAGCAGACGCAGGCTGGAGAGGTCGTGCTTGTTAATCCACCCCTCCCCGAAGCGCATGAGCATGCGGATGGCCGTGGGGGAAATGCCGAAGGTGGTAATGGCGTGCCTCTCCACCAGGTCCCACAAACGGTCGGGTTCAGGATAGTCTGGGACTCCCTCGAAGATGACAAAGGTGCCGCCGAAGTTCATCACCCCGATAATCATCCAGGGGCCCATCATCCAGCCTATATCCGTAAGCCAGAAGAAGATGTCGTCCTGCTTGACATCGAAATAATAGCCCAGTTCCTTGCACATCTGGGCCAGGCATCCGGCGTGGGTGTGCACCGAGCCCTTGGGGCGCCCCGTGGTGCCTGACGTGTAGATGATCATGGCGTAGTCCTCGGAATCCATCTCCTCGGTGGGGCAGTCCTCGGGGAGGCACCACACCAGCTGGTCCATCCAGATATCGCGCGTGGCGTGCCAGGGGATCTCTATCCCCGCCCTCCTGTAGACCACCACATGGTTGATGGAGGGCACCTGCTCCACCGCCTCGTCCGCGTTCTCCTTGATAGGGAAGACCTTTCCCCTGCGGAAGGAACCGTCCGCGGTTATGAGCACCTTGGCGTCCGCATCCCGCAGGCGGGCGGCCACCGGCTTGGGCCCGAAACCGGAGAAGATGGGAATGGCGATTGCCCCGATCTTCAGGCAAGCCAGCAGGGCGAATACGATCTGTGGCGACATGGGCATGTAGATGCCCACCGTGTCCCCTTTCCCCACCTTGAGATTGCGCAGGGCACAGGCCATGCGGCAAACCTCGCGGTTAACGTCGCCGTAGGTGTACCTCCTCACGGCCCCGTCGTCCCCTTCCCAGATGAAGGCCAGCTTGTTCTTCACCGGGGTATCCATATGCTTGTCCAGACAGTTGAGGACGACGTTGGTCCTGCCTCCCAGGTACCACTGCGCCCACTGTATGCCCCGCGAGCTGTCGAGCACCTTCTCGTAGGGCCGGTACCACCGTATGTCGAGGTCCTCCATGATGGCGTCCCAGAACCACTCCAGCTCGTCGCATGATCTCCGCAACAGCTCCTGGTAGTCGGGGATGCCGTGCTTGCGCATGAAGCGGGTTACATTGGCCTTCTCGAGATAGTCACCGTAGGGTTTCCACACGATCTCGCTCATTCCGCTCCCTCCTCTTCGCCGCGAAAGCGGCGGCCGGATAAAAAGATGCCGTGAATAACACCGGTTATGCTGCTTGGATTGTGGTGAGACCGCGGCGCCGCGGATATGCCGTGAACCTTGCGTCTTCGTAGTAAAAAATGTGGACCAAGGGAGCCTTCATGTCAAGAGCGGGCACCCAAGCATGAATGGCAAGTGCTACTTAACAGATTGCCACTTCCCCGGGTAAATGTTATCCTACATATCGACCTACCTTGGCAGACGCATGCATAAGCAAGAGGGAGGGAAGGAGCATGTTCGAAGTCATCGCCGAGGGCGAGGGACCTCTCTTCATGGATCCTGATGCTGACAAGGCACGCGAGTTCTTCCGCACCAAGAACCGCGCCATGGTGAGCAAAGTGATGACCGTGAGCGAGGCGGTGGGCAGGTTCGTCCACGACGGGGATTACCTCGCCATCGGGGGATTCGGCGCCAACCGCATCCCCACCGCCGTGTGCCACGAGATCGTGAGGCAGCGCAAGAAAGGCCTTGCCTTCGCCGGACACACCTCCACCCACGACTTCCAGATACTGGCAGCAGGCGAGGTGTTCGACCGCTGCGACATCGCCTACATCATCGGCCTGGAGGCGAGGGGCCTTTCCCCGAACGCGCGGCGTTACATGGAGGGCGGCAAGGTGCAGTGCTGCGAGTGGACCAACTACGCCATGGCCTGCAGGCTCAAGGCCGCGGCCATGGGGGTCTCCTTCATGCCCGCGCGCAACATCATGGGCACTGATACCTTCCAGCGCAGCGCCGCCAAGGTGGTAAAATGCCCCTTCACGGGGAGACAGTACGTCCTTTACCCCGCCCTGTGGCCCGACGTCTCCGCCATTCACGTGCACGAGGCGGACATCTACGGCAATTGCCGCATCAAGGGCATCTCCATCGCAGACCTGGAGCTGGCAAGGGCTTCCAAGCGGCTCATCATCACCACCGAGCGCCTCATCCCCAACGAGGATATCCGCTCCGACCCCACGGCGACGGTCATCCCCTATTACCTGGTGGACGCGGTATGCGAAGTGCCCTTCGGCAGCTATCCCGGCAACATGCCCTACGAGTACTTCTCGGACGAGGACCACCTGCGAATGTGGCTGACGGTGGAGAAAAACCCCGAGGAGTTCCGGAAATTTCTGGATAAGTTCATCTACAGGACCCGCGACTTCAGCCAGTACCTCGAGCTGTGCGGCGGTATCGAGCGCATCAACCAGTTACGGGCAGTGGAAAACCTCATCGATCTGGGCGGAAGGGGGTAGGTGCCATGGCGGATTACAACACCCTGGAGATGATGATCTGCGCGGCCGCCCGCAACCTGGAGGACGGCAAGGCGGTGGCCGTGGGCACCGGGGCTCCCTGCGCAGCTTCCATGCTGGCCCAGAAGGCGCACGCTCCCAACCTGGTGATCATCTTCGAGGCCGGAGGGGTGGCGCCGCTGCTGCCCACCATGCCCATCTCGGTGGGAGACTCGCGCACCTTCTACAAGGCGGTTATGGCCAGCGGGATGTGCGACGTCATGGAAACCATCCAGCGCGGCATGGTCGATTACTGCTTCCTGGGAGGCGCGCAGATCGACATGTACGGCAACCTCAACTCCACGGTCATCGGGGGCTGGGAAAGCCCCCAGGTTAGGTTCCCGGGCTCCGGCGGAGCCAACGACTTCGGCTCGCTGGCCTGGAGGATCATGGTGATAACGCCACAGGACGCGCGGCGTTTCGTTGAGCGGGTGGACTTCATCACCACACCGGGATACCTCGACGGCCCCGGGGCGCGTGAGAGAGCCGGCCTGCCTGCCGGCACAGGCCCTTACAAGGTGATCACCGACAAGGCCGTGATGGGATATGATCCCGAAAGCAGGCGCATGCGCGTCGAGTCGATACATAAGGGGTTCAGCTTCGATGACGTGCAGGAAAACACCGGCTTCGAGCTGTTGCGCGCTCCCGAGTTGGTGGAGACGCCGGAGCCCACGGCGGAGGAGCTGCGCATCCTGCGCGAGGAGGTGGACCCCAACCGCTACATCATCGGGCGGTAGTTACGGCTTCCCCTCTGCGACGCGCCACTACACGCCGTCAATCCCTTCCGGCAACAAAGCGGGGCCACAAGGGTTGTTGGCAATCTATGGAATGACCCTTGAAGCAAGGGTTTCAGCAGGTGGTTGCGATCATGACCGTCCTTGAGCGTTATTGGATTCGTTAGCCGCGATCGCTTGCGCCGAAGCGCTTGCCATGCCGCTTCCATACTATTCTTGCCGCGCTGTATGGTATCCTTTCCCAGCCCGCGGACGAACGGCCCGCCTTTACCCGGCGGTTTCTATTGTCCCCCCAACATCGGAGTGATATCGTGAGTTTAATAAGTGTCTTCTGCTTTCTGCCC
>CAKZMC010000172.1 GCA_937128055.1 uncultured Actinomycetes bacterium | reverse complement strand
GCGACCGACCCCATAGTTCTCCGGGCAAGTTAGGTGGAGATCCCCCCTTCTTCCGGCCCGGAGCCTTGGGGTAACGGTCTCGCTCGGCGCCACCCGCCTCGCTCAAAGGAAGGAACGCCCGGAAAGGCGACCTCGCTGCGACCGACCCCATAGTTCTCCGGGCAAGTTAGGTGGAGATCCCCCCTTCTTCCGGCCCGGAGCCTTGGGGTAACGGTCTCGCTCGGCGCCACCCGCCTCGCTCAAAGGAAGGAACGCCCGGAAAGGCGACCTCGCTGCGACCGACCCCATAGTTCTCCGGGCAAGTTAGGTGGAGATCCCCCCTTCTTCCGGCCCGGGCCGGGGGATAGTGCTCGCTCCGCGACGAGCGGCCTCCCGTGATCCCTTCCCTCTCCCGCAAGGCATGCCCTATCGCAGCCCCCGCTCCCGCAAGATGGCCGGGCAGGAGGCCGCTTGCGATGTCGCTCGCCCGACCCCCTTTACCTGGATACACCCGCGTTTGAGCTTGGCATGTGGGGCCAGGCAACGATGGTTGTCGCGCGAAGCCTTTGCCGATGCCCGGTAACTTGATGAACGGGAAGTGCGAATATAGCATAGATTAGGCAGAGCGGGGCATGTCCCGTGGAATGGGCATCGGAAAAAGGAGAAATGAAATGGAACGTGTAAGCGATCAACCCGGAAACACCCCCCTGAAAGACGTGCCCGCGGACTATTGCCCGCCCGGCAGCGGACGCTGGTTCCTGCTCGAGAACGGTCTGGACGACGGCAAGAAGATGTTCTTTTATGACGCCGTTTTCGGGGACGGCGAGCCCTCGGCCACCATCGTCATCGTGCACGGGAATCCCGAGAATTCCTACGCCTACCGCAACGTGCTGGCAGAATTGAGGCGCAAGGCGACGTTCCCCTTCCGGGTGGTGGCCATGGACCATATCGGCTTCGGCCTGTCGGACCAGGCGACCTATGAGATGGAAGCCATGGATCACGCGGAAAACCTGCTTCAGCTCGTCCGCTACCTGGACCTGAGAGACGTGACGCTCGTGGTGCATGATTGGGGCGGCCCGGCCGGCATCGGCGCTTTCATTAAGGAGCCCGAGCGGGTGTCGAACCTCGTGATTCTCAATACCACGGTGTTTCCCATACCGTTGAGCGGACTTACCTTCAAGAATTATCCCATCTCCTGGTTGGGGTGGTGCAACATCCCTTTGATTACACCGGTGTTCATGTGGAAGCTGGTGGGTTCTTATGCCGCTTTCCGCACCCCGGTGGGAGCCCTGCGACTGCTCGCGGGGCTTTTCTTCCATGCGGCGGCGACCGCCTTCGGCCATATCCCGGGCAGGGAGAAGGAGGCGAAAAGGGTTTACATGGAACAGTTCCGGCCGCGCATGAACGCCATGAGTAGCCGGAGGATGTGCCGCCAGACCAGGGCCTGGGCGCACGGCAACGTTTACCGGGAACGCAGGCTCGGCAAGCGCGACAACACACCCTTCTACCGCTTCATCCAGGAGAACATAGCGAAGTGCTGGGGGCCGCAGGGCAGGAACATAGGCGTGCGTGCCGTCCTGGGGGGCTGGGATCCCCTGGCGAAGGAAGAGGTTGTCCGCCAGTGGGAGACGCATCTTCCCCAGCTCGCGGGCAAGGTGAAGATTTTCGAGGGCGTGAGCCATTTCGTCGAGGAGGAGAGGCCGGAGGCGGTGGCGGACGCCATAAGGGAGGTGGCGGGGCTTTAGGGCCGCGCAGAGCGCCGGCGGCGGTGGTCGTCATGAAGTATGGCAGGCAGGTTTCCGCGGGCGGGGTTCTCTTCCGAATGGGCGAAAGCGGTTGCGAGGTTGCGGTGATCCGCCTGAAGGGAGGCAAGGTCCTTGCCCTGCCCAAGGGGCTGGTCGACGAGGGGGAAAGCCCGGAAGAGGCGGCCCTCAGGGAGGTCAGGGAGGAGACGGGGATGGAGGGGGAGATGGTCGCCCCCCTCGGGTATATCCGCTATTACTATTACGCGAAGGAGGAGGATACGCGCTATTTCAAGCTGGTGCATTTCTTCCTCCTTCGCTGGCGGGGAGGAAGCGAGGAGGATCACGACTGGGAAGTGGAGGGGGTGGAATGGCTCCCCCTCGAGGAGGCCCTCACAGCTCTTTCCTACAAGGGGGAGCGGGAAGTACTGGAGAGGGCATGGGAATACATGGAAAGAGAAGGGCTGGTCGACAGGCGGGGCAGGGCAGTATAGGGCAGGCAAGGCAAGTCAGGCAAAACGGGCAAAGCGGACGTAGCGATAAAGGTGGGCAGGACGGGCAAGGCAAGTCAGGCAAAACAAGCAAGTCAGGCAAGGCGGGCAAGGCAAGTCAGGCAAAACGGGTAGGGCGGGCAAGGCGGGCGGAGCGGTGAAGGCGGGCAGGGCAGGCGTTGCCGAGAGGGCGGCGAGGGCAAACGCATGTAGGCAGGCAAGGACAAAACCGTTCGCGAGGGCGAGAGCGAAGAAGGGCGAGGATGAGGGAAGAGGACGACCGTCCGGGCGGGAAGCGCGCCGGCCCTTGGGACGGGAGAACGGTTTACACCTTGGGCACCAGCACGCGGACCATGGAGGAATGCCTCGCACTCCTTTCCACCTGGGGCATCCGCCGCGTATGCGATGTGCGCTCTTTCCCGGCCAGCAGGCGCTACCCCCATTTCAACCGCGAGGCCTTCGCCGCTTCGCTGCGGGAGGCCGGGTACGGCTACAACTGGCTGGGCGAGTCGCTGGGCGGTTACCGCAAGGGCGGCTACGAGGCGCACATGCATAGTCGCGAGTTCCGGGAGGGCATCGAGGAGCTGGAAAGGCTGGCTGCGGAAATGCCCACCGCCGTGGTCTGCGCCGAGATGCTGCCCTGGAAGTGCCACCGGCGTTTCATCGCCGCCGCGCTGCGGCAAAGGGGATGGCGCGTGGTGCACGTGATGGACGCGGAGAGGGAATGGGTTCCCCGCGAAAGGCCCGAAACGGTCCCCATGCTCGAGGAGGAGGACGCGCGGGATAAATAAGGGCCTGCCGCATCCCCATGCGCCAACCCGCGACGCCGCGGCCTGAGCCGCCGGGCCGCCCCGGATGAACCCCCGGCGCTTGCCGGAAAGCCCCCTTTACCGCCCCGGTCGGCCTCTTTACTCCGCTTAATCAACCGGAAGGGTGATAAGGATTCCCGCCCGCGTTAACGAGAGAAAAAGCGACGGCGGCCGGAGCGCTGGTGCGGGCGCGGGCCGCGTCTTTCGGGCCGGATGAGGTGCCCGCCGCGGCGAAAGGGGATGGGAGACATGGAAGGCGGAGAGCGGAGGGAAGATTTTCCGGAAGTAAACCCCGGGGCGAAGAGCGGGAAACCCGAAGAAGGCGTCTTCTCCGCGGACAGGGGCCGGCGCGAGGTACTACAGCTGGCCATCGTGATCATCCTGGTCCTGGGCATCGCGGTGGTCATCTACGCCTTCAACCTGGAGCAGCTCAGCGGCCTCTTCGATTCCCAGTACTTCAACAACGCTACCCGCGTCGGCCTCGCCCTGCTCATCGTGGCCTTCGCCCTCTACCTCATCCGCCGGGAGAAGGAGTACAGCCGCAAGTCCATGCAGGTTTTCGAGATGCTCAGCGAGACCACCGATGGATTGCGCAGGCAGATGGAGGACCTCACGGCGCTGCTCGAGGTGTCCAAGCTGGTGGCCATCGCCGATGACCTTCATGCCCGCCTGGAGAAGAAGATGCCCCACATGAAGGGGCACTGGAAACGCGTGGCCTTCTACTCCGTGGAGATCGCGCGCTGCATGGAGCTGGACGAGGACTACGTACGCCTGGTGGAAAGGGCGGCCAACCTCATGGACATCGGAATGCTGCAGGTGGCGGGGGACCTCTCCGACGCCGCCTTCAAGGTGGGGGAGCTGGTCCCGGGAGACAAGGAGTTGATCAAGCAGCACCCCAGGCTGGGAGCGGAGATGCTGGCGGCCATCCGCCCCAACTGGGAACTCATCCCCTTGGTGCGCGGCCACCATGAATGGTGGAACGGGATGGGATACCCGGATGGCCTGAAGGGCGAGTCCATCCCCTTGGGGGCCCGCATCCTCAGCGTGGCGGACTCCTTCGTGGCCATGACCTCCTGGCGGGCTTACCGTGAGGTCATGGAGGTCAAGGAGGCCGTCGGGGAGATAAACGCCTACAGCGGTGTGCAGTTCGACCCCCGCGTGGTCAACGCCTTCCTGGCGGTGATGACGCCGCGCATATATGCCATGGAGGCGAATACCTCCGAAGGGGAGGAGGTCAGGTTGCTCAGGGAGATCAACTTGCAGCAGCCTTCGTCGGGCAAGAGCCCCCATCCACTCTGAGCCCACCAGCCCACTCGAGCGGGCGCGCGCGCCCTTGCGATGCTTGCGAGAACCTCGCAAGCATTTTTCACGTCTAACTGGATGTGATATTTTAAAGCAGCGAAGCGAACGCAGTCGAAAGCGAGGAGCGTGCATGAGAGGCAGAGCGGGATGCGTGACCGGCTTCCTCCTGGTGGCCTGCATGGCCCTGGCGGTTTCCGCCTGCGGGGGCGGAAATCCTGAAGGCCTGCTCAAGCGGGAGGTGCCGGAAAACGCCACCCCCGAGAAGATCATGCTGGAGGGACTGAACGCCACCGACGAGGTGCGCAGCCTGCACTACCTCTTCGACTACTCCTTCCTCATCCCCCCCACGGGCAAGCAGCCCTACACCGGCGAGTTGAAGCTGACCGGAGAGGGAGACTATGACGCCGCGACGGAGAACGCCATGGCCCGCATGGTCTGGTCCACCATCGAGCGCGAGTTCGACTACGTGCTCTACGAGGGAGTGCAGTACTACCGCATAGAGGAATCCGGTCCCTGGTACGAGCTCCCGGCGGGCTCCACCCTCAAGATACCGAGCGTATCGGAGATCACCAGGAATACCGCCGAGTACATGGACAATTTTCAGAAGATCACCCGCCTCGCGGACGAGGTCGTCAACGGCAGGGATTGCTACCACATCGCCATGGTGCCCAACTTCGACGCCATCATGCAGAACGAGGAGTTCCTGAACATGATCAGGGGAGAAGGGGAGGAGCTGGACGAGGAGACCATGGCGAAGCTGGAGGAGATCAAGGAGGAGCTCAAGAACGCCAACGTCAACTACGAGTACTGGTTCGACAAGGAGTACCTCGTCCTCAGGCGCACCCTCTACAACATCGAGATGCAGGAACAGGGAGACGAGGACACACCCTCCTTCACCGTGAAGGTGGTCATGGAGATAGACTTCCCCACCTATAACAAGAAGGTGGAAATAAACAGGCCGGAACCCACCATGCTGCATAAGGATTCCGCCTGAGATGCGGGAGGGAGCGGGCATGAAGAGGAGCTACGTTTTCGCGTTGTTGCCCGTCATCGCCCTGACCGTCATGGCGGGGGTCCTCGCGGCGGGATGCGGCGGCAAGCGCGATTACGGGCGGGACTTGCAGGAAGCGGCAGAGAAGGCCGTGGCGGCGGGGAGCTTTCATGCGCAGTTCAACGCCGTCATCACGCCCCTCGAGGGCGCATCCGGCATGGGTCTGACCGCGCAGGGCGATGCATGGCTCGACATGGATCCCGCGGCCGCGGAAGCCAGGCTGACCGTCCTCGGCATGGAGATCTCCCTGCGCTACACGGGAGAGGCGGTTTACCTGCAGATGGGGGGAGAGTGGTACGAGGTGCCCTCCTCCACCCTGCGGGAGATGGGCTTGGGGAAGGGAACCCTGGCGGCCGCCATGGATGTCCTTGCCTCCGCGCCCGAGATATTGTCCTCGGCGTCCACGGTGAGTGAGACGGGATCGAAGAGAGTCGGCGATCACGAGTGCACGGAGCTGGCGGTAAGCCTTGATCTGGAGGCCGTGGCCGGCATGGAAGCGGTCCGGAAGCTTGCCGAGGAGCTGGGCATGTCCCAGGAGGAGCTGGCTTCTTTCCTCGCGGACGCCGATCCGGAGATGAGCGTGTGCGTGCAGCGGGACGAACCCGTCATACGGCAGATGTTCGTCGCCTTCAGCACGGAACTCCCCGACCTGGGAGGACTGATGGGGCTTGGGCTGTTGCCCGAGAAGGCACGCGTGGAGATAACCTTGGACCTACCCGAATACGGCATGGAGGTGGAGGTGCAGCCTCCTGCCGACGCCAAGCCGTTCCAGGGCTTCTGAAAGCGGCGCATTCCCGCCTCGCGCGAAGCGCTTCCCGGCCCCCGTCTTGCCAGACGTTCCTTGCCCGCTGCGACGCGCGAGTCTCCCCGCCCGCGAATAGGTGCCGCCGTGCGCGGCGGGAAACGCCCTTGCGGCGGAGACGCCACCCTTATAACGCTGGCACCAAGCCAAGTCTACTAACTGCGGGCGCCGAGGTGTTATCATAGCCGTAATCGCATTTCGGGAGGTTGCGGGATGTATTTTCAGGATATGGTGATGGCCCTGCAGGCTTACTGGGCGGAGCGCGGTTGCCTGCTCGTCCAACCCTACGACGTGGAGGTGGGGGCGGGGACCTTCAATCCCGCCACTTTCCTGCGCGCCTTGGGGCCGGAGCCCTGGAAAGTCGCCTACGTGGAGCCCTCGCGCCGGCCCGCCGACGGGCGTTATGCCGAGAACCCCAACCGCCTGCACCAGCACACCCAGTTCCAGGTCGTCCTCAAGCCGTCCCCCGACGATATCCAGGACATCTACCTGGATTCCCTGCTGGCGCTGGGCATCGACCCGGCCGGTCACGACGTGCGCTTCGTGGAGGACGACTGGGAAAGCCCCACCCTGGGCGCCTGGGGGCTGGGCTGGGAGGTGTGGCTGGACGGCATGGAGATCACCCAGTTCACCTACTTCCAGCAGGTCGGCTCGCTGGACTGCCGGCCGGTCTCGGTGGAACTCACCTACGGCATGGAGAGGCTGGCCATGTACGTGCAGGAGGTGGACGACGTCTTCGACCTGCGCTGGAACGCGGAGCTCACCTACGGCGAGGTACAGCGCCAGGCGGAGGTGGAGTGGAGCGTGTACTGTTTTGACGAGGCGGACGCCTCCATGGTCGGGGAGCTTTTCGAGCGCCACGAGGCAGAGGCGAGGAGGCTGCTCGCTCGGGGCCTGGTCCTGCCGGCCTACGACTGCGTGCTGCGCTGCTCCCACCTCTTCAACATCCTGGACGCGCGCGGGGTCATCAGCGTCACCGAGCGCACCGGCTACATCGCCCGGGTAAGGGACCTGGCGCGCGGGGCGGCCTCCGCATACCTGGCCCAGAGGGAGGAGATGGGATTCCCGCTCCTGAAGGGGGAATCGTGAGATGCCCGGGGAAGCGCGGCGGGATTTCCTCCTGGAGATAGGGACGGAAGAGCTCCCCTGGGGCGCGGTGCAGGACGGGCGCACGCAGCTGCGTGCCAACCTGGCGGCCCTGCTGGAACGGGAGAGGCTCTCCTGGCATTTCATGGAAATTTATTCCACACCGCGCCGCCTCGCCGCGCTGGTGCGCGGCCTCCTTGAGAGGCAGGAAGACGTAGAGACGGAGGTGCGAGGCCCCTCCCGTTCCGCGGCCTTCGACGAGGAGGGCCGGCCCACTGCCGCGGCGGAGGGCTTCGCGCGCTCGCGCGGCGTGCGCGTCGAGGACCTGCAGGTCAAGGAGACGGAGAAAGGCGAGTTCGTGTTCGCGGTGGTGAGGGAGGAAGGGAAAGCCACCTGGGATATATTGCCAGGAATCATCGAGGAGCTCACGCGCTCCTTCTCCTTCCGCAAGTCCATGCGCTGGGGTTCGGGGGAGTTCCGTTTCGCGCGCCCGGTGCGCTGGCTGGTGGCGCTCTACGGGGCGCACGTGGTTCCCGTTTCGCTAGCCGGCTTGGAGGCGGGAAGGACGACACGCGGGCACCGCTTCCTCTCCGGAGGGTTGCTGGACATCGAGCGGCCGGAGGATTACCTTGCGTCCTTGCGCCGCTATTGCGTGCTGGCGGATGAGGAGGAAAGGCGGCGGGCCATAGGGGAAGGGATCGAGGAGGCCCTGGCAGGCGGCGGCCAGCGGGCGGTACCCGACGAGGACACCCTGCAGGAGGTGGTGGACCTGGTGGAATACCCCCATGTGCTGCTGGGGGGTTTCGAGGAACGCTTCCTGGAACTGCCGCGGGAAGTCCTGGAGACGGCCATGCAGGAACACCAGCGCTACTTCCCGGTGGAAAGGGACGACGGCACGCTTGCCCCCGCCTTCCTGGTGGTGCACAACGGCGATCCCGAGCGGGGAGAGGCCATCCGCAGGGGACACGAGAGGGTGCTGCAGGCGCGCCTGGAAGACGCCTCCTTTTTCTACCAGGAGGACCTGCGCGTGCCGCTGGCGCGGCGCCTGGAGGACCTGCGCTCGGTGGTGTGGCAGGCGAAGCTGGGGAGCCTCTACGACAAGGCGCAGCGCTTGCGGGACCTGTGCGGCGAGATCTGCCGGTCAGCCCACCTCGGCGAGGAGGTGAGGGAAAGGGCGCAGCGCGCCGCGCTCCTGTGCAAGGCGGACCTGGTAACCTCCATGGTCATCGAGTTCCCGTCCCTGCAGGGGATCATGGGGCGCATCTACGCTCTGGCTTCCGGCGAGGAAGGGGAGACGGCGGCTGCGGTGGAGGAACACTACCGCCCCCGCTTCGCGGGGGATGCCCTACCCCGCACCCTGCAGGGCGCGGTGCTTTCTCTGGCGGAGAAGGCCGACAACCTTACCGGGTTCTTCGGCGCGGGATTGCTGCCCAGCGGGTCCGAGGACCCCTACGGCCTGCGCCGACAGGCCCTGGCGATGTTCTCCATCCTGGCCGAGGCGCGCCTGCACCTGGATTTCCCCTCCCTGCTGGTGCGGGCGGCTGAGAACCTGTCTTTTTCCGACCCCGGGGAGTTGGCGGAGGAGGTAAGCGACTTCTGCCGCCAGCGCTGGCGGCAGGCCCTCGTTTCCGAGGGCTTCGACCATGACCTGGTGGCGGCGGTGCTCTCTCAGGCTGCGCGGGACCCCTATGAAGCCCGCCTGCGCCTCGAGGTCCTGCAGGGGGCGCGCCGCAAAGGGCTGCTGCAGAAGGCTTACACCGGCTTCGAGCGCTGCTACAACCTCTCCCGCAAAGCGGGGGAGCTGCGGCTGGCGGAGGAGCTGCTCGTCGAGGAGGCCGAGAAGGAACTCTACTCCAGGCTGGTATGGGCGCAGGAGCCCCTGCGGGGATACCTGGACGCGGGAGAGCACGAAGCGGCCTTGGACGTCCTGCTCGCGCTGGCCCCGCATGTCGACCACTTCTTTTCCGAGATTTTCGTCATGGGTGAGGACGAGCGGCTGCGCGACAACCGGTTGGCGCTGCTCTTCAAGGTCGCCTCGCTTTTTCTCGAGTTCGCGGACTTCAGCCAGGTGGTGACCGAAGGGGCCGGTCCGTAGGGACGCGGGGTAAGGCGGACGCCAACAAAATCGATTATAATTTCACTGTTTTATTCCGGTGGATAAGGGTAACGTGTATAAGTATAACTGCGAGAAGGCGAGGTGGAGGAGGAGATGACGGCGACCAAGTACGTATACGATTTCGACGAGGGCGACGCCAGCATGAAAAGGCTCCTGGGCGGCAAGGGTTCAAACCTGGCCGAGATGACCAGGCTGGGCCTGCCCGTCCCACCCGGATTCACCATAAGCACCGAGGGCTGCAACTACTTTTCCCGCGAGGGGAAGTATCCAGACGAGCTGCGCGAGGAGGTAGAGGAACACCTGCGGCGCTTGGAGGAGAAGGTGGGCAAGCGGCTGGGAGACAAGGACGACCCCCTGCTGGTTTCCGTGCGCTCCGGAGCCGCCATCTCCATGCCGGGGATGATGGACACCGTGCTTAACCTGGGACTGAACGACGAATCGGTGAGGGGGCTGGCGGAGCAGACCGGCGACGAGCGCTTCGCGTACGACGCCTACCGACGCTTCATCCAGATGTTCGCGGACATCGTCATGGGCGTGGAGCGCGACCTCTTCGAGGAGGAGCTGACCCGCAAGAAGGAAGAGAGGGGCGTTTCCCTTGACGTTGAGCTCACGGCGGAAGACTGGAAGGACCTGGTGGAGAAGTTCAAGGCCATCGTACGCGAGAAGGCGGGCAGGGATTTTCCCTCCGACCCCCGCGAGCAGCTCGACCTGGCCATACGCGCCGTCTTCGGTTCCTGGGACAACCCGCGCGCCATAACCTACCGCAAGCAGTACGACATCCCCGACGACCTGGGCACGGCCGTCAACGTGCAGACCATGGTCTTTGGGAACAAGGGGGACGACTCCGCCACCGGGGTCTGCTTCACGCGCGATCCCTCCACCGGCGAGGCGCGGCGCTTCGGGGAATACCTGGTCAACGCCCAGGGCGAGGACGTGGTGGCGGGAATCCGCACCCCCAAGAGCCTCGGCGAGCTGGAGCAGGAGATGCCCGACCTCTACCGCCAGTTGACCGGGGTGATGGACAGGCTGGAAAAGCATTACCGGGACATGCAGGACATCGAGTTCACCATCGAGCAGGGAAAGCTCTACATGCTGCAGACCCGTACCGGAAAGCGCACCGCGGCGGCGGCCCTGAAGATAGCGGTGGAGATGGTCGAGGAGGGCCTCATCAGCAAGGAGGAGGCGGTGTCGCGGGTGCAGCCCGAACAGCTCGACCAGCTTCTCCACCCCCGCCTGGATCCCGACGCCACCTATGACGTCATCGCCAAGGGCCTACCGGCCTCCCCGGGGGCGGCGGTGGGAGAGGTGGTCTTCGACGCGGACACCGCGGAGGTGCGGGGCTCGCGGGGCGAGAAGGTCATCCTGGTGCGCTGGGAGACGACCCCGGACGACATACACGGCATCATCAACGCCCAGGGCGTGCTCACCAGCCACGGGGGCATGACCAGCCACGCGGCG
>CAKZMC010000171.1 GCA_937128055.1 uncultured Actinomycetes bacterium | reverse complement strand
GAGCGGCAAGCCTCTTCGCTAGGAAACGCGTCGGCGAAATCGAGGAAGCCCTTCATCTGCTCGTATCCGCCGTCTCTTATGAGTATCACCCTCCTGCTTATACCGTAGCGGGAGGGCATGACAATATATTGTGGCTTCCTGAGAAGATGTCATAATCGTTAAACTCATCTTCTACAGTTGTTCCCCGATTTTGACGTCTTCCGCTGGTAAAACCCCAGGTAGATGAATTCCGGCTTGCGAAACGCGCTGAAATGTAGTGCCACGTATGAGGGAGGTAAATAGGCTAATTAGTATTGTAATAAGGGTAGTAGCATGGTAAGTTAGTAGTGATATGTTTATCCGGGAGAAGACCGTCCAGGGCCGCACCTACCTGCAGGTGGTGGAGAACTACCGCGAGGGGGCCAAGGTACGCCAGAGGGTGATCGCCACCCTGGGCAGGAAAGACGAGCTGCAAGCATCCGGCCAGATAGAGGGGGTCCTGAGATCCCTCGCCCGCTTCAGCGAAAAAGTCAGGGTGACGGAGGAGTTCAGGGAGGGGAAGCTTGCGGCGGGAAAGGTGCAGAAGATCGGCCCCGACCTCATCATGGGAAGGCTCTGGTCGGAGCTGGGTTGCGATGCCGCCATAGGGAAGCTGCTTTCCGGACGCAAGTATTCCTTCTCCGTGGAGCGGGCCGTCTATGCGGCCACGCTGGCCCGCCTCTTCTTCCCGGGATCGGACCGCACAGCCGACCGGCAGGCCAGAGACTTCCGCATCGCAGGAGCGGAGGGCCTCTCCCTGCACCACCTCTACCGCGCCATGGCCTGGCTGGGGGAAGAAAGGGAGAGGCTCGAGGAGGAGCTGTTTTTCCGCAACCGCGATCTCTTCAGCTCCCTATCCGTGGTCTTCTTCGATACCACCTCCCTCTACTTCGAGGGCCGGGGCGGGGAATCGTTGGGACAGAAGGGGTATTCCAAGGACAGAAGGCCGGATGAGAACCAGATGGTGGTGGGGGTGGTCATGGACGATACGGGGCGGCCCATCGCCTGCCCCATGTGGCCGGGCAACACCACCGACGCCGCCACCGTCGCACCCGTGGCCACTCGCTTGCGGGAGCGATTCGGGGTATCCGACATCGTGATCGTGGCCGACCGCGGCATGGTGGGGGCGGCCAACGCAAAGAAGCTCACCGACCTCGGCTTCCCCTACATCCTGGGGGTGAAGATGCGCCTGGAGAAGGCGGCCATGGCCGAGGTGCTCTCGCGGGCGGGGAGGTTCCGGGAAGTGGCCGAGAACCTCAAGGTGAAAGAGGTCAGGCATGGGGGGAAGAGGTATGTGGTGTGCGTGAACCCCGAGGAGGCCGAGCACGACCGGCTGTCCAGGGAGGTCATCATATCCGACCTCCAGGACAGGCTGAAGAGGGGCGCCTCCTCCCTCATCGGCAACTCCGGCTACCGCCGCTATCTGAAACTGGGGCAGAAGCCGGAGATAGACTGGGAGCGGGTGAAGGCGGAGGAGAGATACGACGGCAAGTGGGTGCTTGCAACCACCGCCGATCTCACCGCCACAGAAGTAGCACAGAAGTACAAGGAGCTGTGGCGGGTGGAGAGGATCTTCCGCGAGGCTAAGGACACCCTCTCAACCCGGCCCATCTACCACAAGTACGACGCCACTATAGCGGGTCACGTCTTCTGCTCCTTCCTCGCCCTTCTCATCATGCACGAGCTGAAGCGAAGGATCGACTTCCCCTGCGAGTGGAGACAGCTGAAGCAGGACCTGGAGGCCGTCTACGAGATAGAGGTAGCCGACGACGGCAAGACCTGGCTGCTGCGAAGCCCCCTTGAGGGTGTGGCCGGCAAGGTATTCAAGGCCGCGGGGGTGGCCGTTCCGCCAACGGTGAGGATGGCGCAGGTGTAGTGCCAAGCCCTGTTTTTCATGTTGAAAAACGCCTGTCTACCTGGTATTCTGAAAATGTAACTGTAGAAGATGAGTTAAACGATATCCTTTGCGAATGGAACGAAACCTACAATTTCGTGCGTCCCCATCAGGCACTTGGTTACCTCACTC
>CAKZMC010000170.1 GCA_937128055.1 uncultured Actinomycetes bacterium | reverse complement strand
TTATCTTGGAGAGCGATGGCTTTTGTTGTCAAAGAACAAATGCCGTATCCTATTTACAGAAGTTTATGGGCTCAGCCTATATTCGCCTGGATTGATATGAAATATCGCAGATGTTCATTCAGGTTCATTTATCTATCTGAGATAAAGCGGCAAGCTGCAACTCGATGCAAGATCACTTTCTAGCCCATGTTCCTGAACCATTCCATTACCTTGATTTCTCTGTTCCCGCAATATTTATCCTCCACATACAGCACATCCTCCAGTCTTCCGATTTCAATCCCTCCCTTGCTCGCCATCTCGAAGATGTCCATAATAACGGGGTTTGGAAACTCGATATCAATCACATTTCTCCCAAACCTAAAAAGCATGGTTCGCACGAAATCAAGTGCGCCCTCTTGAATTCTCATTATCGTGTGAAAATTATCTTGCGAAATCCCTATCTCGTCGAAAACGGGCACTGCCTTTTCCCCCTCGCTTACAAAATTTATCACCATGGGATCTGGTGAAGTTAAAACCGCCTCCGCCAGTAATTTGTAATCATAAATCGGGAGGTGGGCCTTTCGGGGATCGACCATGTTTCCGTAATATCCCCTGCATATTAACCCTCTTTGAACGTTCTTATTCGCGTCCTCATCGGTAGCGAAGTAATATCCTGCAATCGGATGCTGCATAATCTTGCTTAATGATCTCTGTATTGTCCCGGAATATCCAAGGTCGACCAATGCCGTCTTCTTTTCACTGTCAAAGCCCATATCGCTGCAATGCCCTGCGAGCGCTTCTCTTTCCTTCCTTGCCTGCTCCAATATCAATTTCGCGATCTTTTTAAAATAGATCATGACTATTCCCACATCACGCGGTAAGAAGATGTTACGGTCGAGAACATAATTCCCCAGGGCATGCTCTATCTCCCTGACGTTTCCCATGCGGAATCTCATAACCAGCAGTTCACGCAAGGTACCAGAAAAATACCTGTCCAGCAGGCTCCCTATCTCTTCTTCCCTCACAATAGATGCAAACAAGGCGGCGCGCCTCGAGCAGAGGAAATATTTCCCTTTCGGGTACCTTAACCTCAGCCCCTCATTTTCAAGCCTTGATACCATCTCATCGTAAGCCTTGGTGAGAACGTATCCTTCCCTCGCTATGAACATCAGCTCGTCTATCCTGTCTGTGAGTGCCGTTTTAATCAGCCAGATCATGAAATTGTAAATGAGGGGGCCGAAAACAACGTAACCGAAGGCATGAGGGTCGCTTAGCGGAAATGCCCTCGAAAAAAGAGTACCCGCTTCCGGATCATTGCAGAAGCGATTGGCGATGACGCCATACAGCAGGCTTTCGCGCCATCCTTTATGAGGCCTAATAACGTCGTAAAGCAAGCTCCCGATCTCGCTGTGCCTGAAGAGGATCGAGGGTTTCATGATATGAACGGGCCTTACCAGTTCTGCTATGCCTTTTTCGTACAGTATATGCAGATCTGACTCCTCGTTGTCACCGAGATGATAAAGCGGCCTTGCCTCGGTGACTCCCTCTTTCTCCAATATGTGATCCCACATATCTCCCCTGTCTTTTCGTTTCCCTATTTCACATGAAAGGTAAAGTTCATCGAAATCCACGATTCCTTTCTCCGCCAGTATTGACCTGACATCTCTTTCTTCCATGTAGGTATCTGAACACAGGATGGCCTTTTTCCCTTCTTTCTCTAGCTCTTTGAGCAGCTTTGCGACGCGCTCCCTGGGCGCCAGCAACCTTCTCTCCGTAGCAATCTCCAAATTACGCAAGCGATTTGACAATTCCCCATCCACGCCCGCGAGTTTTCCAAAATATGAGTAAATCTCCGTCAACTTTACATCGCCTTCGTAGTTTCTCGCGGATCTCGCCCTTTCTTCCGCCTCCTTTCTCATGCGGTGGAAATCCGCCACGCCGTATTCCCTTTCAACCTGCTCCTCGAGATATGCGAAAACCATGTCGGGAGAGGAAAAAGGCCTGCAAAGAAGGGTATCGAATATGTCGAAAGACACTGATTTCGCATCTTCCCGCAGCGCCCTTACTTTTTGATCGAAGGGGACGTTAATGTAATGGCGGAAGAGTCTTTCTCCACGGTAGCTGAAAACTTGCCTGTCTTCAGCTTGCAGAACCGCTTTCTTGAACCCCTCTTTCTCCGCGGCTTTCACGATACAGCGCTCCAAAGTATGATGCAGCGTGCAATCCGTCTGGCCCGCTTCTTCGGGAAAGCTCTCAGTATCCAGGTTCAGATCGAATAGCGGCTTCAAAGCTTTTGCCCTTGCCCAGAACATGGAGCTTGCCGGCATGTCCACATATTCATCCGGATCGAAAGTGGCGCCGATTCTTCCAATAATGGCAGGGGCTATGCCCTTGCAACCCAGCCAGGTATGGCACCAGTAGGGCAATCCCTCGTAGGTTTCAGGGTAGATTATCCCAAGTTCCGGCACCAGTTCAAACGCCGTAAGAACAGCTCTTATTCTTTCATTCGACCCAAGAAGCATTCTGTAGAGGTACCCTCTCCACGCATCCGGGGCATGCATATAGGTCGATTTCTTGGTATGTATCTTGCAAATATAATCGTAATCCCGCAGAACGGGAGCGAAATCCACGAGAAAAGGCGCCATGTCGCGGCCGCGGTTTTGGACTACCCTGATGATAGTCTCTCTTACTTTCGGTAAATCTCTTGCAAGGTCTTCCGCTTTTTTCCTGTCTTCCTCGTCCTTAACCGAGACGAACAAAGAGTACTCGACCGGCATGTTGGCCAGGTATCCGCATATTTCCTCGAATACACCCATGTAGAATGCGTGGACGACGATAGCTAACTTTTTCCCTTGCAACTTCATTATCTTCGGCGGCTTTATTTCAAAGGCGTCTTTCTCCGTTAACGGCAAAATGGTGCCCCGCAAGGCCATGATATCCGCCCAGGCGGACTTGAACGACCTTCTCAGCAATTCCTTCCATCCCTCGTTGACGGCTACCCGGGCACCGGCCATGGAAAGGTCGAAGAGTTTCCTTCTTTTCGTGCCATGGGGAAGAATGCGGGTGATGACGTGCTTATACTTCTCGACCAGCTGCACGATCATTCTTTTATTAACCTGCTCGATCAGCATTCCGAACTTTTCCACTTGCGCTTCAAGGTTTTCCACTTGCGCTTCAAGGATTTCTAACTTGCCCGTGCTTTCCGCAAGCATCCTATCCAGGGTCATCAACGCGGCTTCCTTCTCCCGCAGTGCGGCTTCCCTCTCCCGCAGGGCGGCGTCCTTCACCCGCATGATGTTGCTCGCTTTGTAAAGGACCTCATTTTGCCCACCTATGTGCGAGAAGAAAGCCTGCAGGTATTGCACGCATTCCGGCCGCGAAAAAACATCGAACATTTCCTTGATTCTCCGTGAGGGGTTGCTGCCAACCAGAGCGACCCCGAGGCCGTGGCCATGCTCGAATTCAAAGTACGGGTAGGACTGCTTTATCTCCTCCCACAGCCTCCATACCTCGTACGCCTCGGCGCGCTCGTGTGTATCGTGCAACATGACGATACCGCTTGCGGACATCTTGGGGAGCCAGATGTAGAAATCATTTGCAACCGCTTCGTAGGTATGCAAGCCGTCTATGTGCAGGAGGTCTATGGAGCCCGCCTCGAACTGGTGGGATGCGTCATCGAACCTCTTGCGGATGTACTTCCCGATGCCCGCGTATTTTCCATGCAGGACCTGCAGGAAGCGCGCGAAGACCTCCTCACCGTAATAGCCGGCCTGCGGATCGCCCCTCCAGTAGTCCACGGCGATGCACTCCGTTCCCAGGCCCATGTCCCTGACCGCCTGGCATGCCGCGAAAAAGGAGTTGCCGAAGTGCGTTCCCAGCTCCACGAAGCGCCGCGGCCTCACGTAGCGCAGGAGACAGAAGAGGAAGGGGACGTGTGCTTCCCAGGCGGTTGGAGGAAGGGGGTCTTCATGGGGGGTGAAGGCGGGAGAGATGAAGCGGATAAACTCCGCCTCCGGCAGCGCTTCGCTGGGTTCCCCCTCTTCTGCGGGGGCGGGAGCAAGCCTTTCGAAGACACCGTCGTCGGCGCATCCGTCGGGCACCGCATCTTTCTGTGCCAGCTCTTCCCGCCTTTGTCTTAGGGCGACACTCACGAAGTTCTTGAGTTTCTGGTCGCCCTGTTCCTTCGCGAGCTTCCCGGCGATCTCGCGGAAGGTGAGGGTGCGCCTCACCTCGGGGGCGGGCTCCAGGCGGGCTACGTAGAGAGGCGCGCAGTACCACCCACCCTGCAGCATCTCCCCTAAGGCGAGCCCCCCTTCGCCCTGCAGGGAAGAGAGGCCGTAGCGCGCGACGAACGCCCTGACCATGCCGGGATCCAGGGTTCCCTCCGCCATCACCCTCTCCATCATCTCCCTTATGTGGAAGCCCCAGGAGGGGTCACGCGAGTCCGGGGGCATCGCCTCGTAGGCGGCATGTGTTTGGGTGCACTTGAGGATGAAGTGGTCGAGGCTGCGTATGGGTAGATGAAAGAGGTCGGCTAAGTCCTTCCTGAGGTCCTTGGCAACGAGGCTTCCTTCTTCATCCACGACTTCGTGGTTCCCCTGCGTGAATCTCCAACCCTTTTCCGTAAAGGCAGCGGAGCTGATGGCGACTTTTTGGTAATCTCCGTGTCGGGCCGGGATCAGGAGGCGCGAGGTGAAGTTGAACGCCTTGTCCTCCGCCAGGGTCAGCGGCACGCAGTTCCTCCACGCCATCTCGAGCACGCGATCCGCCTCCACCTCCGCGAGCCTTTGCAGGAGTTCCTCCCTGTCCCCGACGGCCAGGAACTCGTCTGCGTCGAGGGGGAATAGCCAGGCTCCCGGGAATTCGCGGGCTGCGATCTCCGCTAGGTGGTTTTTGACCTCCGCCTGGTAATATCCCGGGTGATGGAAGGAGAAAATCTGCACGTTTTCGTGAGTCTCCGCCACCTCCTGCAGGAATTCCCTGGTCCCGTCTGAGGAGAGTTGGTCCGCCACGTAGACCGCGTCGAAGAGGGCGAGCGCGTGGGAGATCCAGGCTCCGATGATGTCCCCCTCGTTCCTCACCATGGCTACGGCGACGGCAGCCGGCTCGCCCTCCGGCACCCCCGCCGGCTTACCCGACCTTGCGGGAGATATGCGTTTGATGTGCTCGATCATGAGACCGTCCCCGGTGTCTTCTTTGACGGCGCCTGCGTTCAAGCGTATTTCATCACCACATTATTTCATAAGAGGGATTTTAGCGCATACCCGGTCCCATTTAAATTCACCTGCGTCCTTTCGCATTCTCTTGACAGTCTGGGGCAGCAAAATTAGCATAATTGAATGAACATTCAATTATGCTGGCGGGCTTACGGAGGGTTGCGCATGTCAACGGGCAAGCTCACGCGCAAGGGGGAGGCGCGCCGGAAGGAGATCCTGGAGGTCTTCCACGATGTGCTCTCGTGCGAGGGCCTGGAAGGGGCTTCCATGAGCAAGGTCGCCTCTCGTATGGGCGTCGCACCCAGCCTCATCATGCACTATTTCCCCAGCAAGGAGGAGATGGTTGTTGCTCTGGTAGATCACATCCTCGCAAGGTACGAGGAGACCTTCCTCCCCAGGCTGCGCGGCATCGGGGACCCGGAAGAGAGGCTGCGGGCGGCCACGGACTTGCTGCTCGGACCGGAGTGGCCGGGGTTGGTGGACGAGGCCGTCTTCTACGCCTGCTACTCCCTGGGCTTCCGCGACCGCAGGGTAAGGGAAAGCTTCCGGAGGATGTACGCGAGGCTGCGCGAGGTCCTGGCCGAGGAGATCGCGGCCCTCATGGACGAGGGCGCTGTCGTGCGCGGCGACCCCTGGAATGCCGCGGACCTCGTCATTACCCTCCTGGAGGGTTATGATTTCTATCGTGGAGTGATGGAAGGGGAAAAGCACTTCGAGGACTTCGGCCGTTTCTTGAGAGAAACCGTGCTTACCTTGCTGGGCACCGGGGGCGAAAAGGAGCTCGGCGTATCGCCTTCCCAGGTCCAGGCAAGGCAGGTTCCGAGCGGCGAAGCCGCAGCCTCGTACACGCGGGCTGCCTCGGCGGAGAAGGCCCGTGGGCCGGGCGGGGGCGCGCGGACTCGCTGAAAGCAAGGGCCGCCGCACGCTGTCACTGAGATGGGGCCCGGATTCGCGCCAGGCCAGGCACAAGCGCGAACCGCGGCGGCAGGAACAACAAGCGGCGGCATGCCCGTCACTGGCTGTGGCGCCGGCCGTGAGAGGTCGCATGGGAGGTTGGGATTTCGTAAAAAGGAGGGGCCATGCTCTGGGTGATCAAGGCCAAGGATGATTTCTCTTTCGGCTTCGCGGCAGGGAAGGAACGCGAAAGCCTCTTCCGGGCGGCTCTGAGGCAGGCGGGAAAGTGGCTTTCCCGGCGCGGGGCCGACCCCGCCGCGACCAGACGCAAGGCCGAACGCCACCTGTCGCTGCTCGCCGAGCGCTACCCGGCCCAGCTGGAGCGTATCCGGGGCCTGTCCCGCGCCCTGGGATCCGACGCGCGCGAGGCGACGGCCGCGGGCTTGGCCCTGGCCTCCCTGCCGGGCACCGGTTGCACCAACTTCGCCGCCGTCCCCCCGGCCACCTCCGACGGCAAGGTCTACGTGTCGTGGAACTTCGACCTCTCGCCCTTCATCCGCATGCTCATCGGCAGGATGCCCCTCTACGTGCGGGACATCGCGGGCAGCAGGCCCTACCTGTGCCTGGGCATGCCGGTGCTCTTCGGCATCGGGGTGATGAACGGGGACGGGCTATCCTCCTGCGTTAACTCCGTGGGAGCCATGGACGGCGGCGAGGGCCTCACCTTCTTCGAGCTCAACAACCTGGCCATGGAGACCCAGTCCACGGTGGACGGGGCGGTGAGCGTATGGAGGGACAACCCCCGCGAGGTGCTGCCCGGCGTGGCGGTGGCCATCATCATGAACGCCAACAGCATCTTCGCGGACGCAGGCGGCGACGCGGCGGTCATCGAGCATTCCCACCACCACATGGCGGTGGAGAAAGCCGCCGACCACGGCGGTGTGCTGGCCTCCGCCAACCACCACCAGTTCCTCGACCGTTCCCTCTCCGGCGGCGCCGACCCCTCCACCGAGCCCATCATCGCCGGCTCCTTCGCGCGCCTGGCGCGTATGTGGGAATTGCTGGAAATGTTCCGTGGCGACATCGACCGCGCCAAGATCAGGATGATCACCACTGATCACGGGCTCAACTACTCCACCCTGGCCGAGTTCGGCATGGAGCGCGGACCCTACGACGAGCGCGTGGATGACGCCACCATCTGCTGCCACCCATGGAACTTCTTCCGCCACCTGCGCCGCATGGAGCTCCTGGACGCGCTGGTGGAGATGAACATCGCCCGCACATTGAACTCCATCCTCATGGACCCGGGGCGCTGCACCGTCTACATCACTCCCGGCAACCCCTGCCGCAAGCAGTATGTACCCGTGTGGGTGGGCGACGTCCTGCGCATGGAATGGGCCGACCGTGCCCGTGAGGAGATAGACTACCTCCCGGACTGGAAGCCGAGCGTGCGCTCACGCCGTATCGACGTCTTCCGGCGCCCCTACGCCACGAAGGCGAGCGACCGCTTGCGCTCCGTGTGGCTCTGGTTCTTCGCGAGCGCGGACCGTCTCGTGGCTTCCAGCCTGACGAAAGAAGGCGCGCAGGGAGTGGGTTCCGCGCCCGAAGGATGAGCGCAGGCATGCTTCCCGGGGGTGGCCTTCCGGGACCGGCTGCCGTGGCTCTGCCGTGGGGATCGAAGCCGAGGCAATGATCAGTGTTGAGGGAATCATTTCCAGGGTTCAACACCGCGAGATCGACCTCCGGGAGGCGGTTCCCGGCGATGGTGCAAGGATCCCTTGCGACCTCGGGTCGCGCATCACGCCCCTTGCGAAAGGAGGGTGAAGGATGAAAGCGGACATGGAAGAGCTCTACCGCTCGATGGCGCGCATACGCTTCTGCGAGGAGGCGCTGGCGAACCTCTGGCAACGCGGCATCATCTCGGGCGAGATGCACCTGGGAGTGGGCGAGGAGGCGGTGGCGGCCGGGGTGGTGGCTCACCTGGAGGATGGCGACGCGCTGGCCCTGGACCACCGTTCCACCCCACCCCTGGTGGCACGGGGTGTGGACCTCGTCCCCCTCTTTCTGGAAATGATCGGCGATGAACGGGGGCTCTGCCGCGGGTGGGGAGGGCACATGCACCTCTTCAGCCGCGAGCACCTGGCCTGCTCCTCCGGCATCGTGGGCTCCTCCGCTCCCCTGGGGGCCGGATTCGCCCTGGCCGCTCAATACCTTGCCCCAGGGAAGGTGGCGGTTTCCTTCTTCGGGGAGGGAGCCGCCAACCAGGGCATGCTGCTGGAGAGCCTGAACCTGGCCGTGGCCTGGAGACTCCCGCAGGTCTTCGTGTGCAAGGACAACCGCTGGGCCATCACCACCCGCTCCCGCAGCGTCACCGGTGGAGACCTGCTGCGCAGGGCGCGCTCCTTCGGGATGCCCGCATGCCGCGTGGACGGCACGCGGGTAGAGGCGGTGTGGGAGGCCGCGGGAAAGGCGGTGCGCAGGGCCAGGGCAGGGAGGAGCCCGAGCTTCCTTTTGGCCTCCTGCCCGCGCCGGGAGGGTCATTTCCTGGGCGACCCCCTTCTCAGGGTATACCGGGAACCGCTCAAGCAGACACTGGAGATCGGCCCGCCGCTCGTGCGTTCCCTCCTCTCCAGGCCCTTGCAGGCCTTCGCTCTGCGTCCCCTCTATATGGGAATAATTGGCAAGACGCTGACCGTGCTGGGGATCGAGAAGTTCCTGCTCGAACCGGACCCCCTGTGCCGCGCCGCACGCCTCGTCCCCGATGACGTCCGCCGCAGAATCGATCAGGAAGCCCGGGAAGAGGTGGAGCGAGCGGTATCCGCGGCGATGGAAAGGGGGAAGCGCCATGCCTAAGATGACTTTCGCCCAGGCCATAGACTACGCGCTGGGGGAGGCCATGGCGCGTGACGAGCGCGTGGTCACCTTTGGGGAGGACGTGACCATGCTGCGCCGCAACCTCTTCGTGCGCTTCGGCCCGCGCCGGGTGCGCCAGGCTCCCATAAGCGAGGCGGCATTTCTGGCCGCGGGGGTGGGCGCCGCCATGGCGGGGCTGCGCCCGGTGGTGGAGATCATGCTGGTCGATTTCATCGCCGTGGCCTTCGACGCCCTGCTCAACGAGGCCAGCAAGGTGAGGGCCTTCTCCGGCGGCGGGTGGAACGTGCCCCTGGTGGTGCGCGCTGCCTGCGGCGGCGGGTATGGCGACGGCGGCCAGCACGAGCAGTGCCTCTGGGGCCTCCTCTCCGCCATGCCGGGCATCTCCGTGGCGGTCCCCTCCAACCCCGCCGACGCCGCCGGCCTCATGCTCTCCGCCATCGACAGCGACGACCCCGTCGTCTACCTCGAGCACAAGCTGCTCTCCGACTACTGGCTCGATTACCTCGGCGGCGGCAGCAGGGGCACGGTGAGCTTCGACGTGCCGCGAGAAGGGGCGGAAGGAGAGGTGGCGTGCCCCCCCTCCCCGGTCCCCATCGGCAAGGCGCGCCTGGTGGCGGAGGGCGGGGACCTCTCCCTTTTCAGCCTGGGCGTGGGCGTACACCGCTGCGTCGAGGCGGCACGCTCCCTGGCGGAACGGGGGATAGCGTCGGAGGTCATCGACCTGAGGAGCGCCTGCCCCCTGGACACGGAGCTGGTCACCGCCTCGGCGCGCAAGACGGGAAGGGTACTGGTGGTGGACGAGGACTACATCGCTTATGGCCTGTCCGGGGAGTTAGCGGCGGTGCTGGCCGAAGCGGGCATCAAGGCGGACTTCGCCCGCGTCTGCAGCGAGGGAGCGATCCCTTTCTCCCGCAAACTGGAGGACGAGGTGCTGCCCAACGTGCGCCGCATCACGGAGGCGGCCCTGCGCCTCTGCGAGGGCCGGCCCTGAGCAGCGAGGTCCTGGAGCTCTCCCGACCCCGGCTGCCCTGGTCACACCCACCGCGTATTCAACTGTGCAGGGCAAGCGCATAGGGTGGAGGCGGGCGGGAGCGAAGATAGGGGAGGCGAGCAAGGAGATGAGGGTCATCAGCGGTCTATCATAGGGATCATGCCGCAAGAAGGAGGTGCGCCCGTGGCTTCATCGCTTGGAAATCCTGGCAACAAAAGGAAGGGCAAGAGGGGGGCCGCGGAGGGGCCCGTGTACCACCTTTCACTGGAACGCGAGGCCGTCGCCGGCGCGGAGTACGCCCTCCTCCCGGGGGATCCCGCCCGCGTCAAAGACATCGCCACCACCCCACCCTTCGCGAACGCCCGCGAGCTGGCCTGCAAGCGCGAATTCCGCACCTGGCTTGGATATGTGGGCGGCGTGCCCGTCCTGGTCACCTCCACGGGGATCGGCGGGCCCTCCACCTCCATCGCCGTCGAGGAGCTGGCGCAACTGGGCGTGAGGACCTTCCTGCGCGTGGGGACCTGCGGAGCCATCCAGCCCCACGTCAAGGTCGGCGACATCGTCATCACCACCGGAGCGGTGCGCCTGGAAGGGGCCTCCACGCACTACGCCCCCATCGAGTATCCCGCCGTCGCGCACCACCGGCTGGTCGATGCCCTGGTGGAGGCCGCACGGGCCCTGCGCATCACCCACCACGTGGGCATAACCTGCTCGTCGGACACCTTCTATCCCGGGCAGGAGCGCGCGGATTCCTTTTCGGGCTACGTGCCCCGCCGCTTCCAGGGCATCACCGAGGAGTGGCGCCGCCTGCGGGTGTTCAACTACGAGATGGAGGCGGCCACCCTGCTCACCATGTGCGGCGCCCTGGGTTTGCGGGGCGGGTGTGTCACCGGGGTGGTGGACCGCCATGCGGAAGGGGGGCGCATCACCCCGCAGACGTTGCGGAAGGCGGAGGGGAACGTGGTGCGGGTGGCGGTGAAGGCGATGGAGATATTAATACGCGAGGATGGCCGAGATTCCCCCGGCCAGTAGACAGATCACGAAACAGGCCGGAACCGGTAAAGGGATAGCTTGCCCGTAAGTGTCATACGGCGGAGAGGCCGCCATCCACGCAGATAGTGGCCCCCGTGATATAGCTGGCGGCGTCCGAGGCTAAAAACACCGCCATGGGGGCGATCTCTTCCGGCTCTCCCACGCGCCGCATGGGGATGGAAAGGGTGATCCTGTCCCTGCTCTTCGGATGTTCCAGCAACCCCGCCATCATCTCGGTGCGCACGTATCCCGGGCAGAGGGCGTTGACCCTTATGTTGAAGCGGGCCAGCTCCACGGCCATGGTGCGCGTCAGGGCGATAATGGCTCCCTTGCTCGCGGAGTAGGCGCTGCACTTGAAGAGCGCCCGCAAGCCCGCGATGGAAGCGACGTTGATGATGCACCCGCTTCCCTGCTCCTTCATGAGGCGGATAACCTTCTGGTTGCAGTAATAGATGCCCCTCACGTTGGTGTTCATGATGGCCGCGTAATCTCCCTCCGTGACATCTTCCATATATTCGTAGCTGGGGCTGGTGCCCGCGTTGTTGACCATGATGTCCAGGCGCCCGAAATGCGCGAGCGTCTTTTCCAGCATGGCGTCCACGTCCTCCGGCCTGGACATGTCAACGCGCAGGGCCAGCGCCTTGCCGCCCGCCGCCTCGATCTCCTCCGCGGTGGCGCGGAACTCCTCCTCCGTCCGCGAGAACACGGTCACCTGCGCGCCCGCTTTGGCCATGGCAAGGGCGATGGCCTTGCCGATCCCCCTCCCTGATCCGCTCACCGCCGCCGTCTTCCCGGAAAGGTCCAGGGTGAATCCGCTCATCACGTCCTCCTTCGCCGCTACCCGATCTTGTTCGCGACGCCGTGGTAACTACCGTATTCTCCCCAATTGTAGCCTATATGTTACAACAACCGGCATGGGCCAGGCAGCGAATCTCTCCATGCGACCGTTCCCGGAAAAGTATGGTAAGCTGTTTGCGATATGTGCGAGTCAGAAATGGGCAGTATGGCTTTCAGGGCGGGGCGCTGGCCCCTGGACCCCGGCCTTCCCACCGTGGTCTTCATCCACGGATCAGGGGTATCGGGCGTCATATGGCATGGGCAAGTCGAGGCACTCGCCGATGAGATGAACACCGTCGCCCTGGACCTTCCCGGACATGGCGCCAGCGGGGGCGCGGGCATGGAAAGCGTCGCGGGATACGCCACCGTGGTGGACGACTTCATCTCCTCCCTGCGGGCTCCGCTGCCCATCCCCTGCGGCCTCAGCCTGGGGGGCGCCGTCGTCCTGCAGCTGTTGCTGGAATATCCTGGCAAATACAACGCGGGTATCGTCATCAATTCCGGGGCCAGGCTCAGGGTGATGCCCATGATCTTCGAGGCCATCGAGAAGGACTACCAGGCCTTCCTCGCAGCGGCGCCCGCCTTCAGCATCTCCGAGAAGACGGACCCCTCGAGCGTGAAGCCCTTCACGGACGCCATGGCGGCTTGCCCTCCCGCGGTCGCCTTAGGGGACTTCCGGGCCTGCGACGCCTTCGACGTCATGGAGCGGCTGGGGGAGATCGCGGTCCCGGTGCTCGTCCTCACCGCTTCCGACGACAAGCTCACCCCGCCTAAGTACGGCGCCTTCCTCGCCGAGCGCATCGCGGGCGCGACCCTGGTCAACATCGAGGACGCCGGCCACCTCTCCCCCATGGAGCAGCCGGAAGAGGTAACGCGCGCGATAAGCGAGTTCGTGCGCACGCTGTGAGAGGCACCCTTTACCACACCCGAAACCCGGTAAGGGGATGGAGCGGGATGCGCGCAACGTCGAAAATGGCGCGGTGAGCTGGCAGGGAGCGAGGATCGGAGACGCGGCCCCACCATCCCCCGTCAGGCTCCGTCTCCCTCTATACTATGTGAAGGCGCGCGTAAGGGACACGGCGACCAGGCTCACCGCGCCGGTGAGGCAAGCGCCCCACGCCAGGTCCACGGCGGTCACCAACACCGGCCATTCCTTGAGGGTGGCCTGGTTGGTGAGGTCGTAGGTGGCGTAGCCGAAGAGCCCCAGGATCGCCCCGAGAAGGAACGTCTTCAGGATGCCCGTGTCGTTGTTCACCGCCCTCACCACCACCAGGACCGCGGCCCCGAAGGCATAGACGAGGTAGAACGCGGCGGCCGGTGCCAGCTTCGGCGATGGCGCGAGGAGCGATCCGATGCGCGTGGCATAGAACCGCTTGGACATGGCGAAAAGCCACACCGCGTCGATGGCGAGCATGGGGACGAGGAAGCAGAAATAGGCGATCACGTAGGTCTTCATGGCACCACACCCCAAATCACTCGGTCACGGTTCCATCTCCATGACATATGGCATCGCTTTCCCGTTGGAGGGAACCCCACTCTCAGCCGGCTTTCCTGAACCAGGGGACGAAAGCGCTCGTCCGCCTCTTGTATCCGTCCCACCCCGGTGTTTTCTCCATCATCTTCTCGGTCATCGGTATGCCGGAAACGAAGAGGATCATGCCGGTGATGGTGAGGGGGCCGATGACGCCCACCCACCCCCAGGCCTGGTTGACCGCGATGACGAAGATCCCCCACCACATGGTGGACTCGCCGAAGTAATTGGGATGGCGCGTGTATCTCCATAGCCCACGGTCGATGATGGTCCCGCGGTTCTCCGGCACCTTGAGGAAGGAGTCGAGCTGGTGATCGCCGACCGCCTCGAAGAAGAAGCCCACCGCCCAGATGCCGAGCCCGAGGTAGTCGGACCAGGCGAAGGTTTCCCTGATACCGGACATCACCATGAGCACGGGCGCCATATTGAGCATGTGGATGAAGCCCTGGAAGAGGAAGAGCTGGAAATAGCTGCGCAGGACGAAATGCTTCCCCCATTCCTCGCGGAACTTCACGTAGCGCGGGTCCTCGCCCCTCCCCCGGTTGCGGCGGAATATGCGAATGCCCAGGCGCAGGCCCCATACGGTCACCATGGCCGCCACCAGGAACTGGCGCGCCCCGAAGGACACGCCCGCCGGCTCCCGGAGCGCGTTGATGAGGAAAACCGTCCAGGAGGTGACGATGAAGCTCGGTCCCCACCCGATATCCAGGATGCTGTTGTCCTTGAGCAGGTTGGCGACTTGGAAGATCACGTTGAAATAGAGGAAAGCCACGATCGCCGCGTAAAGGAAGGTGTCGCCGATGTTCATTCCATCACTCCCTTTCAGGCCTCGACCGACTACGGCTTCTCCGGCTCTGACTGATTATGGCCGCCCGGGAGCCCGCTCCGTATGATGTTCCTCACATCCTCGATGAGCCGGTCCGTCTCGTCCTCCGCGTAAGCGCTCGCGTCAACCGGCGCATGGATGCGCATCGTCGCGCGGCCGGGGAAGAGGTCGAGGGTCTTCGGGGGAAGGATCTCGCGCGTCCCGGTGATGGTGATGGGCAGGATGGGGAGGCCGAGGTCCCGCGCGAGCCAGAAGGCGCCCTTCTTGAACTCGCCCAGCTCGCCCGTGCGGCCGCGCGTTCCCTCCGGCAGTATGATGATGGATGTCCCGCCCACGACCTTCTGCCTCGCCTTCTCCAGCGATTTATATGCCTCCCTGGGATTGGAGCGGTCGATGACGATGTTCCCACCCTTCTCGACCGCGTAGCCGAAAACGGGGTATTTCCTGAGCTCGGTCTTGATCACCCACTTGAGGTCGATCCCCAGCCACCCGAAGAGCACGAAGATGTCGTAGGAACTCTGGTGGTTGGAGACGACCACATAGGACCTGCCCTTCTCGATGTTCTCCCTGCCGATGACGGTGACCCGCATGGGGGTGATGAAGGCGTTGAAGCGCGCCCACCACGCTCCGGTGGTGCGGTTGGCCACCCGGTCATCGAAGAGGAAGATCATGATCACGCCCAGCCCGACGAAAAAACAGGTGGAGAGGACAAGAAGGGGAGCGAACACCAGCCACTTGTAGGGCTGGTACAACAGGCGAAGGATCCTTCTTGAAACCTTATCGCCGCCCCGCTTCATGGCGTATCGGTCATCTCCCACGGCGCCGCAGCTCCATCTCCCTCCCCGTGACCAGCACTTTCCATTTTATTATTGCGGTTAGGAATCTTAAACTCCGTCGCACGGCGGCCACCGTGCAGGCTCTGCGCGGGAGCGGCGCGGCCATCCTCCCGCCCGGCGAGGGCAAGAGCGTGCCCCGCACGTCCCAGCGGCGTTCGCCCGGCAGCTCTTCGCTTTCTTCTTGACCAGACGCCTCCCGGGCCGGGTCATCTCCCAGACCCGCTGCAGTCGAAAGGGGATGAGTCTTTACTTATTCATAAGCGCCTCGCAGACGCTTGAAGGGGAAGTCTCTTGGCTGGTCTTTCCCCTCAACGCCGGGCTACGAGCAAGACGGAAGAGCGGCAGGTCAAGGGTGGCCGAAGATCGAGGGCGCGGCGTTACCATCCCTCCAGGGCCTTTCCCGCTTCAGGGGCATGCTATGGCAAGGAAAGCGAGGGCGCATGGGCGGTATCCGGTGGAGCTGAAATGGATGGATGACTCCGGAGCGTAGAACGGCGCCGGCATGGGAATATAATGGGAGACATTACATGACAGGCTGGTATCGCTTATGGCCAACGACGACGTCTCCGCCTTCTGGAGCTTGCCGGCGGAAGAGGTGCTTGCACGGCTGGGAACCGAGCGCCAGGGCCTTTCCGCCGCCGAGGCTCGCAACCGCATGAGGCTCTACGGCCCCAACGCCCTCAAGGCGAGGAAAAAGGCCACCGCCATCGGTCTCCTCCTGAGCCAGTTCAAGAGCCCCATAATAATCATCCTCGTCTTCGCCGCCGTTCTCGCCGCTTTCACCGGCGACCTTACCGATTCCATCATCATCCTGAGCATCATCCTCTTCAGCGCCCTCCTGGGATTCTGGCAGGAGCGGGGGGCGGCCAATGCCGTAGAAAGCCTCCTCGCCATGGTCAGGACCAGCGTCTCGGTAAAACGCGACGGCGCCGTGGCGGAGGTGGATCCGGCGGAGGTGGTGCCCGGGGACATAATCTCGCTCAACGCGGGAGATATCATCCCCGCGGACGGCCTCGTCATAAGCTCCGATTACCTGTACGTCGACGAATCGGCCCTCACCGGAGAGAGTTACCCGGTCGAGAAGAGCGAGGGGGTGCTCCCCGCGGATACCGCACTGGCCGCGCGCAGCAACACGCTGTTCATGGGAACTCACGTGGTGAGCGGCGAAGCCGAGGCGGTGATGGTGAACACCGGCCGGAACAGCGAGTTCGGGAAGATCTCCAAGCGCCTGGAAAGGAAACAGGAGGAAACGGAGTTCGAGCGCGGCGTGCGTCATTTCGGATACCTGCTTATCGAGGTGACGCTCAGCCTGGTAATCGCCATCTTCGCCATCAACGTCGCGCTGCACCGGCCGGTCCTGGACTCCTTCCTCTTCTCCCTGGCCCTGGCGGTGGGGCTCACACCGCAATTGCTGCCTGCTATAATCAGCGTAAACCTCTCCAAGGGCTCACGGAAAATGGCCGCCAAGAAGGTCGTCGTTAAGAAATTATCCTCCATCGAGAACTTCGGGAGCATGAACATCCTCTGTTCCGACAAAACCGGCACCCTGACCTTGGGCCAGGTCGAGTTGCGTTCCGCCACCGGTGTCGAGGGAGCTGAGAGCCGCAAAGCCCTCCTCTTCGCCTACCTCAACGCCGCCTACGAGAGCGGGTTCTCCAATCCGCTGGACGAGGTCATACGCAGCCAGCCCGGAGTGGACATCTCAGGCTATGACAAGCTGGGGGAGGTGCCCTACGATTTCATCCGCAAGCGCCTGAGCGTGGCTGTCGGCTACGCCGGCACCGGCATCATGATCACCAAGGGCGCCCTGGATAACGTCCTGGCCGTCTGCTCGTGGGCGGAGAAATCCGATGGGGAGAGGGTTCCCATCTCCGGGATGCGCGACCGCATCAAGGAAGATTTTATCGCGCTAAGCGGCGAAGGCCTGCGCGTTCTGGGCGTAGCCTATAAGGATCTGGACGCGGCACAGCGCATCGGCAAGGAGGACGAGAGGGATATGACCTTCCTCGGCTTCCTTTCCTTCTCCGATCCCCCGAAACCGGATATTTCCGAGAGCATCGAGCGCCTAAAGCGGCACGGAGTCTCCCTCAAGGTTATCACCGGGGATAACGCCCTGGTCGCCGCCAGCGTAAGCAGGCGGATAGGCCTGGAAAACCCGCGCATCATCACCGGCCCGGAGTTGCGCGGCATGAGCGACGCGGCGTTGCAGGCCCGCGCGCCAGAAACCGACGTCTTCGCCGAAGTGGAGCCCAACCAGAAGGAACGGGTCATCCTGGCGCTCAAGAAGTCGGGCAACGTCGTTGGTTTCCTTGGCGACGGCATCAACGACGCCCCCGCCCTGCACGCCTCCGACGTGGGCATATCCGTGGACGGCGGAGTGGACGTGGCCAAGGAGGCCGCCGACATCGTCCTGCTGGAGAAGGATCTCGGGGTACTTGCCGACGGCGTGCAGGAGGGCAGGACGACCTTCGCCAATACCCTCAAATACGTCTTCATGGCCACCAGCGCAAATTTCGGCAACATGTTCTGCATGGCAGGAGCTTCCCTCTTCCTGTCCTACCTGCCCCTGCTGCCGGGGCAGATCTTGATGACCAACCTAATGACGGACTTTCCCGAGATGAACATCGCCACCGACCAGGTGGACGTGGAGCTGGTGAAGAAGCCGCGCCGCTGGGATATACGGTTCATCCGCAGGTTCATGGTAGTCTTTGGGGCGCTCAGCTCGCTCTTCGACTACTTGACCTTCGGCGTGCTGCTGCTCATCCTCCATGCCTCCACCAAGCAGTTCCGCACCGGCTGGTTCGTGGAATCCGTGGTGTCCGCGGCCACCATCGTCTTGGTGCTGCGTACCAGGAGGCCTTTCTACCGCAGTATGCCGGGGAAGGCGTTGCTCATCGCCACCATGCTGGTCGTGCTGGCGACCGTTGCCCTTCCATTCACTCCCCTGGCCGAGGTGGCAGGCTTTGAGAGGCTGCCTGCCGTCTTTTACCTTTACATCGGGGGGATCGTGCTCCTATACGTAGCCTCCGCGGAAGTCGCGAAGAGGATCTTCTATGCCTGGACCGACCGTTCCGCGTGAGGAAGAGACCCGCTGACCCGCCGCATGCCTCTGCTGTGGGAAGAACAATACCTTTAACCCGCCAGGGACGATGAAAGATGGAATGATGGATGTTTCCGTGTCCTCGACCTCCGATGATCGAAAGGATTTGGGATCAGGGCCGGATGATGAAACGTGGCCACCTCTGCGGCCTCGGGTTGTCGAAAGCTGATCATCTTTGGCAACCCGGAAGCGGTTTTCGTGCTCTTGAAGAGGAAACAGCACCGTAGGTCCTTACCCCATCCCCGGGCTGCAGGCAACGCGAATGAGGCCGCTCTGAATAGACCGGGATCGAATATACGACCCCTGTGCTTCATTCCTCGCCCGTGGCCTTGGCGATATATTTCCGGAAACTCAACACCATCTCGCGGAAAGCGCGCTCTAACCCCTCGAAATCGCCGCCCTCGTGCACCGTGATCTCCACGTCCAGGTTTCCTTGCATCACCTGCTCCGCCGCTGCCGCCAGCTCATCCACCGGCTCGGTGATCCTCTTGCGGATGAGGTAGCTCAAGAGGAAGAAGGTGATGAGGACCACGGCGAAGATGGAGATCAGGACCACAAGCCCCAGGGTCAGGCTGACGCTGTTGCGCTCGCTGTCGTAGAAAGCGTTTATAGAGTCTATCCTCTCCTGCATGGGGATTATGGACACGTTGACCACGTCGTAATCGGGTATGAAGGGGCTGGGCGTGTGGGTGAAGATCACCAACTGCGCGTCTTCCAGGCCCAGCTCCGGCAAACCCTCCTCCAGGAGGAGGTAGGACTCTCCCTCGTTCATGGCCTGCGCCATGTAGTCTGGCAGCTCCCAGTTGTAGATGAGGCTCTCGTCGTTGGCGGCCATGATGAAGGGCTCCGTGATGAGCCCCGAGGAGGGGAGGATGAGGATTATGTATTCCATTCCGAAGAATCCGGAGTCCACCATGGCCTTGTACTGGTCTATGGCGTACCTCTGGACGTCGGTTATCTTGCCGGCCAGGATGTCAGCGGAGAAAGCCATCACATCCTGCACGTTCAACATCTCCGCCTGGGCGACGACCATCGTCGATATGAGGTAATCGAAGGTGTTTGAGAGGTTCTCGACCTCGGTGGTGATGACCTTGTCTATGCTTTTCTCGATCAGCTTCTCCTGGGAGTTGCGGACCAGGAAGAAGGTAACCAGGCCCGATATTATCAGCACGGCGACTATGAGCGCTGTCACCTGGTAGAGCATCCTGGACCTGCGGGACTTGAATTCGGGCTTTTCCGCCTTGACCCTTTCCTCATTCATCGCTCCTCCCCCCTCACGGTTCCTGTTCGGCGCGGTTTCCCTTGCGTAACTGGCAGGCTGCTCTCCATCCATTACAATTTATTCTTGACTTAAACACCGTATTCCTACATGCACATGAGGTCGTATTCTCAATCCCTTGTAAACGACGGTGGCTCGCCTGCGTTAGAAGGGGCAAGAGCAAGAGATACGCCTATTACATATCTCTCCTTTTATTCACTTCTCCTATTGCAGGACAGCGGAGGACGGGAAGGGGTCCGGTTTACCGGGATCGAAGGCACCACCCTTACGGGTGGCGGAGGGGGCGGGCTCGTAGCCGTCTGGTAGCCCGCCGGTGGCCTACGGGCATCACCTTCCCGCGCCAGTTTATACCGCTATCCGGCGAGAGGCCCCTTATCCATATCCACTGTTTCCCATCATTTCCCGAAACGCGGAGCGACAACGGGCCCGGAGAAACGGGCACGAAAACAGGCGTGCACGGGACCCTTCGGAGATTGTAAACTTGGAAGCAGCCGGTACGGTATACGGGTTGGGACGTCGACCTCGGAGGTGAGGAGGCAACGTCATTCGGGCGCAGGCACAGAGTGAGTATCGCTGTCTCTGCGGTACTCTTCTCCATGCTACTGTTAACGGCGCTTTTTACGGGATGTGGAAAAGAAGGCCGGCGACCAGGACGGCGCCATGCCTGAAGACGGTAAGGAGGACATGGCGACCACGCTCGTCTGGCCGACGCCGTACCAGAACGCCGGCCGGACCGGGCGAGGCGCGGCAAACGGGCCCACAAGCGAGACGCCCAAGTGGACCTACCAGGCGGGGGCCGAATCGGCAGCCTGGTCGGTACTGGACGCGGACGGCAACGTCCTGGCGGGCTTCAAAGGCAAAGTGGTGTGCATAGACCCCGAGAGAGGGACCGCGAAGTGGGAGTTCTCCACCGGCGGCGCCTCCGCCACAACGTGCTGCACGGGTGACGACGGGACCGTCTATTTCTGCGCCGGCAGCACGGTATACGCGCTCTCCCCCGAGGGCGAGATGAAGTGGTCTTACGAGATGGGGGCAACGGCCGACGAGCCCTGCGCGCACGAGGACGCGATATATACGGGCAGCGCCGGTGGGGTCCTCGTGGCCCTGGACGAGGACGGCAACCCGAAATGGGAGAAGCAGGTGACCGGGGACATACGCTCCCCCTCCATAGACCGGCAGGGCAACCTCTACTGCGGTGGGTCCTCCTTAACCCTTTACGCCTTTGACGCGCAAGGGAAGGAACTGTGGGTAGCCAAACCGGCGGGAGATGTAAGCCTTGGAGAAGGATACTATGACTGGGCCAACACCCTGGACACCCCCTCCATCGGGGCGGACGGCACCATATACGCGGGGTCCATGACCGGCCCCCTGAAGGGGACGGGCACGATGCCCGGTCAGCTCCCCGGCGACCTGGCGCTCGGAAAGCTCTACGCCATATCTCCGGAGGGGCAGGTCAAGTGGAGTTATTCATATTCCGCGGCCGGATCCGGGTCCCCTTACCTGAGCATTCACTCTCCCAGCATCGGAAGGGACGGGACCCTGTATTGCGGGACCTCGATGTGGAGGGTTTTGGCCATCGACCCCCAGGGCCGGCTGGTATGGGAGTATAACACCGGCGAGGGAACGACGGTGTGCCCCAGCGTCTACAGCCCAAGCATCGGCTTGGACGGCCTGCTCTACGTGGCCACCACCTCGGGCAAGATGATCTGCATCAATGCCCAGAGGCAGGAGCAATGGCGTTTCGATTCCGGCAATCCCTGGCTGCCCTCGAAGAACTCCAACAACATGACCCCGCCCCCCATCGGCGCGGACGGCACCCTCTTCTCCATCCTGGCGGAGGGCAAAGTCTATGCGTGGCCGGGGCGCGGCAGCGCAGGCAGGGGCAAG
>CAKZMC010000169.1 GCA_937128055.1 uncultured Actinomycetes bacterium | reverse complement strand
CTTGCGGGGGATGGGTGCGGCGAAGGCCCGTCCAGAGGGCCGAGATGCCCTCCATCCCCAGGAACGATCCCTCTCAGACATGAACGCGGTTTGACCCCAAAGTATGTCTGGGGAGGACCCCAAAGTGCCGCTATTTCATCTCGGGATGAGGGGGGCCCGGATGCAACTCCCTGACGGGAGGGGGTGAATTTGCGTCGGTCCCTTTCGCGCGGAAGCGCTTTTCCTTGAGGTCCTTGAGGAACTGCCGGTTGAGAGCGCGCCAGCGGCCGATGGCGTGGTGGGCGTAGGCATAGATGGCAAAGTCCCACCAGCGGAAGAGCAGGCCGAGCTTCCAACACTGCCACAGGGAGTAGAAACGCCGCATGGAGCGTATGGAACCCTCCTTCTGCAGCTGGTAAGGGGTCATTTTGCTCGGGTTGAAGACGACGTGATGGCCGCTGTATTTCGACCAGTCCTCCACCAGGATCCTTCCCTGGCGCCAGAGCTCGTCGAAGGTCTCGGTCCCCGGGAGGGGGGTGAGGACCAGGAACTGCACCGTGTCGATCTTCAGTTTGCGCGCGAAGCGGACGGTCTGGCGGATGGTGCTGAGGTCGTCCTCGTCGGAACCGAGGACGAACATGCCGTGGACCTTTATCCCGTATTCGTGGAGTATCTTCACCGCCTCCCCTACCTCCTGCACGGTCTGCTCCTTGCGGTAGATCTCCAGGGTGCGGGGATTGATGGATTCCAGGCCCAGGTAGAGGAAGAGGCAGCCGCTCTTTCGCATGAGCTCGAGGAGCTCCCGGTCGCGTACCACGCGTACCGTGGCCTGGGCAGTCCATTTCACCTTGATATCGCGCTCGAGCATCCCCTGCAGCAGCCCCTTGGTGCGCCGGATGTTGGCGGTGAAGTTGTCGTCGTAGAAGAATATGCTGGCGCGGGGGTTGCGCCGGTGCAACACTTCCAGCTCGCGCAGCACGTCCTCGGTGTTGCGGAAACGGTAGCGGCGCCCGAACATCTTGGTGACGGAACAGAACTTGCAATTGTGCGGGCACCCCCTGCTGGTCATGATGGGCATGATGGGGATCTTCTCGAAGTTATGGATCAAGGTCAGGTCAGGCCAGGGGAGCTCATCGAGGTCGTCCACCCTGGGGGCCTCCGGGTTGTGGACTATCTCGTCCCCCCCGCGCTCATCTCGGTAGGACAAGCCCGGGACGCTCCGGAAGTCGCCATCGCCGGCCTGCAGCTTCCTCACCAGCTCCACGAAAGCGTACTCCCCTTCGCCGCGGATCACGAAATCCGCCCCCTTCAGTATGGCTTCCTCGGGGAGGAAGGTGACGTGGGGCCCTCCCATCACCACCGGGGCGCCGCATTCCCTCTTTACGCGTTCCAGGATGGCGTATGCCTCGGGGGCGGTGGTGGTGATGGTGGACAGGCCTACCAGGTCGGCCGACAGGACTTCCTCCCAGGGAAGCCCCCCAAGTTCCTGGAAATAGATGACAGGCCTTATGCCCAGATCGCGCTCGAGCATGGCCCCGAGCAGCGGCAGCCCCAGTCTGGGCAGCTTGAATTTCGTGTAGATGTGCACGCCAGGTGCACGCGGCTCGATCAAGACGACTTTCATTTTCTCACCTTTCTCCCCGCCTCGGTGAAATTGGCCCGGCGGGACAATATCACGATTAATAACTTATACCCACTTGGCGCGAGAGCTAACCTCCCCGGGGTACGCTTTCCCGCCAGCAGCCGGGAAGGCGACCCTTTGTATTAACCCCGTTGCCCGTCGTGGGTTACTTTAAAGGCGTCCTCTTTTCTTCTGGTCTATAATAGGGGCAAAGAACGGGAAAAGGAAGTCGGCGCGCTGAAGCGGGGGTATCATGCCCAGGAAGGTGCTTTTGGTCGACGATAATCCGGTGATCCTCGAGATGCTGCAGCGCAGGTTGCAGCGGGAGGGTTACCAGGCTGTTACCTGCACGGAAAGCTTGCGCGCCGTCGAGGTGTGCAGGGAAGAGAAGCCGGATCTTGTCGTCCTGGACATCCTCATGCCGGGAAAGAACGGCTGGGAGATTATGGAAGAAATGGCGGGCGATCCCGAGATCGCCTCCACCCCCGTCATCATCTCCACGGTGAAGAACCGCCCCGAGGACGTGGAGCGGGGAAAGGAGCTCCACGCCGCGGACTATATCGCCAAACCCTACGTGTTCAGCGATCTCCTCGAAAAGATAGGGAGGGTGTTGGGAGAGGAGCGAGGTCAGCGGGGGTAGCCGGAGAACCTCTCGTGGCACCACCAACGGGGGAAGACCTCGGTGCGGCGGTCTCCGTCCGGGGAAGAAACGATGTGCACCGTGATCTCCTCTCCCTCGATCTCCACGAGGTTATAGGAGGGCGGCGTGTGTCCTCGCGTCCTCCAGGTGGAGACGGTGCCGGAGGTTATCAGGTACATCCTGTCCAGGGGCCAAACATAGGGGACGTGCTTGTGTCCGCTCAGCACGATGTCCACGCGCACGTCCCGCAGCACCTGCAGCACGTCGCCGGCGTCCCAGACGATGTTACGTTCCCTTCCCGTGCCCGGTATGTGTACCAGGTGGTGGTGTAGCACGAAGATCTTGAAGGTGACCTCTGCGGAGAACTCATCCTCTATGAAGCGGTAATTGTGGCGCCCCACCTCGCCGTCGTCGAGGTCGGCCTTGTTGGAGTCCACGGCCACCACCTCCACCCTCTCGCTCAGGTATTTCCCACAGGTTCCGCTGTGGGTGAACTCGAGGGTCGATGAGCGTGGGCCCAGGAGATCCTCGAAATGGAGGTAGCCGACATTGCGGCAGTCGTGATTGCCGGCGATGATTATCTTGCGCGGGCACTCCATGGCCTGGATGTATTCCCGCGCTTCCTCGAATTCCTCGCGGTAGCCGTTGGCGGTGAGGTCTCCCGCCACCACCAGCAGGTCGGGCTGGAGCGCGCTGACCGTTTCCACGCAGTTGGCGATGAGGCGGCCGTCGAAGCGCAGGTCCCCGCAATGCAGGTCCGACACCTGTGCGATGAGGAACTTCCTGTCATTCCGCTCCATCCTCGCCTTCCCCCTTTGCCCCGCCTTTCCCGCGCCTCAAGAGTCTCCGGCGGGGTTCGCGTTCCTCTCTTCTTTCCCGCTTGCCCCTCACGTCCCGCTCGGGTTGCTGGAAAGCCGCGATGCCTCGTGGTTTTTCCCCGCACAGCTCGCGAGCCACCATGGCGCCGCTGAGCACCGCCCCTTCCACGCCGCCTCCATAACGGCTCCACGCACCCGCCAGGTATAGGTTACGGAGGGGGAGGCGGGGACCGGGGCGGTGGTAATACCACTGGGAGGTGAGGGGGGCGAAACCGAAGGCCGAACCGTGCCCGTTGTTGGTGAGGCGGGCGAAGTGCGTGGGAAGGGTGACGAACTCCTTCGCGGCCTTCTTGATCGCGGGCAGTATGGAGACAACCTCTTCCTTGACCAGGGTGGCCAGTTCGGCCCCCAGCTCGTTCGCCTGCGCTTCTCCCTCAAAAGCCTGGAAGCACTGGTGGGGCACGTTTATGCGCATCATGAGGACGCAACCCTCGCGAGCGGGATCCGTGGGCTTCTCCTTGGAGAGGATTATGGAAGAGACTTCGAGGTAGGTGTTCCCGGTGCGCACCCGCCGCGGCCTGGAGGGCATGACGATCACCCGGTCGGGAATGCGTAGATCCTCGTCGAAGATGAGGTGGAGGGCGAAGGCCGAGGCGGAAGGCTGCATCTTTTCCACCTCGCGCTGGAAATCGTGCCCCAGGTGGGAAGGGGGGGCGAGGCCGGCAATCGCCTTACGGGGGTCCATGTCCAGGACCACCACGTTGCCGCGTACCTGGTTCCCGTCGGCGAGGCGTAAACCTATGGGAATGGCTCCGGACCCCTCGCCCCGCACGAGTATCTCCTCCGCCCTGCAGGCGGTCATCACCTCGCCGCCTGCCTCGCGCACCAGTGCGGCCATCCTCTGGTTGAGCTGGGAGAGGTGCCCTTCGGGATAGTGAATGCCGTCGATGAAGAGGGAGACGAGCAGGCGCGCTCCCTCGTAGGCGGGGAAGGACTCCGGCTCCCCGCCCAGGATGGAGGAGAGCCTTTCCAGCATGAGCGCGAGCTCCTCGTCGGGGAGGTAACGTCGCAGCATATCCCGGAAGGAGAGATGCTGCCACGCTGCGGAGAGGGGGTGGCGGATAAACTGCTCATGGTAATCTTCCAGGTCGGCGGGGAGGGGTGAGGAGAGGAAATCCGCGCGGTCCCTCCACTCGCCGCGGAAGCGGCGGAGGTCCGCGAACAGGCGTCCGATGCCTTCCCGGCTGGCCGGAAACTTGCTTACCAATTTTCCCATATCGGTTTCGTACCCCTGCCCCAACCGCAGGGCCATCTTCCCGCTGACCAGCCCCCACCCCATGCGCCGCATGGCCACCGTATCCTCCAGGCCCAAGCGGCGGAGGAGGGCGTTCAGCACCCCGCCTTCCCCTCCTCCTGTGAGTATGGTGGGCCCGGAATTGAGGGGAAAGCCCTGCCAGTCATAGGTCTGGCAATAGCCGCCTATCTGCCGTGCCTGCTCCACCACCAGCGTCTTCATGCCCGCCTGGGAGAGGAGGGAGGCGCACGCGAGGCCGCCTATGCCCGCGCCCACCACTATCGCGTCGAACTCGTTCTTGGCGAGGGTTCCTCCTGGCGAGAGGAGGGGAGGCTCCCAGCGCGCGGAAAGCCCTTCCCTTGCCAGCAGGGAAGCCTCCATGCGCCGCGGCAGGAACAAGACGATGCAGGGGGTGGCGAGCATGCCCAACGCGAACAGGGCGAGGGAGGCCAGGGTGGCCGTTTCTTGGGAGGTGTCGCCGCGCAGCGCGAGCATGCTCACTATGCAGACGGCGAGGCCGGATACGAAGAGCAGGTCCCAGAATAGGGTGAGGGCCCGGAAGGTCCGTTTGAGGACGGGGCTCTCCTGCATGCTCTCCGGGTAATCGCGGGCGAGGTACTGGTGGGGGAACAGGATGCCCTCCAGGGCGCCGTATCCCGCCATGATGCTCAAGGACGCGAAGCCGCCCGCGAGGAGGTTGGGGATGCGCGTTTCCAGGTCCTCTCCCATGGCAAGCACCGCGGCGCAGGCCACCACGAAGAAGAGCAGTGAGAAGATCTGCAGCAGTGGCCACCTCCCGCCCTTGGGAAGGAGCGGGAACATGGCCAGCACGAGAGCCAGTCCGGCGACGGTCCCCCAGAGGATGAACCCGAGACGGCAGAGGACGGCAACGGCTATCCAGGGAAGGAACGCCAACAGCAACGTGCAGAGCCCTTTTCTGCGCATCCAGCACCTCCCGCAAGGATCAACGGACGTTCAGGAGAAAGGCCACAATAAAATATACCGCAAAACCACGGCCCATACCTTTGCGTGGCCCGGCCTTCGCGTCCCTTGCCAGGCTCGCACGCAAGGGGCTCTGCTCAGTCGCGGGGAGGGTTTTCCGCGGCCTCCTGCAGGTCGGCGAGGATGAGAGAGGCCAGATCGCGCAGGAGAAGGAGGGAGAGGAGGAGGGAGAGCAGGAGGAGGCAGGCCCCGCACAAGGCAAGGGAGATCCCGGGCAGCGAGGAGAAAAGGGTCAGCAGCACGCAGCAGGCGAAGAGAAGCAGGAAAAGCGCGGAGGATACCGCGATGCAGCGCCTAAAGCGCGATGCCAGCGCCATGGCTCCCTCGCGCAGATCCTCCTCGGTGACTTCCTCCGCCTCCTCCGTGGCCAACACCCTGGCCAGGGCGGAGCGCAGGCCCTGCGCTCCCAGGCGCAGGGCGCGGCTGCGGAAATGCAACGCGTAGAGGAAGAGCAACGCTCCCAGGACCGCGCAGAAGAGAAAGGCCGCCAGATAGACATCCATACGAGAATTCTCCGCCAAACGGGCTTTCTTGACCAGCCCAAACCGGAGGAGGCGGGCGTCCACCCCGGCGCCGGAGGGCGGTGGCGCCAGGCTGCTCCCGCCGATGCGGAATCCACGTGGAATCGTCTCGCAGGCGGCGGACATGATCCGTTTCCGGGAGACATGGCGTGGGAAAACGGCGCCCGGCAGCCATGGAGGGCGAGGTGCGCGGCGCCAGCCGGCTGGCAATGAACCCCCGGGGTTTGTGCTCCGCGGCGTAAGCGCAGGGAAGAGGCCTGGACGGCAAGTCCCGGTGAGCTTTCCCCTACCGCGTTCGCCGTTCATATATAATTTATGGGATGATCGTCGGCTAATCCTTGTGGCCGCAAGGAGGCTCGCCGCGCGTCGGGCGGAAGGCGACGAGGTGAGCGGCGCGGCTTTCCTGGTGGCCGGGGACGCTCCGGCAGGGATAGAGCGAGAGGAGGAGATCATGCCCGACGGCTTCCTGCCCAGGACGCCGGCCGAGGTCGCCCTGGACCTGGTCGGAAGGTACCTGGACTTCACCGACGAGGACGAACGCGCCAAGTACCGCGACGCCGATTCCTACCTGACGCTGTACGAACGCGCCTACCGCCTCATCCTCGAGATAAGCGAGGAAGGCAAGTCCCCCACGGGCTTCAAGGCCTGACCGCGCAGCACCCGCCCGTCAACACCTCAGGGTCGGCCTCATTCATTGCCCTTTGCGGTTCTGGCCTCGGGGCAAGGAGCGGAGCAGGCAGGGGTTCAAGCCGCGCAAGTCGCGCGGGAAGCAAAGGAGGGAGTAACGGGAATCGCTTCACCGGCAGGACGTGTCCGCGCGTACGAGGCTCAGGCCTCTTCCGCCGCCCCGGCCAGCTTCTTGCCCACCTTGCTCTTTGACAGGTCGACCTCCATCTGCTTGATCTGCTCGGAGATCACCTTCTTCATGAACTGGAAGATGGCGAAACGCAACAGCTGCTCGATTATGGAGCGCTCCTTGCCCTTTTTCTTGCCCCGCTTCCCCCGGCCCTTGCCTTCCTCGGCCGGCTTCGCCTTGCCCCGCATCTTTTCCGCCTGCGCGCTCACCTTCGCCTTGGCCTTGAGGATCTTCTTGACCTTGCGATTCTGCCGCCAGCGGTTCAAGAGGAAGAGGGCGACCAGGATTCCCGCGATTAATCCCCATTTCTGCGCCTGTTTCTCCGCTGAGGTTTCTCCCATTTTCCCGTTACCTCCTCGACTACGCGCGACTCGCCTGCAGATATTATAACCGCAAGGAGGGGATGACCGCTTACGGGGCCTCGTCTCGGCGCCGGGACGGTCCGCATTTGACGCCATGGAATAAAATGGCAGGCATTAACAGCCCGGCCCGGCTCCGGGCGATGTGATGGGACGGGAGATTGACGGGAGCATGCGGGCTGTTTATCTTAAGTAACGTTTAACATGTTTTTTCCAGGCGGCAGAGGAGCGCTCATGCACGCGAGATCCGCAAGCCCGGCACGTGCCATCGCCCGTGAGGCGTGGGGCGACATAAGGTCCTTCCCCCTATTATGGGTCCTCCTGGCGGCCTCCTCGCTCCCCCAGGTCTTCCTCTTCTACTTCCTGGTGCCCGCCGCGCCCGCGAGCCTCTTCCTCCTCCTGCTGCTGGCGGGATACGCGACATGCTTCGCCCTGCATTTCCTCTTCTGGAGCATCGCGGTGCTGCGCTACGTCGGGCGCGTTTCGGGCAAGGAGGTCGCCACCCTTGGTGAAGCCTATCGAGGCATGCTCGCCAGGTCGAAGACCACGCTCTTCACCGGGTTCGCATGGGGTGCCGTCTCGGTGATGGCGTACATGGCAGCCCAGATGGTGGTGAGCTTCGCCTTGAGCATGCTGGTGGCAGGGGGAGCCAGCCAGGGAAGCCTCATCGCCCTGACCTTCATCCACTTTTACCTGAGCTACCTGGTCGCCGACCTGGCCATGGCGCTACTCGCCCTGGCCCCCCAGTTCATCTGCCTGGGCGGGACGGAGAGGGTGGAGGAGTCGTTGCGCCTCAGTTACCGCCTGGCCAGGGCGAGGTACGGGGACGCCCTCACCCTCTTTATCATCCCCGAGATCATAGCGCGCACCCTCTTCCTCGGCGCCTCCTTCCTTTTCTACTACCTTCCGGGGCCGGGATTGGTCTTCGCCGTACTGCTGGTGTCCATGTCCCTGCTGGAGGGCGGCAGGACTGCCTTCATCGCCGCCGCATTCAACCGCTTCTATTACCGTGCCATGGAGGAGGAGAAGCGGAAGCGGCGTGAGAAGGGGAAGAAACAGACGGGAAAGCAGGCCAGGAAAAAGTGAGCGTGCGCCTCCTCGAGCGGCTCAGTTCAGCAAGGGTTCCACGTGGTTCTTTATCTTCACCTTGATGCGGCAGAGCGCGTTGTCCACCACCTTGGTGTCCCGCTTGATCTCGCCGGCGATCTCCTTGTAGCTCTTGCCCTCGAGATACGAGACGAGCACCTTCCATTCCAGCCCGCTGAGTTTCTCGCGCAGGATATGGATGATGCGGGAAACCTCGTCCTCGAAGATGAAGAGCTCGAGGGGGTCCTCGACCTTTGAGCCCGCACCGTTGCCGGCGAAGTAGATGACGTCCCCTCCCTCCTCGAAGGTGTTGGCCTCCAGGGGGCGGTAGCAGCTTAGGGGGTTGTGCTTCTTGCGGGTGTGCGTCTTCACCGCGGTGATGATCTGCCGCGTGATGCAGAGGACGGCGAAGGAGCGGAAGGAGCAGATGTCGTTGAACTTGTAGTCGCGTATGGCCTTGTAGAGCCCGATCATCCCCTCCTGTATGGTATCGTCGTGTTCCGCTCCATCCAGGAAGTACGATTTGGCCTTCACGTGTACGAGATACTGGTATTTCTGTAGGAGATATGCCTCCGCCTGGGAATCACCCCCCCTGATGCAGGCTATAAGGTCCTCGTCGCTCATCTCGTCATAGGTGGCCTCCAGAAAGACGGGCCTCGTTTTGACCTTGACAGGCAAAGCATCCCTCCTTGCTCCACAGCCCACATCTTGTATATTTTCAGAAATAATAAACCATACATGTTGTTATTGTCAATATTTTGTGGAAGGATTTTCTTAAAAGATACAATATAGTGTATAAGAAAGGTCTTTAGAACGGGAGCTCCGCGTGCTTTTGGCGCTGGGCGCCAGGGCGCGGCGCGCTCGCCGTCGCTTGCCGCGCGGGAGGACCGACCTGCGCGAAAAGGGGTCCGTTGCGCTGCAGCGGCGCGCCCGCGGATGGCCACTGCGCGGGAGAGGGGAGGCGGGTCGTGGAACCGGACAGGGAAAGGGCGGAGGAGGGGCCCCTTAAGCCCGTAGAGGATAAGCTCCTCGCGGACCTCGCTGGCCTCCGCGAGGACATCGCTTCCTGCTCCCTCTGCCCGGGAGGCGGGAGGGGTTTTCCGGGTGCCGGCCGCGCGGGCGCGGGGCTCTATCTCCTGGCCGGCAGGCCGGGTCCCGGGGCAAAGCAGGGCAACCCGTGGGGGGAGTGGTGGGATGCGCTGGGCGGGAAGATGCGGAGTAGATGGGGCTGGGCTGCGGAAGAGATCTATCTCGCCACGGCGCTGCGTTGTCACCTTGGCAGGATCACCAGGACGGACATACGGCGCTGCGCGCCGTACCTGGCGGAGGAGATACTGCTGGTCGGTCCCAGGGTGGTGCTGGTATGCGGCAGGGCGGCCGCGGTGGCCCTGCGCGAGGCCCTGGGCCAAGCGATACCCGAGGAACCGCGTGCCGGGGATGTGATCACGCTCTTCTCCGCCCGCTTCCTCTTCCAGTTCGACGTCTCCAGGGTGGCGAAGGAGAGCGGGGTGGAGGAATCGTTCTGGCGCATCATGGGGAAATGCGACGGGCTGCTGCGCGGGAAGAGTTGAGTTGAAGCGGGGAATGACATCTGTTTTACTGGGATTAGGCCTCTTAGAGCTAACGGGGATGCGGGTCGCGCATTGCGAGTGAGCCGCCCTTTCCTTGTGGGCATGGGATGATCCCGCCGGGCGGCGCGGAGAACGGTGGAGGGGAGGTTGCGGTGGACCGGAGAACCCGCTTCGACGGATTCGTGCGCAAATACGTGAAGCTCTTCCGACCGCGCACTGCGGTGATCTTCGCCTTTCCCTTCGTGCTGGGATTTGCGGCCTCCGCGGCGGGCGGGGGGCATGCGGAGGGCTACGAGATAGCCCTGGCATACCTCGCCCTTGCCAGCGGCATACTTTTCTTCAGCTCTCTCAACTTCTACGTGGACGTGGAGTCCGACCGCCTGCATAACGACATGTACAAGGGGGATTCCCACATGTCAGACCAGCCCTTCGTCACCGGCGAGATGGGCAGGGTGGAGACGGCGCTGCTCTTTATCCTCTCCGCCCTTGCGTGCGCCGTTTTTTCGCTCCTGGTGGACTGGCGCCTCGCCTGTTTCCTCTTCGCGTCCAACGTGCTCATCCTGGGGATCCTCTACTCCCATCCCTGGTTCCGCTTCAAGAACAGGCCCGTCCTGGACATCGTCACCAACGCCTCCGGCGCGTGCACGGGCCTGATCGCCGGGTGGAAGCTCCTGCAGCCGGGGACGTGGCCGCCCGCCTGGCCCCTCGTTTTCGGTTTCTTATTCTCCGCCGCCCTTTATATGCCCAGCGTGGCCAACGACGTGCCTTTCGACGCGGCGGCGGGTTTCCGCACCTCGGGGGTGGTTTTTGGGGCGAAACGCCTCCTGGATGCCATGATTCCCGTCTGCGTGCTCCTGGTTCCCCTGGCCGTCATCAACTTCATCGTTCCCCAGAGCTGGGTGTTCAAGCTGTTCATCGCCCTGGCGCTTCCCGGCGCCATGGTCTTCACCGCAGCCATGCATATCCTTTACCAACCCCCGCACATCCGTTTCAACGCCGCCCAGCTCGTATATCCGCTCCTGGCGCTCCTGCTCTTCTATTTCATCTACGGGATGCACGCCGTGATGGCGAGGTGAATCGGGCGCAAGCGTTCACCCGCGGATGACATGGCCGGACCCTTCCTGGGGCTGCAGCGAACCGGGTCCCCCATAAAAGACCAGCTCACATTGGATTTTCCATATCAAACAATTATAAAAGAATTATTGTAAAAAGTCTTGACATTAATATTGTAAAGAATTATATTATCATCAGGCTGATATATGAATTTCCGGATCGGAAGATAAAGGAGGACAAGAGAAATGGCGAAGGCAGTGGGAATCGATCTGGGCACCACCAACTCGGTGGTGGCCATACTGGAGGGCAGCGAGCCTACCGTGATCCCCAACAGCGAGGGAGGTAGGACCACCCCTTCCGTGGTGGCCATATCCAAGACCGGCGAGTGGTTGGTGGGGCAGGTGGCGAAGCGCCAGGCGGTCACCAACCCCGAGAACACGGTGACCTCCATCAAGCGCAAGATGGGGACCAAGGACAAGGTGAAGATCGCGGACAAGGATTACACCCCCCAGGAGATCAGCGCCAAGATCCTGCAGAAGCTGAAGGCGGACGCTGAGGAATACCTTGGCGAGAAGATCACCGACGCGGTTATCACCGTCCCCGCCTATTTCAACGACGCCCAGAGGACGGCGACCAAGGAGGCGGGGCGCATCGCCGGCCTCAACGTGCTGCGCATCATAAACGAGCCCACGGCGGCGGCGCTGGCCTACGGCCTGGACAAGGAGAACGACCAGACCATACTCGTCTTCGACCTGGGCGGCGGCACCTTCGACGTCTCCATCCTGGACATAGGGGACGGCGTGTTCGAGGTGAAGTCGACGGCCGGGAACACCCACCTGGGCGGGGACGATTGGGACCAGCGCGTAATCGACTGGATGGCCGATGCTTTCAAGGCCCAGCACGGCGTAGACCTGCGCGAGGACAAGATGGCCCTGCAGCGCCTGAAGGAGGCGGCCGAGAAGGCGAAGATCGAGCTCTCCACGACCACCCAGACCAACATCAACCTTCCCTTCATCACCGCCACCCCGGAGGGGCCGCTGCACCTGGACATGACCCTGACCAGGTCGGAATTCGAGAAGATGACCGCGGACCTGCTGGAGAAGTGCGTGGGGCCCTTCAAGCGCGCCCTGAAGGATTCGGGGCTCGATCCCAAGGAGATCGACCACGTCATCCTGGTGGGCGGGTCCACGCGCATGCCCATGGTGCAGGACCTGGTGCGCAAGCTCTCCGGCGGCAAGGAGCCCCACAAGGGCATCAACCCCGACGAGGTGGTGGCCATGGGGGCCGCCATCCAAGCGGGCGTGCTCAAGGGCGAGGTCAAGGACGTCCTGCTGCTGGACGTGACGCCGCTCTCGCTGGGCATCGAGACCCTGGGCGGGGTGTTCACCAAGCTCATCGAGCGCAACACCACCATCCCCACCCGCAAGAGCGAGATCTTCACCACTGCGGCGGATGGGCAGACCAGCGTGGACATCAAGGTCTACCAGGGCGAGCGCGAGATGGCCGCATATAACAAGCTCATAGGCAACTTCCAGCTGGTGGGAATCCCGCCGGCGCCGCGCGGCGTCCCGCAGATCGAGGTGGCCTTCGACATCGACGCCGACGGCATCCTGCACGTTTCGGCCAAGGACCTGGCCACGGGCAACGAGCAGAAGATCACCATCACCGCGTCCAGCGGGCTCAGCGAGGAGGAGATCGAGAAGATGATCAAGGACGCGGAGGCCCATGCCGAGGAGGACCGGCGCCGGCGCGAGGAAGCGGACGTGCGCAACAACGCGGACAGCCTGGTCTACACCACCGAGAAGTCCTTGCGCGACCTTGGCGACCAGGTGTCTCCCGACGACCGCAAGGCCATCGAGAAAGCCCTCGAGGACGTAAAGGAGGCCTTGAAGGGATCGGATATCGACGACATAAGGCGCAAGACGGAGATCCTCATGCAGGCCTCCTACAAGCTGGCCGAGCACATGTATGCCCAGGCCAAGGCGGAGGGTGCCCACGCGGGCCCGGAGGGCGACGGCAGCTACGGGGCGACCGAGGAGGCCGAGGGCGAAGTAATCGACGAGGCGGAGTACGAGGAGATGTAAGCAAGCCGCTCGGCGGCCATAACATAAAAAACGAGGAAAGGAGTGAGGGAAATGGCTATCGTGAGATGGGATCCGTTCCGTGACCTGATGAACCTGCAGGACGAGGTCAACCGCCTGTTCCGCCGCAGTTTCTTCAGGGGAGCGGAGCCGGCGTCGGAGACCGTGGCCACCTGGGCTCCCGCCATCGACATGTACGAGACGGACGAGAAGCTCACCGTCGAGGTGGAGTTGCCCGGTCTCGAGGCCAAGGACGTCGAGATCTCGCTGGAGGACGACGTCCTGCGCATCAGGGGAGAGCGGCGGTTTTCCTCGGAGGTGAAAGAGGAGAACTACCACCGCATCGAGAGGGCCTACGGCATGTTCGAGCGGTCCATCCCTCTCCCTCGCAAGGTGGACGAGGAGAAGGTGTCCGCGACCGTCTCCGACGGGGTGCTTAAGATAGAGATGCCCAAGGTGGAGGAGGCCAAGCCCAAGAAGATCCCCATCAAGGTGGAGGGGGGAAAGAAGTAATCCCCCCTGCGGGCCGAGGAGAGGGGGCTGGCCGGCGAGGTCCAGCCCCCTCTATGAAAAATGGCGAGGGGCAGGAAGAGGTGAAGGCGCATGAATGACGATCGCCGGGATGGCGAGGAGCAGCGAGGGGACAAGGGACCCGACGTCAGTCGAGGGGCTTCTCCCGGGACGACGGCAAAAGGAGAGGAACAGGGCGACGATCCCCGCGCGGCCAGGCTGCGCGAGCTGCATCGCCTGCACAAGAAGGAGCTGGAAGAGAGGATGATAGAGCTGGAAGCCAAGTTGGAAAAAGCCGAGGCGAAGGCCAGGGAATATCTGGATGACGCCCAGAGGCAGCGGGCGGAGCTGGAGAATTACCGCAAGAGGATGATCCGGGAGCAGACCCGCGTGGTGGAGCAGGCCAACAGCGCCCTCATCGCCAACCTGCTTCCGGTTATCGATAACCTGGAGAAGGCGCTCGCGTCCTGCGCTGAAAGGGACGATGGGCTTGCCCGTGGCGTGCGCATGGTCTACGGCCAGCTGATGGAGGTGCTCAAGAAGGAAGGGCTGGAGGAGATCAACCCCCAGGGGCACGCATTCGACCCCTCGGAGTGCGAGGCGGTTATGGCGGTGGTCAGCGACGATCACGAGGACGAGACGGTGGTCGAGGTGCACCAGAAGGGTTACCGCTACAAGGGCAACCTCCTGCGGCCCGCCAAGGCCACGGTGAGCAAGTGCGATCAAGGCAAGGCGGAGCGGTAGCCTCACAGGACGGGGAAGGGGAACCCCTTGAGGCCTTGCGCCGCGGGCGCGAGGCGCGGCAGTTTGCCCCGCTCCACGGGAGGCGGGGTTTGATGCGGGTGACATGAGAGATGGACGGGGTAAAAGACTATTACGAGTTGCTGGGAGTGGACAGGAAGGCGTCCGAGAAAGAGATAAAGGACGCCTACCGTCGCTTGGCGCGCAAGTACCACCCTGACGCCAACCCCGGCGACAAGGGCTCGGAGGAGAAGTTCAAGGAGATCAGCGAGGCCTACGAGGTGCTTTCCAACCCCGAGAAGCGCAGGCAGTACGACGCGGGAGGCATGTTCGCGGGGGCGGGCGGCGCGGGCTTCGGCCCCTTCGATTTCTCTTCCTTCGGCGGGCGTCCGGGAGCGCGCACCTATACGTACACGGGGAACCTGGAAGACCTCGGAGACCTCGGCGACATCTTCAACCTCTTCGGTGGCATGGGGGCCACGGGCGGGCGTCGCCGGGAAACGCGGCGGGGCAGGGACCTGGCCACGGACGTGACCGTGTCCTTCGAGGACGCCATCCAAGGGGTCACCGTTCCCCTGACCGTGAGCGGGCGCAGCGCGTGCCCCACCTGCCGGGGAAGCGGGGCCAAGCCGGGAACGTTGCCCAAGACCTGCCCCACCTGCAACGGGAGGGGGAACGTCTCCCAGAACCAGGGGCTTTTCGCCTTCTCCCGTCCCTGCCCGGATTGCGGGGGAAGGGGGACGGTCATCGAGGTACCCTGCGACACCTGCCGCGGCACGGGCACGGTGGACATGCCCCGCAGCATCAAGGTGAAGGTACCCGCCGGGATAAACGACGGGGGCAAGGTGCGTTTCCCGGGCAAGGGGGAAGCGGGTCCCCTGGGCGGGACCCCCGGAGATCTTTACGTTAGGGTGCACGTGAAACCCCATAAATATTTCAAGAGGAGGGACGGGGATATCCTCCTGGACTTGCCCCTGACCTTTCCGGAGGCGGCGCTGGGGACCACGGTGGAGGTGCCCACCCTCGACGGCAAGGTCAAGTTGAAGATCCCCGCGGGCACATCGAACGGCCGCAAATTCCGCCTGCGGGGCAAAGGCGCCCCCCGGCCCAGGGGCAGGGGCAAGGGGGACATGATCGTCACCGCGCGCGTGCAGGTCCCCAAGAAACTCAGCGCCAAGGAGAAGGAGCTGATCGGGAAGCTCCAGGAGATGGAGAAGGAAAACCCACGCGCTTTCCTGGAGGGGTAGGTGAGCGGAAATGGATAGGAAGAGAGCGAGCGAGGAACCGCTGTACGTGATAAGCGTGGCGGCACGCCTGGCGGACGTGCATCCCCAGACCCTGCGCATCTACGAGCGCAAGGGATTGCTTGCCCCGGTGCGGGTGCGCAACCGCAGGCGCTATTCGGAAGCGGACATCGAGCGGTGCAAGCTCATTCAGGGGCTCACGCAGGAGATGGGAGTCAACCTGGCCGGGGTGAAGATGATCCTCGACATGGAAAGGCGCATGGAGGGGATGCGCCGGCGCATGCAGTCGCTGGAGGGCGAGCTGGAAGCCATGAGGAGGGAGATGGAGGAGCGGGTGCGAGAGGTCCGGGAGAGCTTCCGGAACGATATCGTGCCCATCCCCCGCGGGGAGCTCATGCACTCCCGCTACAACGACCCTTTCCGGGGGATGCGGGCTTCGCGCCGGGGGGAATGAGCGGGCGAATGCTCTCCGGACATGAACGGGGTCAGGCCCCGCCCGTGCCCGGGGGTTTAAATACAGGCCCCGCAAGGGGCCCGCAAGGAAGTGACTTTCCCGCGAGGGATTGATATATGAGCGGCCCGGTTCGCGAGAAGCCAGGCCGTCGAAGGAGGTAGATGACATGGTCAGTTTCGACAAGTTGACGGTCAAGGCGCAGGAAGCCCTGGCCGATTCGCAGAGGCTGGCGGCGGAACGCCACCACCAGTTCATGGAGCCCGAGCATCTGCTCCTGGCCCTGCTGCGCCAGGAGGGAGGGACGGTGCCTTCCCTGCTTGCCAAGATCGGCGCCGACCTCCCATCCCTGCTGGCGGAGGTAGAGGCCGAGCTGGAAAAGATACCCAGGGTGACCGGGGCGGTGGGGCAGGTGCAGCTCTCGCCGCGGCTCTCTTCCCTTCTGGAGGCCGCCCTCTCCGAGGCGGACGGCATGAAGGACGAGTACATCTCCACCGAGCACCTCTTACTGGCCGTGGTGGAGGAGAAGAGGAGCGCCGGGGCCGAGGCACTGCGCCGGCACGGCGTCGACCGCGACCGCGTCCTCAAGGCCATGAGCGAGGTGCGGGGCAGCCGGAGGGTCAGCGACCCGGAGGCGGAAGGCCGCTACCAGTCCCTGGCGCGCTTCGGGCGGGACCTCACCGACCTTGCCCGGCGGGGCAAGCTCGACCCCGTGATCGGCCGGGACGCGGAGATACGCCGCGTGATGCAGGTCCTCTCCCGCCGCACCAAGAACAACCCCGTGCTCATCGGCGAGCCGGGGACGGGGAAGACGGCCATCGTGGAGGGGCTGGCGCAGCGCATCGTGGAGGGGGACGTCCCGGAAGGCCTGCGCAACAAGCGCCTGGTGGCCCTGGATATCGGGGCCCTGGTGGCGGGCACCAAGTACCGCGGGGAGTTCGAGGACCGCCTCAAGGCGGTGCTCAAGGAGATCACCGATGCCGAGGGGGAGATAATACTCTTCATCGACGAGATGCATACCCTGGTGGGCGCCGGTGCCGCCGAGGGCGCCGTGGATGCCTCCAACATGCTCAAGCCGGCTCTTGCCCGGGGTGAGCTGCACTGCATCGGGGCCACCACCCTGGACGAGTACCGCAAGCACATTGAGAAGGACGCCGCGCTGGAGCGGCGCTTCCAGCCCATCTACGTGGGCGAGCCGGACGTGGAGGACACCATCGCTATCCTGCGTGGCCTGAAGGAGCGCTACGAGGTGCACCACGGCGTGCGCATCCAGGACTCGGCGCTGGTGGCGGCCGCCGTGCTCTCCGACCGTTACATCTCCGACCGCTTCTTGCCGGACAAGGCCATAGACCTGGTGGACGAGGCCGCTTCCCGGCTGCGCATCGAGATAGATTCCATGCCCACCGAGATAGACGAGGTGGAGCGGCGCGTGAAGCAGCTGGAGATAGAGCGGCAGGCGCTGAAGAAGGAGAAGGACAAGGGCTCGCGGGAAAGGTTGCAGAAGCTGGAGGCGGAGCTGGCCGAGCTCAAGGAGAAGAGCTCCGAGATGAAGGCCCACTGGCAGGCGGAGAAGGAGGCCATAACCCGCATCCGCGAGCTCAAGGAGCGCCTGGAGCAGGTGCGCATCGAGGAGCAGAGGGCGGAGCGCGAGGGCGACCTGGAAAAGGCGGCCCGCCTGCGCTACGGGGAGTCCATCGAGGTGCAGAACCGCCTGGAGGAAGAGAACCGGCGCCTGCAGGACCTGCAGAAGGACCGCAAGATGCTCAAGGAGGAGGTGGACGAGGAGGACATCGCGGAGGTGGTCTCCGCCTGGACGGGCATACCGGTATCCAAGCTCCTTGAGGGCGAGGTGGAGAAGCTCATCCGCATGGAGGAACGCCTGCGGCGGCGCGTGGTGGGGCAGGAGGAAGCCCTGGAAAAAGTATCCAATGCGATACGCCGCGCCCGCGCGGGCATGCAGGACCCCAACCGCCCCATCGGGTCCTTCCTCTTCCTGGGCCCCACGGGGGTAGGCAAGACGGAGCTGGCGCGTGCCCTGGCGGAGTTCCTATTCGACGACGAGAAGGCCATGGTGCGCCTGGACATGAGCGAGTACATGGAAAGGCACACCGTTTCCCGCCTCGTCGGGGCGCCCCCCGGGTACGTGGGCTACGAGGAGGGGGGCCAGCTCACGGAGGCGGTGAGGCGCAGGCCTTACAGCGTCATCCTGCTGGACGAGATAGAGAAAGCCCATGCGGACGTCTTCAACGTCCTCCTGCAGATACTGGACGACGGGAGGCTCACCGACGGGCATGGCCGCACCGTGGATTTCAGGAACGCGGTGATCATCATGACCTCCAACCTGGGCGGCCAGTATTTCCAGGATATGGCAGTAAGTGACCGGGAGGAGATCAGGGACGCGATCATGGGCACCCTGAAGGCCCACTTCCGCCCCGAGTTCCTGAACCGGCTGGACGAGATCATCATCTTCAACGGCCTGGGCATGGAGGAGATCAAGCAGATCGTGGACATCCAGTTGGAGCGCCTGCGGGCACGGCTGGCGGAGCGCAAGCTGGACATCAGGCTCAGCGAGCGCGCCAAGGAGGTGCTGGCCTCGGAGGGCTTCGACCCCCACTTCGGTGCGCGGCCGCTCAAGCGGGTCATGCAGCGCGAGATCCAGGACCGCCTGGCGGTGAAGCTGCTGGAAGGGGAGTTCAAGGAGGGAGACCTAGTCGAGGTGGACGTGGATACCGAGGGCGTCTTCACCTTTCAGCGCGCTGGGGAGTCGATTTACGCGGAGGCGCAGGAAGTCGCGCCGTAAGGCCGTTGCCGACTGCCTATGCCGCGGTTCGCATAGAGGGGCCTTCCCCGTTCGGGAGGGCCCCTTCCGTCCGGGGATCAGGAGGGTGTCACCTCCACCCTCAGCGATCCCTCCTCGCTAAGCTCCCATTCCACGTGCGAGTCTATGTCGTAGGCCTGCTCGTAACTCCCCTGTAGCAGGCCCACTATCAGCAGCTGCATGCAGGAGTTGTCCAGGCGCATCGCGGCCCCGCCCTCCTCCATGCGGAGCTCCCGCAGGTTCCCCAGGCCGCGCAGGGCGAGATGCGTCCGCGTCTCCTGGAAATCCTGGGTGAAATCGATCGGGGTGAAGCCCTCCCTCACGAGGCGGCGCTGGGCGTCCACCACCAGGTCGGGAACCTCCTCCCCCAGCTCCCACTCCAGGGCCTCGAAGACGGTGTCCATGAGCCCGGGGCCCAGCACCGCCATGCGGTAACCGTTCTCCGCGTTCATGATGACCCCGTTTTCGATGTCCCACCGGCACATGGGGGCGAGCCTCAGGGGAGTCCCGCAAGTATGGCACCTCTCCAGCTCCACGTCCCCTTTCTCTTCCTTGTGCAGCTTTATCTCGAGCCTCTCCTTGATTATCTCCGGGTAGGTGGTCCACCTCGCGGTCATCTCGAAGACCTCCGGGGACACCTGCTCGTAGGTCACCAGGTTCTCGCCCCCCGTGGCGGAGGTGATGGCCCCCACGATGGCACCGGACGTCTCCAGCACGGAGAAGGGCTTGGTGATGCGTATCTTGAGAAAGTCGTCATCGTCCTCCTCGTAGCGGTAGCCCAGGAACTCGAACTTCCCGTACCCCATGTTGTGGGCAAGGCCGAATATGGTTTCCGCGAAGGTGGGGATGTCCATGGTCCGGTTCCGCACCATCTCCTTGAGCGGGGGAGGGATCAGGGCATCCAGGTAAAGCTCCAGCCCGCGGCCCACCAGGTTGATGACCAGGTGATCGATGGGCATCCCGATGGCCTTTTCCACCTCCCAGAAGACGGCGTCGATCTTGTCGCTTTCTATGAAGGCGACTCGCAGCTCGTGGTTTAGCTCCTGTGCGATGTCGCCGTTATCCAGCCACGTGGTCATCTGCACGAAGACATCGGGCATCCCGCACCCGTCACAGGTATAGACCTCGCTCATACCCGCCTCCTCCCGGTTTCCCTGCCGCGGCAGAGCCTGTGCTTGTTTTCCATACCATTTCCCGCAGGATTCATCATCGCCGCCAAGGATAAGTTAACCCGCGTTAAACATCGTTGTAAAGTCGGGGAATGGTTGATCGGTGGAAAGGTCGAGGCGGGATGCTCCCGTAGGCTCGCGACATGATATGTCCTTCGTATACGGCGGTCTACGGGGGTGTTCCGGTGACCGCTTGCACGGGGATGGGGCGGTTCTAGTCCGTGTACTTGGCCGCGGGCGAGCTTACCTTGCCTCAATTTCTATTTCCAGCGCTCCCCCCTCGGAAACCTCCCAGTCCACGTGCGAGTCCACGCCATAGGTCCTTTCGTAACCCCCCTGCAACAGGCCCACCAGCAGCAGCCGCATGCACGAGTTGTCCATGCGCATCGACAATCCGTCGCTGCGCAGCCGGAAGCGGCGCAATTTTCCCAGCCCCCGCGCGGCAAACTGCCTGCGCAGCTCCTCCTCGTCCCAGGAGAAATCTATGGGGGCGAAACCCTCCCTCGCGAAGCGTCGCTGGGCGTCCACCACCAGGCGCGGGATCTCCTCCCCCAGCTCCCACTCCAGGGCCTCGAAGACGGTGTCCATGAGCCCGGGGCCCAGCACCGCCATGCGGTACCCGGTCCTCGTGTTGGTGATGGTGCCGTTCTCCATGTCCCAGCGGCAGGTGGAGGAGAGGAGCAGGGGCGTCCCGCAAGTGGCACATTTTTCCAACACCAAGTTGCCTTTCCTCGGCTTGTACAAGCGAAGTTTCAGTTTCTCCTTGAGGGCCTGGGGGTAGGTGGTCCAGTGCGTGGTGAGCTCGAACAGTCCCGGGGAGACCTCCTCGAAGGTCACGAGATGCTCCCCTCCCACCGTTGAGGCCACCACCCCCGCGAAGGCGCCGGAGGTCTCCAGGATGGAGTAAGGGCGGTAGATGCTCATCTTGCAGAAGTCGTCCTCGTCCTCCTCGTAGCGGTAGCCCAGGAAGCGATATCTCCCGAAGCCCATGGCGTGGCAGAGGTCCATGATGGGTTGCGAAAAGGTCTGGATATCCAGCGACCTGTTGCGGATCAGCTCCTTTACCTGGGGAAGGATGAGGGTGTCCATGTACAGCTGGGTGGCGCGGGCCACGATGTTTATGACTATGTGGTCTATGGAGATCCCGATGGCCTTTCCCACATCGCGGAATACCGGGTCGATGTTCTCGCACTCCACGAGGGCCATGCGCGCCTGCTCGTTGGTGGCCTGCACGATATCCCCGTTATCCAGCCACCGGTTCATCTGCGCGAAGTTCTCCGGGACCCCACAACCCTGGCATGTCGGGAACTCAGCCATGCGTTCCCCCCTTTACCTTAACCGATATATTCCATGTGTTTTTCGATAGATTTATCGGCCATATCGTCACCATTCTTCATTCTTTCCCATTCCCCGCATAAGTCAAAACCCCGGGGGTAGGCCCCCATTCGTTGCCTTTTATAAGACCAAGGGAGAGGCTCCGCCCCTCCCTTGACCCTCCCCAGACATACTTTGGGGTCAA